>NZ_AXWQ01000013.1 GCF_000482745.1 Oleidesulfovibrio alaskensis DSM 16109 | reverse complement strand
ATGCTTTCAGCGGCTGTCTGTTCGATGTAATCCTTGTTGGCGAGTTCGGCGTTCTTGACCGCTGTCTTGTTGTAATTGTCTGCCATTTCGCTTTGATATGAGTTCATGGCATTCGCCTGTTCACTTTGAGCGACCATGTTGGCGGCTGTAGAAGCGGCGGCAATGGCTAGGGAGTACATGAACATTTGAGACGCTGTAATCGTAGACGCTGTGGCAGTAGTGCCTGCTGTGGTTCCACCTACTGCGGCAGTGGTTCCCGCTGTAGCTGAAGCTGGTTCACACATAGACCTGTCTCCTACTCAATCTTGATACACTGTTAAAGGGTTGCTATGAGGTAGGTAGCTGTGAAGGCGTACACAAAAAGAATCAAAACTACCATGCTTTCCCTTGACAAGTTTCTCTATTTTTGATACCTGGCCACTCCCCTATATATACTTATAGTCGTCTTAAGTTTGACTTAAGTCTTCACCCTTTCTTCTTCTCCCTATCCTACTACTTCCCTTAATCCTGTCTTCACACTTAGGTTGCTTCTTAAGTTATACTTAGGATGTCTTACTTGTTGGAGTGGGTAGGGCCATTGGGTAGGTTGAAACCTAGGTTACACTGTCGTTACTTCAGTTCACGTTATGTTCACTGCTGTATGACTTAGGTGTCTTCTTTCCTCTTCTTCTTTGTCTGCCTACTTCCCCTTGTTCCTTAGCTGTCACTATAGTTGATCTTAAGTTCAGCTCTTTCCTTCTTGTCGTTGTCACAAGTCGTCACAATATGAAAAGCCGAAGAACACTGCTGTGTCGGGCTAGTGTTCTCCGGCCTTACCAAGAATGAAAGTGTAGGAGAGAGGTCGTCTATTTGGGATAGGCGTAACCTTGAAGATGGTCTGACAGAGTGAGACGCGGAGCGTTCTCTCCCCTTTTTAGTGCAACCTAATTGATTCTACTGTAATTTCAACATGTTATTAGGATGCTTAAAAGGAGCAGTTTCCGCTTCTCCCCTCATTAGTGCAACCTAATTGATTATTTAAATATTTCAGCATGTTAATTGGATTCAGCGATGACGCGGTATAAGGTCTGCCTGCTTATGCCATATTCAGCCGCTAACGCCTTTTTTTCTTCGCCCATGACTGTTGCCCTATGTCGAAGCTCTTCGGCCTGTTCTGGCGTCAATTTGGCCCTTCTGCCGCAGTGTTTTCCCTTGGCTTGTGCCTTGGCAATACCTTCCCTTTGTCGCTCCTTGATGATGGAGCGTTCAAACTGGGCGACGGCTCCGATGATTTGAAGCTGGAGCGTTTGGAATGGGTTGTCTTCGCCTGTGAAGTTTAACCCCTCTTTGTGGAACTGAACGGCGACGCCCTTACCTATGAACTTCTTTAGGAGCGTGAGCAGGTCGTCAAGGTTACGGGCAAGGCGGTCTATTGAATGGACGTGGAGCGTATCGCCCTTGCGGACAAACCTCATGCACTCTTCCAGCTTAGGCCGCTTAGACGTTGCGGCACTTGCCTTCTCTTCAAATACTTCCACCAAGTTGCAATCAAGGTCAGCAAGCTGGCGGTCAGTGTTCTGGTCGATTGAGCTAACACGGATGTATCCAACATGAGCCATATTCCTGTTTCCTCCTTCTGTGCTCATCGTGTAACAGAAGGACTAGACTTTTCGAGAAGGTGTGTCAAGAAATGAGATTGCGAGGTTTTGAGACACGGAACAAAGCGGGTTTTCAGGCAATGGCATGTATGTTCCACAAGGTATACCTTTTGAGATGGAACAAGGATGTACCGTGATGATTTCCATAACGCTTCGTTACCGAATTGGTAACGGTGGTCGAGAGTACCGGATCAGCCATGATCTTCACACGTTGACTGGAGCCGGGAAGCTGCGTTGCCATTTCGGTAACGCATCTCGAAAGTACCCATCAGCCGCCAGTGGTAACCATGGTCATTTCGGCCACAGTTGGCGAACTCGATAGGGAGCATGGACATCTTGTAGGTCTTGCCGTCACATCCAGTTGTTTCCGAAATGGCAACAACTCCCTCAAGCACATGATCTTCCTTGATCTTTCTGAACTGACGAGGCCAGCTAACACCGAGTGCATCACACACATGGCGCGGCGAGAAGTACGCCTTGCAGTCTTCAGCGGTTGAAACACCTCGCCCATTCAGCGCACACAAAGGGCATGGGGGGGCTTTTCGCTTTTCATAACGTTGTAAACCCGCTCAGATTTTTGCACCAAAATCGGCTGGTATATCTTGAGCTAGTTATTTGAAGGGGACGTTTTGCCCCCTTCGTGATGCTCCTCTCAGTACATTCAAAGAAACTCTTGTCTGTTTGCAATCTAGGGGACGAGGGCTTTGGCCTGTGCTTCGTAAACCATCTTCTGTTCGACCTGATCAGCCCACGCACGAGCGGCTTCAACAAGATTGGTAAAGTCGGGCAGGGCATTCACCTGTCGCTTCATCAGTTCGGCTTCCATGCGGTTGAAGGCTTCGATGTACTTCTCTTTGAACTGAGCAGCACGTTTGCCAGTGAAGCCCATTGCGAGGAAAGTGAATCCGTCGCGGGTCATGAGGTACATCGGAGCCTTCTTTATTCCGAAGCCAACATTGAACTCGTACTCATTGGGCGCAAAATTGCGCTCTATAAATTCATCCGAGCAGCTGAGATTATGTATAGCTCTCAACACATCCTTGTGCGCCTTCCCGAACATCTCCGCCACCTTGAGGCTCGTAGTCATGGCTTTGTCGTCCAGAAGCATCACAAGGGAGTTGGTCACAGTCGCAGTATTCATCAGTTTTCTCCTTCACGTTCTTGATTTTCAAAAAAGAAAGGCTGGCGAGGATCATCGTCCTCACCAGCCTTCGGGGTTGTATCGTCTAAGTGACTATGGAATCAAAAATGCTCTTGTTTCTTTAAGATGCCCTTGTCAGGTTAGTCCTCTTTCGAACTTTCAATCGCAATCTTGCGGGATTCTGTTTCAATGGCCTTGTTTCGCGGCATGGTGATTCGCAACACGCCCTTGTTCAACTTGGCGTTTATGCCTTCCTTGTCCGCATCATCAGGGACATTGAGCACCCGGCGGAAGGAACCGTAAGAGCGTTCAACGCGGTAGTAGCCCTTTTCTTCTGTTTTCTCTTCATGCTTCTTTTCCGCAGAGAGAATCAGCACGTCGTCTTTCAGTTCAACAGACAGGTCTTTCTCTTCGATGCCGGGAAGATCCACTTCAACAACATACTCTTTGTCAGTGCCGTAAATATCGACTTTCGGCTTGATGACAGACTTGCCAAGCATCGGGCTGGCGGCGTCGAACAAGCGGCGAGGCGAAGGCATTCCAAAGCCAGAGAACATCGAATCAACCATACGGTCGAATTCTGCGTGGAAGTGGTCAAGCGGAGAAGCGTATTCCCTTGCTCCCCGTTCCGTCTGCTTAACCGGAAGGGTCTTTTCCTGTTCGCTTTCCTTCTTAAACCAGTTCCATGGATTCAGCTTAGAAACCATCATAGCGTCCTCCTTGAAGAGTTTAAAATTATGGTCAGCACAGCATGAATAAATCTAAAGAACGACGTGTCAAGATAGAGTCGCTAAAATTGCGCAACATTCTGGTAATACACTGTAAAACAGAATATATAGCGTCTGTTTGTGCCAAATGGGTTTCAGGCTCGCTGTGAAATATAAAGGCTGGCCAAGGGGAACTTTCGACCAGCCTTTTCAATTCGTTAACTGCTTCTTCGCCTATATGACTGGCAATCACGTTACAGTTTCGAATCGTACAATCTGATTGGCAATGGCTTTGGTGGTGGTCATGGTCTCTCTCCTATGATTTTACTTGCTGGAATTTGCGTGAATTTCGCCTGCTAAGAACGAAAAAGAGCCGGACAGGGCCAATGGTTTTATCCGGCTCTTTTCATTCGTTATGCGGCAAATTTGAGCGATTTCTCTAGAAGTCCAGTTCGTCAAAGAATCGCTCGTGAGCATGCTCGAAACCTCTTCGCATGGTCAGCTTGCCATCGAGATACAGCTCAACCATCTTCTCTTTGCCACCATCGAGGGCGATGATGGTCACAAAGCCTTTGAATGGGCTAATGCGCTCTGCGAAGAACTTGTCTCTGAACTTGCCGCGCACCCTGTACACGCCACCGGAACGCCGCAGGTAGAGCAGACAAGGTAAGTACCTCCTTTAGGCGGCTTTCCCTTGTTCTCGAAGTGCATCACACTGCCGCATACGCCGCACACGGCAAGCCCTGAAAAAAGATTGGAATACCTGTTTCCCACGTTAGCCCCTGCTATCTTTCTTTCCTTCCGCATACGCTTTGCCTTGAGAAATGTTTCTTCACTGATAACAGCGGGGAAGTAATTTTCAATGGGTTCACCTACCGGAACACGTTTTCTCTTCCCCTGAACCTCTTGCATCTTGTGTGGCTGGTAACGTCCTATAGTCGCCTCATTCTCAAGAATCTTGGTCACGTATGAGTAGTGCCAGCCTTTGCCACGTCCAAACGGTTTTATTCCTTCAGCATTGAATGTGGCGGCAATGACGCGCTTGCCTATGCCGTCCAAGGTCATTTCAAATATACGTTGGACAATGGCGGCGCGCTCTTCAATGACGTGGAACGTGTTGTTCTTCTTGTCGAGTTTGAGCCATTCAGGACAGCGTGAAGTCAGCTTCAATGAACCGTCAGCGGCTTTTCTCCGCTTGGCCTTCCATACTTCAGACAAGCGGCGCGACTTAGTTAGTGATTCTTCATAGGCGCGTTGCATCACGGCAATTGAAACCATGAGGTCGGAGAAAGCCAAATCGTTGCCGTTGCTCCCTGCTGAATAAACCTTTCCATCCTGAAGGGTGACGATGCTCAAGCCCCTGTTAAGGATGTTTGAGAACTGAAGGAAAGCCTTGTATGGCGATTGTCGTGAAAGACGGTCGAGGCTTTCGACAAGCAAGAAAGAACCGCGCTTGACCTTCCCTTGGTCCACAGCTTCAATGAACGCACCTAGTTCACCTTCTTCGGCGTTTTTTCCGCGAAAAGCTGAAACACCTAGGTCTTGAAAAGTTAGAGTGTCGTCGAGGTCCAAGCCATTTTCTTCGGCGTACTTGCGACTTAATTCAGTCTGTCGCCTGAAGCTGTCGCCTTTCATCTGGTCGGGAGTTGAGAAGCGGAGATAGCTGTATGCCTTGGGCTTGAGGTGGCTATAGTGCGCGGTTGCTGTGTTGCTGGTGGTGGCGGTCGTCGCCGTATGGTCATGAGTATGTGGGTTGTGTGTGTTATCGACTGCCATAGTTGATTTGTTCCTCCTCCTTCTTCTTTCTGAAGGCCGAAACATATCAAGAGGCTTTCGGGTATTCAAGACACAACTTGCTGATGATCGGCCCTCCCGGCAGTGGCAAGACCATGCTCGCGCAGCGTATTCCCACTGTTCTGCCACCGCTTTCGTTTACCGAGGCGCTGGAGGTGACCAAGATTTATTCCGTGGCGGGACAGCTGGGGGCTGAAACCGCGCTGGTAACACAGCGGCCGTTCCGCACCCCGCATCATACCATATCAGACCCCGGACTGGTGGGTGGCGGTACGCATCCGCGTCCGGGCGAAGTTTCCATGGCACACAGGGGCGTGCTGTTTCTGGACGAGTTGCCGGAGTTTCGTAAAAGTGTGCTGGAGGTTATGCGTCAGCCGCTGGAAGACGGCACGGTAACCATCTCACGCGCGGCCCTGTCGTTAAGCTATCCCGCGGATTTTATGCTGGTGGCGGCCATGAACCCCTGTCCTTGCGGGTATCTTTCCGATGATCGCCATGTGTGCCATTGCACGGCGGCTCAGATACAGCGCTATCGTTCGCGTCTTTCAGGGCCTTTGCTTGACCGGATTGATCTGCATGTGGAAGTGCCTGCCGTGCAGTACGATGACCTGCGCCATACCGGCAGGGGGGATTCTTCTGCTGCCATGCGCGAGCGCATTCTGCAGGCCCGTGAACGGCAGGACAAACGGTATCAGGGCACACCGTGTGTGACCAATGCCGACCTTTCCGGCCGGTGGCTGGAAGAATACTGCCGGCTGGGCTCTGCAGAGCATGTCTTTCTGGAAAAAGCGGTCAGCGCGCTGGCTCTTTCCGCCCGCGCCTATACCCGCATTCTGCGCATTGCGCGCACCATCGCAGACCTTGCCGGGCACGATGCCATAACCTGTGCCGGACTGGCCGAAGCCGTCAATTGCCGGACTCTGGACAGACAGCGTCTGTAACCGGTCATCATTCAGAGACAGGCTGTTATGCAGGCAGGGTCTGTGCGGGGCAGCAAGAAAAAGCACCCGCCGGAAACCGGAGTGGCATGTGTCAGACGGTTGCGGCGTCTGCGGGCCAGATGCCCAGCCCCAGCGCTTTGTCATGCCGTTGCAGCTCAGCCAGCGTTGCATCGGGCGGCATATTGAAAATGTCGTATGTATGCTTCAGGTACAGGCCTGTGGCTGCCGCGGCTTCTTTTTGTCCGTTTTTCAGCTGGGTGAGAAACAGCTGGTAGTAAGACGGCGCCGAAGGCTGCACGCGTATGAGCGTGCAGGCTGTGGCAAGAGCGGCTTCGGGTCTGCCCGCCGCAAGCAGTGCCAGCGTGGCGGCATGCAGATATTCAGGTACCTGTCCGTAGCGCTCTTCGGCCAGAATGACGTACAGCAGCGCACCGGCCGCATCACCGCGGGTCAGGCTGTCTCTGATGTGTTCGACAATTTCATACAGCTTCATGCCGTTAACCTGCCGCAGGGTGATGTGCTGCGTTGCGGAAGTCAGCGGTCCTTTGACCGCGGCATGCACCAGAGGGGCACGCCGCAGTGCCGTGTAGTCCTTTGCGCCGTCTTCGGCTGCCTGTTCATAAAATTCCTGCAGGCTGCGGCTGCTGCTGAGGGCAAAATTATCCGCCCTTCCTTTGTTCATTTTTTCTTCATAATCCTGCTGTGATTTGTAGTGGTAGTGGTTCAGCTGCGCAGTGCCGGCGGTGAAAGGGGCCAGCGCGTTAGTGACGGGCATGCGGTTTTCGTCCACGCAGTGGCTGCCCGCGCAGAAGCGGAAGCAGTGCGGGTCGCGGACATCGGTTGTGCGGTCGGGCCGTACGATGCATTTGACATGCAGCCTTTTCTGTTCATCCCGCAGTGTCTGGGTATAATTTTCGATGACCAGCCCGTGCGGCCGCACGATGTGCCCTCCGGACCCGAAAGGAACCCAGTGCAGGGCCACGGCGGCATAGTCGTTGTATTCTGCCAGAAACAGCCGGACATCCTGATGGGCTTTCAGTACCAGAAATTCGTCGAGATCAAAGAACGCCAGCCAGCGGAAGCGGGCACCGTGCTGCTGCAGGCATTGCCTGTAGCTGGGAATCTGCATGCTTCTGCCGGCAACCTCATGCACGGTGACCAGCCCTGATTCGATATGGTGCCGCAGCGTGTCGCGCAACGGACGGGCGCTTTCATTATCAAACAATATGAAATGCTCGAATCCGAGCAGCCGGTGATAGTGCAGCCACTCTTCCAGATACAGGTCTTCGTCTTTGACTATGGCGCATAATCCGGCTTGGTAGTCTGGCATGGACGGCTCCGCGGGGTGCAAAAAAAGAATCATGCCCGATGGCTGAAGTATGGACTATAGCTGACTATATCAGGTACGCTGGCAGATGTATATTGTGCGGTGCCTGCCGGAGGCGGGGAAAAATCATCGACGACGTTTCTTTTTGTCTTAATTTGAATCATGTACAACGGTGCTGTTTCGTTCTGTAGTGATGCTTGGGGGATAGAAAGGGCTATGCCAGTTTCCGGTCATATCAAAGCAACCAACGGGAGGTTTCTACATGCAACACCACGACATACCCGGGGCCGCCCCCCAGCCCATCGACAAACTGCTGGCGCCTTTCAGGCGTTTCTTTGCCATCGAGGCATCCAGCGGCATTCTGCTGATGGCCGCCACCGTGCTGGCGCTGGCATGGGCAAACTCGGGCTTTTCTGCATCGTACCATGCGCTGTGGAGCAATAAAGTAACCGTGGGCTTCGGCGACTACGCCTTGTCCAAAGCTCTTATCCTGTGGATCAACGACGGTCTGATGGCCATATTTTTCTTTGTGGTCGGACTGGAGATAAAGCGCGAAATTCTGGCGGGTGAACTGGCATCGCCCAGGCAGGCAGCGCTGCCTATTGCCGCGGCCATAGGCGGCATGCTGGTTCCCGCGGGCATTTATCTGGCGCTTAACGGCGGTACCGCTGCCGCCAGCGGCTGGGGCGTGCCCATGGCCACCGACATTGCTTTTGCCCTTGGTATTCTTTCGCTTCTGGGTGACCGTGTACCGCTTAGCCTCAAAGTGTTTCTTACGGCAGTGGCCATTGTGGATGATCTGGGTGCCATTCTGGTCATCGCATTTTTTTATACTGCAAACCTGTCGTTCAGCTTTCTCATGCTGGGGTTTGCGGCGTTTGCGGTCATGCTGCTGCTCAACTGGCTGGGCGTGCGCAGGGTAACCCCGTACCTGCTTGTGGGGCTGGTGCTGTGGTTTGCCCTGCTGAAATCCGGCGTGCATGCCACCATAGCCGGCGTGCTGGGAGCCATGGCCATACCGGCCCGCTCCGCACTGGCACCGGCTGTTCTGCGCGGTACTGCCCGTCAGGCGCTTTCCGTGTTTGAAAACGCCCTTCAGGGCGATACGCCTGTGCTTGCCAGTCAGGATAAATCGCATGCCATACATCATGTGGAAATGCTGACCGAAAAGGCGGGCACACCTTTGCAGCGGCTTGAGCATGCCCTGCATCCGTGGGTGGCATGGTTCATCATGCCTGTCTTTGCTCTTGCCAACGCAGGTGTCACCGTCAGCGCCGAAATGGTGAGTATGCTGTTTGAACCGCTTTCCCTCGGCATATTCTTCGGCCTGCTGCTGGGCAAGCAGGGCGGCGTCACGCTGGCGGTGTGGCTGCTGGTAAAGACCGGTATCGCCAAGCTGCCGAAGGGTGTCGGTCTGGGGATGTACTACGGTATCGGCTGGCTTGCCGGTATCGGCTTCACCATGGCCATTTTCATCGCCACACTGGCGTTTGAAGACCCTGCACATATTGAGGCCGCCAAGATGAGTATTCTTTGTGCCTCGTTTGTGGCCGGTTTCGGCGGGTATATGCTGATGCGTGTGCTGCTGCGCGGTCGCGAGCCTGAAAAGGCTTAGTATCCTCCTGGTTATGAAGGGCGCGGCAACGCGCCCTTTTTTTGTGTCTGCCGCCGGTCAGACCGGTGCGGAAGACCGGTGCCCCGCGCCGGTACGCCTTGCGCGGCGGGCCTGCTGCGGATACAGTCCGGTGACACATTCTGCCATAAGGAAGACAGTACCATGCATATAGCAACAATGGCTGCCAGCGGCCTCAGGCCCATGTATGCCGCTGAGCGGCTGGAAGATTTCATGGCCGCCCGGGGCGGAAATCTGGGCGGCACGTTTCATTGCGGGGTCTACATGGGCACAAGGGTGCTGTGGGATGCCCGGACTGACGAATGCCTTACCGCCGAAGGCGTGGTGGAAACCGCTGCCGGGCATCTGAAACCGCAGTTGCGGCTGATAGCGGAAAGGATTGCCGCCGAAACCGGCACGCTGCCTTCCATGGACGGTATTCTGGTAAGGGTGAAGGACAGCCTGTGCCAGTACCGCATTCTGGATATGGTGGCACCGCTGCCTGTGTGGCGGCAGGTCAATCTGCTTGCCGATGCGGCGGCATTGCTTGAGCCGCAGTTGCCTCATGTCCGTCCGGCTCAGCATTTTCACACCCCCGTGCTGAAAACGGAAAAGCAGATCGCCCGCTGGCTGAAAAGCTGGAAGCGCCCCGGTCTGAGCGGAGTGTTGGTGAAAGACGCGGAAATGTTGTACGCCGCCGGTGAGCATAGCCGCGGCTGCTGCCTCATACCGCTGTAGACGCTGTGCACAGGCTCCGCGCAACGGCTTCGCTGCTGGATTCGGCGGGGACGCTGCTGGTATGACCGGCCTTTGTGTGCCCGTACGGACATGCGGTGGCGCGGCCGGTATACCGTTTTGCCTGAAAGCTGCCTGCGGATGCCGTGCGATGGTTTCGGGCCGTGTATGGCGGGCGGCTGCCGGTGCCCTGTTTTCAGTCCGCCTGCTTCGGCCATCTGCTGCCGGTGCCGCTGTCGTCTGAAGGCCGCCGGACAGCTGCTGCGGTTGCCGTGGGAGGGGGTGCACTGCCGGTGCGCGTCTGGCCGGTTGCGCCTCCGGCCGGTGCCCGGGGCGTACAGGCTGACCGTTAGGCGCCGGAACCGGAATGCGTGGCACCGCCGCCCGCACAGCTCTGCAACGCAGTCAGCAGTGCTTTGCGTGTGACGGGTTTTACCAGATGGCCGTCGCAGCCTGCCTGCCTGTATCTGATGATGTCCTGTTGAAAGGCATTGGCTGTCAGCGCTATGACCGGTGTGCGTCTGCCGCTTCCGTGTTCCTGCCTGCGCAGTTGCCGTGTGGCTTCCATGCCGTCCATCACAGGCATGTTGATGTCCATGAGCACAACATCGATATCGTATTGCCCGAAGAGGTGCAGTGCCTGCTGTCCGTCTTCTGCTTCAATGACGGTGCAGGGGGTGTCCTGCAGCATCATGCGTACCACGGCCCTGTTGCTGGGGGTGTCTTCGGCCAGCAGCACGGTCAGGGCTGGCAGCGCGGTTGCGTCGTCGCCGGCGGTATCCGGCTGTTCCGCCTCATGGCCGGTCCGTGCTGTTTCTTCCGGCACGGCTGCAAAGCGGGCGGTAAAGGTGACGGTTGTCCCCACCCCGGGTTCGCTTTCCAGTCTTATGGTTCCGCCCATAAGGTCCACAAGGTGTCTGGATATGGCAAGCCCGAGTCCCGAACCGCCGTAGCGGCTGTGGATGGCTGTGGAAGCCTGCGAAAATTTTTGAAAAAGTCTGCTCTGTTCGGCAGGGGTTATGCCTATGCCTGTGTCCCGGACCGTGAAGAGCAGCTCTCCGTCGTGCACGGCATCGGGAGCACGGCTGACATGCAGTGAAACTTCACCGTTGTCGGTAAACTTGACCGCGTTGCCCAGCAGGTTCACCAGTATCTGCTGCAGACGCTGGGCATCGCCCATATGGTTTTTGCGCACATCGGGAGCAATGGTCGCGGCCAGCAGAATGTTTTTCTGACGGGCCTGCAGCGAGAGCATGTCACGCACGCCGTATACCACGGCATGCAGGGTAAAAGGCGCACTGGCCAGTGCCAGCTGGCCGCCTTCCACCCGTGTAAGATCCAGTATGTCGTTTATCAGGTGCAGCAGCGATTCACCGGAATTTTTCAGCACATCCATACATTCTTTCTGTTCTGCCGAAAGCGGCGTGCGCAGCATCTGCTCGGCCATGCCCAGTACCGAGTTCATAGGGGTGCGTATTTCGTGGCTCATGTGCGCCAGAAAATCACTCTTTGCCTTGTCGGCTTCTATCATGGCGGTGCGGGTCTGCTCCAGTTCGCGCAGGCGTCTGTGTTCGGTGATGTCTTTGACAAACCCTTCGTAGCGGAATGATTCCGGCTGGCCGGTTTCTTCTTTTGCAATGGTGCGCGCCGAAACAGATATCCACGTGATACCGCCGCCTTTGGTGTAGACCCGGGTTTCGTACCCGTCCACTGCTCCCTTTGCGCGCAGCATCCGCAGCATGCGGGCCAGATCGCGTCTGTTGACCAGCGATTTAAGCGGGGTTGTGCCGCGTTCGGCCAGCAGCTCCATTACTGAAGAATATCCCAGCATGCGTGCAAGGGCGGGGTTGGCGTTAATCAGATAACCGCGGCCTGTGATCTGGAAAATACCTTCCAGCGCGTTTTCAAAGATATCTCTGTATATGGTCTGGGCGTGCCGCAGCGACGATTCGTTGCGTTGCAGTGTGGCTACCATGGCGTTGAATGATTCCGCCAGCCGGCCCACTTCGTCCTGTGCTTCGATGGGGGCGCGGTGCTGCAGTTCGCCGCTGCGTGCCCGGTGCATGGCATCGCGCAGGGCTGTGAGCGGCCGGCGTATGTGCTGCGTAATGAAATGACAGCACACCATGCCCGCGGCAATCACTGTGCCCAGCAGCAGGATTGTAAGCATGGCCGACAGCAGTATGGTGTCGCGCCGTACATGCGACAGGTCGTAGGCTACGGTTACAAATCCCTGCAGTTCGCCTATGACCATAAGTGCCGAAGTATGATAAAGCAGCGGGACACCGTTTTCTGTTCCGCGCGCATCCACATCGCCCTGTGCAAGGATGGCCATCTCGGCACCGGTGAGAGGCAGCGGGCGTTCGGGGCGGGTATGTATGAGCGGTTTACCTGATTTGTCGTACACGGTGATGGAATAAACATCGTCGGTTTCCTGCAGGTCGGCAGCGGTGCTGCGCAGCGCGCGGATGTGTCCCACGAAAATCTGATTTGCCAGATCATTTTCGCGCTGGAGCACAAGAGCATGCAGCAGCCGCTTGGTGCGGGAGGTTATCTGGGCGTTGTGATAATGCATGAAACTGCTTGCCGTCACAGTGTACAGAGCACAGCACAGCAGGGTGAACAGCATGAGGGTGACGGTGAATCTGCGTTTGAGAGGGGTTCGGTTCATTGAGCCTCCCGCGGGGAAAGCGTGACAGTCTGTACCGGCCGGGCTGAACCGTTGCGCAGCTGCAGGATATGAACAGGTCCGGGGGGCGGTGCACCGTCGGCGTCAAAGTGCAGCGGACCGGTCAGCCCGTGCCAGTAAGTCTGCGCCAGAGCTTCGCGCACCGCGCGCGGGTCGCACGAACCCGCACGGCGGGCGGCGGCCAGCAGCACACAGGCCGCATCGTAGCCCAGCGCTTCCAGACTGCCGGCAAAGTCTCTGCCCAGATAACGCAAGGCATGGGTGCGGGCCAGCAGCCACGGTGCCTTGCAGAATGCACGCATGGGAGTGATATGCCCGCGGCACCGGTCATGATGATTTTTTGCGGCACCGGCCGGTTCTTCGGGTATCCATTGTGCCATATAATAGGCATTTTCCGCAGCGGCGGCCGCGTAGCGGGGCAGGGTGGCGTCCCATGCATCGCCCCCTGCAAATACTGTCTTCAGCCCCATGCCGGCGGCCTGCTGCATGAACAGTCCGCTGGAACGCATGAAGTCGGGCAGGAAGACGCATTCCGGCTTCAGTCGCAGCAACTGGTGTATAATGACGGAAAAATCCTGCTGACGGTCCAGATATTGTCCCCGCCAGACGACTTCACCGCCCTGCCTGATGGCTTCATCCACAAACGATTCCGACATGGAAATGCTGTAATCGCTGCTGATGTTGGTTATGACGGCCACGCGTGAAAGTCCCAGATGCCGCGTGATGAACCGCGCCATGGCGTTGGCGTTGGCTGTGTCGCCGTTGCAGATGCGGAAAATGTACGGCCTGCCGCGGATGACAAGCGGGTGGGATGCCGAAGGCGTGATGGTGGGTATACGCGCGCGGTCCAGCACTTCGGCCATGGCAAGGGCCTGCGTGCTGGCAGACGGCCCGATGATGCCCAGCGGCGGTGTATGCACCAGTTGTCTGGCGGCATGGCGTGCTTCCAGCGGAGAAGACCCCAGCGGAATGAGCACGGTGCGTATCGGCTGCCCCATGAGTCCGCCCAGAGAGTTGAACACGGCCACGGCAACACGCACTCCGTGCTGGAAAGATACTTCGGCGGGGTCGGTCACGGGGGATACGGCGGCTATGCCCAGCACTGCCGGACCCTGTCTGCCGCCGGCAAAGGCCGGAAGAGCAGCCGCAAGGCACAGCACAGCCAGCAGGGCTGCCGTCAGAACATCTGCGGCCCTGTACCGGACAGAATATACCGTACTGCGTCCCCCCATTGTCACTCCCCACAAAAAAGAATCATTCTTAATACATGCATTGGCGGAATCAGGCAAGAGGGTTAGATGCTTGCCTTGACTGGTGGAGTATGCCAAATGAGCGCAGCAGCTTTGCGCCACAATGTTTTTTATCAATATTCCGCAGCGTACACCCGCAACTCAGGAGCTTTGCCATGACAGTCATCGGTACCCCTTTAAGTCCTGTTAGAACCAGAATAATGCTGCTCGGCTCCGGCGAGCTGGGCAAAGAGGTCGCCATTGAGGCAATGCGGCTGGGAGCGGAAGTTGTGGCGGTGGACCGCTATGCCGGTGCTCCCGCCATGCAGGTGGCCCACCGCTCGCACGTTATTTCCATGCTGGACGCGGATGCGTTGCGGCGGCTTATTGCCGAAGAACGCCCTGACTTTGTGGTGCCGGAGATAGAGGCCATCGCCACGGACGTGCTGGAAGAACTGGAAAGTGATTCTCTTACCGTGGTGCCGACGGCCCGCGCCGCCCGCCTGACCATGAACAGAGAAGGCATACGCCGTCTGGCTGCGGAAGAGCTGGGGCTCAGAACTTCCCCGTACCGCTTTGCGCAGACAGAGGATGAATACCGCCGCGCAGTGGAGGAGCTGGGCATGCCCTGTGTGGTCAAGCCGGTCATGAGCTCTTCGGGCAAAGGTCAGAGCGTGGTGCGCAGTGCGGATGACATCGCAGATGCGTGGACGTATGCCCAGTCCGGCGGCAGAGCCGGCGGCGGACGGGTCATCGTCGAATCATTCGTCGATTTTGATTACGAGATCACACTGCTTACCGTGCGGCACTGCAACGGTACTTCTTTCTGCGAGCCCATCGGCCACAGGCAGGAAGACGGAGACTACCGTCAGTCGTGGCAGCCGCAACCCATGAGCGCGGCCGCGCTGGAGCAGGCCCGGCATATGGCGCAGGCCGTGACACAGGCGCTGGGCGGTTACGGATTGTTCGGGGTGGAGCTGTTCATCAAAGGTGATACCGTCTGGTTCAGCGAGGTGTCCCCGCGGCCTCATGATACAGGGCTTGTTACGATAGCTTCTCAGAATCTTTCGGAATTTGCGCTGCATGTGCGTGCCGTTCTGGGGCTGCCGGTGCCGGTCATCCGCCAGTACGGGCCCGCTGCATCCAGCGTTATTCTGGCAGAAGGCAGTTCTGCCCGGACCCGCTTCGGTAATCTGCAGGAAGCGCTCGGCGAGCCGGATACTTCTCTGCTGCTGTTCGGCAAGCCGGAAGTGCAGGGCCGCAGACGCATGGGGGTGGCTCTGGCTCTGGGCGAAACAGTGGAGCAGGCTGTGGAAAAGGCGTGCCGCGTTTCAGACGCCGTCAAGGTCATGCTGTAATCCGCATTGTTCCGGAACGCCCGCGCAGCCGCGCGGGCGTTTTGCGTTATGCCGTGCTTTGTGCGGCACAAATGTTACTGACGCGGCAGGAGCCGTGCGGTACATGGTGCGTATGAAGATATTGTTCGTTCATCCCAATTTTCCGGCCCAGTTCCGCCATATGGCAGCCGCACTGGGACGGGCCGAGCACCGGCACGAGGTGGTTTTTATTACCGCTGCCCCGCATCGCGACTGGTCTATTCCCGGTGTGCGCACGGTGCGTTATGCGCCGGATTCCTGCGGCGGAGCGTTGCCGCAGCAGGGAACGGGGGCGTATTTCGCACGGTGTACCGCTGTGGGAAGCGGGGTTTTCAGCGCCTGCAGGGCGTTGCGTGCAGAAGGCTTCGAGCCCGATGTCATGGTAGCCCACTCGGGATGGGGCAGTTCATATTTTTTGCGCGACGCTTTTCCTCAGGCACGGCTGCTGTCTTATTTTGAATGGTATTACAACGCCGCGGGAGCCGATGTGGGCTTTGACCCGCAGGAGCCGGTCACGGATGCCATGCGTCTGGCGCTGCGCACCCGCAATGCTGTCATTCTCAACGATGCGGCGGAGTGCGACTGGAGCTATACCCCGACCCGCTGGCAGGCGTCGCAGTTTCCTGCCGTGGCCAGAGCGCGCATGAGCGTGCTGCATGACGGTGTGGACACGGGATTTTTTATCCCTGCCGCCGATAAAGCGCAGACCGCGGCCGCACTGCTGCGCGGGCTGGGTGTGGCGTGGACGCCGCGCACACGCCTTGTCACATGGGCGGGGCGGGGCATGGAGCCTTACCGGGGCTTTGTGCAGGTTATGGAAGCTCTGCCCGCCATCGTGGCGCACAATCCGGATGTTCATGTGCTTATGGTGGGTGAAGACCGCGTGTGTTACGGCAGGCGGCCGCCGTCGGGTAGCGGCTGGAAACAGGTCATGCTGGAGCGGATAGCGCCGCTGATGCCCGCCGGAGAAGCTGTGGAGCGGCGGATTCATTTTACCGGCGCACTGCCGTACGGCGTGTACAAAACGGTGTTGCAGGCTTCCGATGTGCATATGTACCTGACACGGCCTTTTGTGCTGTCGTGGTCAATGCTGGAAGCCATGAGCTGCGGAGCGTTGCTTGTCGGATCGGACACGCAGCCTGTGCGCGAGGTGCTGACCCACGGCGAAAACGGTTTTCTGGTGCCTTTTTTTGCTCCGCAGGCTCTGGCCGATACGGTGTGCGCATGCCTTGACCGGCTGGATGATCTGGCGCCCGTGCGTGCACGCGCGCGGGAAACCGTGACAGGGCGTTACGCTCTTGCGCGCACTTTGCCAGCCCAGCTGCGCATGCTGCATAATCTTGCAGAAGGAAAACCTGCGCTGGACGGCCTGCTGCCGGTTTCCGCAGGGCGGCGGTGAGGTGCGGGCACCGGCTTCCCGTAAATTATGCAGGCTGATCTGCCATACAGGCAGGCGCCCCGTTTTCACAGGGCGCCTTTTTCTTTTCTGTCGGTGCGGATACGGGCAGTACATACTGCCGCAGCAGGCCTACATGACCAGATTGACTTTTTCCGGGCTCAGTCTGCGTTCCAGCCGCGCGGCGTATACCGACATGGCATAGCAGCAGACAAAATAGAGCACTGCCACGGTTGTCCATATTTCAAAAGGATAGACCATGAGCCTGTTATCCAGCCCCTGTGCCACAAAGGTCAGTTCAAGCACGCCGATGACAAAAGCCAGCGACGTATCCTTGAAGATGGCGATGAACTGGCCGACAATGGCGGGAATCATCTGTTTGAGTGCCTGCGGCAGTACAATTCTGCGCATGGTCTGAAAATAGCTAAGCCCAGTGGAGTAGGCGGCCTCCACCTGACCTGCAGGTATGTTCTGCACGCCGGCGCGCACTATTTCTGCCAGATACGCACCGGTGAATACGGTCAGGGCGATGGTTGCCGACCAGAACACATCAAAATATGCGCCGAACACCACCGGCAGGAAAAAATAAATCCAGAAAATGACGATGATCAGCGGGTTGCCGCGGATTATTTCGATGTACACAAGACAGGGGAGCCTGAATATTCTGTTGCGGGCGCACCTGCCCAGCCCCACAGCCAGACCGATGAAAAAGCTGACGGAAATGGCGATGAGCGCCATGAGCAGCGAGCTGGCAAGGCCGCCAAGACCCATGAATATTTCGTTTTCTGAGCCGTTTGGAAAATGCCAGATAAGCAGTGCGCTGATGTTGTCGGCAATGACGCTCCACTCGAATCCCATCAGCCCCCGGACTGCCGTGTACAGCAGGCCCGCCAGCAGCGCCAGATATGCTCCCTTGAGTGAAAGTACAAGCATGCTGCGGGCCCTGACTGCAGCCGCACGCCATGCGCTGACTCTGGGGGCAAGCCCCCCTGCGCGGCGGCCTGCGCGGCGCGCGTTCAGGGCGCTGCGCACGGGCCGGTACAGCAGGTTGCGCAGCGCGGCAAGAGGTGCCAGCAGCGCGTTGATGAACATTACGGAAACACTGCGGCCCTGCATGGTATCCAGACGCAGCTTGCCGTTCACCCCGTTCATGATGAACGAGATGATGAGCGAGAGAGACAGATAGAGCACCGTGGCCGCGGTGGTGGCTTCAAAGCCTCTGAACGTCAGTGACTGAACCTGCTGTGAGTGCCATGTGAGTTCGGCAACGCCGATGACCATGGCCAGCGAGGAGTTTTTCATGTTGTTCAGAAACTCGCTGCCCAGCGGCGGAATAATGGTGCGGAAGGCCAGCGGCAGAATGATGCGTGTGAGCACCTGAAAATAGCTGAGTCCCGAAGAGTAAGCGGCTTCAAGAAGCCCTTTGGGAATGGATTGCAGGCCGGCCCGGATGACTTCGGCCATGAAAGAGCCTGTATATACACCCAGTGCCGATACGGCGCACCAGAATTCAAAATTCTGTTCAAAAACCCATTGGCGGGCCGCTTCGGGCAGCACGTTGGGAAAAGCGAAATACCAGAAAAAAAGCTGCACCAGCAGAGGGGTGTTGCGGAAAAATTCCACCACAACGGATGCGGAAATACGCAGCGGTCTGAAAGCGGACAGGCGGGCCAGCCCGAGCATTGTTCCCAGCCCCAGCGCCAGCGCCGAACTGATAAGCGAAATGTTGACGGTGGTTACCAGCCCGCGGAGCATCTCCGCGCCCAGATTGAGCTTGTATGTTTCGTTCTGCGTGTACAGAACCGACCATTCGAACTGGTAGCCGAAGTTGAAGACCCATCCGAAATAATAGATGCCGAGCAGCGTCGTGGTGCACAGCAGGGTGTATTGCACCCATGTTTTATCAAGCCAGTATCGTAGCATGGTGTCGCCGGAACGTTGGGGAAGGGCAGCCTTCCGTTAGCCTTGAAAGCTGCGCAAGCCCGGCATGCCGGGCTTGCGCTGAACATTAATCGGGATGCGGCGCCGCAGAGGCTACGGCCACAGCTCGATCTGATCGCTCATGGGCATTTCAAAGGGGGTGCCGGGGCCGTACCACTTGTTGTAGATTTCCATGTAGGTGCCGTCGCGCCACATGTCCTGAATGGCCATGTTGACGGCGTCACGCAGGGCCGAATCATCCTGCGGCAGACCCATGCCGTAGGGTTCGTCGCTCAGGAAATCTCCCACCAGTTCGTAGGCGCCGGGGGTTTTGGATGCATAACCCAGCAGAATGGTGGCGTCGGTGGACCAGCCTGCCACGCGGCCGGACTGCAGTGCCTGAAAGCACTGTGATTCCTTCTGGTAGGAAATTACGTTTTTGTCGTAGTCAGGATCACCGGCTGCCTTCAGCGCTGCTTTCAGGTTCAGTTCCGACGTGGTGCCCTGCATGGTGGCTATTTTTTTGCCGACCATGTCGTTAAGCGAGGTGAACTGACCTTTTTTTGCCAGCACTTTCTGGCCGTCAAAGAAGTAGGTGATTGAAAAATCGATTGATTTGTCACGTTCGCGGGTGTGCGTCATGTTGGCCACGGAAATGTCAATGCGGCCCTGCTGCAGAAACGAAATACGGGTCTGGTTGTTTACGGCCACGCGGTCGATTTCCACACCCATCCGCTTGGCAACTTCAGTGGCTATGTCGTAGTCAAAGCCGACCCATTCACCTTTTTCGTTGTAAAAGGCGCCGGGGATGGAGTCGGTCATGATGCCGACCCGCACTTTTTTGGTCTGCATGATTTTGTCGTATACGGGGCCTGCAAAGGCCGCCGATGCGACAAACATGGTCATAGCCACTGCCAGAGCGACAATTTTCGCCATACGCATGTTGAATAACTCCCTGTTTGGATTCCCTGTGCGGCGGACGGGCATGCCGTGCCGTCGTGGTAATGCGAAAACCCCGCCGCACCGGCGCGGACGGGGTGAATCACGTATTGCTAGTGCGCAAGGATTTTGCTCAGAAACTCCCTGGACCGTTCATGACGGGGATTGCTGAAAAACTCCTCCGGCGTGTTTTCTTCCACCAGTACGCCGTAATCCATGAATATGACCCTGTCAGCCACTTCACGGGCAAAGCCCATTTCGTGGGTGACACACACCATGGTCATACCCTCGCGTGCCAGTGTTTTCATCACGTCCAGCACCTCGTTGATCATCTCCGGATCAAGGGCGGAGGTGGGCTCGTCAAACAGCATTATCTTGGGTTTCATGGCCAGCCCGCGGGCAATGGCAACGCGCTGCTGCTGACCGCCGGAAAGCTGCCCCGGATAGGCATTAGCCTTGTCGGGAATGTTCACTTTTTCAAGCAGTTCCATGGCTGTGCGTTCTGCTTCGGCTCTGGGAATGCCGCGCACCAGCTGGGGCGCCAGTGTAACGTTTTCCAGCACGGTCATGTGCGGATACAGATTGAACTGCTGAAAAACAAAACCCACCTCGGCCCGCAGCAGCGTCAGATTCACCCGCGGATCGCTCATGTTCATGCCGTCGACAATTATGTCACCCTTCTGCACGGGTTCCAGTTTATTGATGCAGCGTATGAGCGTTGACTTGCCGGACCCGGAAGGCCCGCAGATGACCACGACTTCGCCTTTGTTGATGTGCAGGTTGATATCTTTGAGCACATGCAGCCCGCTGTCGAACCACTTGTGCACATGGTCAAACCGGATCACGTAATACTCCCTGTATTGAATGGAAGAAGCCTCTGGCCCTTCACGGAATGGAGAGGAAAAAATGTTCCCCGCTCAAAGCGAGTAGCAAAAACGCGGCCCTTGGGCAAGAAGTCATGAGCCTGAATTACAAATTTGTTATCACTTTGCAGGTGCGAAATATTTATGGGGAAATTCAGTAAAGACAAGGCGCTGTGTGCGCGATCAATGAATGGCCGGGCACACAGCGGCCGCACCGGGCGGCAAAAGAAGGCAGAAAGGGGTCGGGGAAGCTGCTTTTACCCTGTCAGATGAACAGTGTTGTAAAAATCAGTCTGCTGTTGCGCAGGGAAGGATGAAATAGAAATTGTTACCGTCGGGCCACGGCTCGTATCCGGTCTCGCCGTCGTGCAGGTCTACAATTTCGCGGACAAAAAAAAGTCCGTGGCCGGTACCGTATTCGTGGTCGGTATTGTTGCCGCGAAAGTCTGCAGTGAACAGGTTGGGCACATCGGAGGCGCCTATGGCGGGGCCGGTGGTGAAAACATCCACGCGCGCGCCGTCTTTTCCCGGGCCGAAATGGTCGGGAACGCGGCTGACTCTGCAGCGGACATACCGCGCAGGGCGGTCGGCAGCCTGAGGCGGGCGGGCGTATTTGACGGCATTGGAAAGCAGATTGGCCAGTACCTGACTTATAAGCCCCATGTCAGCGGGAATCATAAGCGGAGTGCCGCCTGTTTCGGCTTCCTGAAAGATGGCTATGTCTTTTTCGCCGAACCGGCTGCGGAAGCGCTCCACCTGCGGGGTGACAATGCGGCTGTGCAGGTCGAAAAGTGTGCGCTGCAGCACATAGTGCCCTTTTTCAAAATGACTCTGGCGCAGCAACGTTTCCAGAAAAAGACTGGTCTGCTGGAAATGCCTGTAAATTTCTTTGTACTGCTCGCTCAGCCTGTCGTGCACATAGCTCAGTTTGCGAAAGGCGTCCGACTGGCCGGACCCTGCCATGCGCTGGCCCGCCATTTCATTCAGGGCTTCGGAAAGGGCGTGAATCTTGCCGTCCAGCTGGCGGAACAGCAGTTTGAAGTACATGTTGGGCACAATGACATTATGGCCGATGTCGTGCACCAGACTGTTGATGAAGCGTATGTGCTCGCTGTTTTTCATGAACAGCAGCTTGTTGTGCAGCTGAAATCCCAGCCGGTTTGCAAATTTTTCGTAATACAGCTGTTCCGGAGGGGGGGCGCCGTCAGCGGGCAGGATGACAAGCACCCCCAGTCTGCCGCCTGCAAGCGGAGAAGAAGGCGCCGGAGAAGCGGATGTTTTGCCGCGTACGGGCAGGCACAGGTGGTTTTTTATCACCCGCGGGCCGTCGTCGGGCGAAAGCTGGTCCACATCGGCTGCGTTAACGCCGCAGGCAGGCCCCTGAGAGCAGCAGCGCAGCACCAGTTTGCCGGCGGAATCGGCTATGAACAGCGCCGATTCCACTGCAAAGAATGATTTGAGCACCAGAACGGCAAGGCTGTAGACCTCTTCCACGGTTTCAAATTCCTGCGCAAGGTCAAAGAACACATTGAATGCCCGCGTCTGGTGGGTGCTGAAGCCATAGCGTTCATAGTCCCGCATTTTGGAGTCGATGCGCTGACGCACATGCTCGAAGTGCTGTTTGTCGCAGTTCACCTCGGCATCTCTGGGCAGATTCATGGTGTTCATCGCTTCCCCGTCACGGTTCGGTTGCGCTGGATGTTTTTTAAAAATATGCCCCATTTTTTTCTCCGCGCCAACTGTTTGCAAAAAATACATATCCGTGCGGTGCACATCGCGGTGTTTCATTGACTTGTGGCTGCTGCAAAACGTAACAAAAGAACAGCCGTTGCGGGGGTATGGCACGGTGGAACAAGGGGGTGGAATGAACGCTGCGGTGCTGGGAATATATGCACTGGACCTGACAGCCGCGCGGGGCGGGAAAACCGGCTGCGTGGCTATGGACGACGATCCCGTGCTGGTTTTTGTCATGCGCGGAGCGCAGGGCCGTCTGACGGGACAGCCTTTGTGCGCCTGCGGTATGCCCAGCGGGTACCTGCATCCTGTGGATGAAGACGACCTGCTGGAAAACTACCGTCCGGAACTGGGCGCGCCGCTGAAACGTATTCAGACGGTGGCTGCAGGCATACTGCGCAAAATGGCAGCCGAGAGTGCGCGCGCGGGTGCCGTGGACAAGCTGTACCGGCACGGGGCGGCTGTTATAGAGGTTGCTCCCTGCCCGCAGGAATGGCTGGACAACGACGAACAGCTGCTGGTTTCCGGCATGCTGGCCGTCATGCGGCACGAGTTGCTGCCCGCAGTGCCTGCCGTGGCCTGTGATACCGCCGTGCTGCGGCATCAGGGGCTGCATGCCGCGCTGTGTTCACTGGTTGACAGCGGGCAACTGCTTTCGGGGCATCTGCGCTGTGCCGCGGCGTGTGCCATAGCCTGCCGCAAGCGCGGCAACCATGCACGGGCCATTGAAATTTACCGTCAGGCACTGGCACTGCGTGAAGATGATCATATCCTTTTCAATCTGGCCCGGGCATTGTTCGAGTCGGACAGCGTGCAGGAGGCAAAGCATTGTCTGGAGCGTGCGCTGGAAATTAATCCGCGGCTGGAAATGGCCGGCAGATTTCTTTCGTTTCTGCAGGCTGCGGAACAGAATGGCTGAATATGCGCCGGTCTTTGCCTGCGGACAGAGGCCACGGAGGAGAATTTATGGAGTGTAGCGGATATAAACCGGCCGGAGACGAGCGCCGGCTAGAGGAGCGGATTCCGCTGGATGCCCCCGTGTTTGCCACTGTGCGGCATGAAGAGCATACCATTATGGTCATGCTGGACGACGTGAGTCTGGGCGGTGTGCGGCTGCGGCTGGCGCCCGGTCAGACCGCACCGTCGTGGCTGTGCGCCGGTTGCGGCGTACTGCTCGAAGACTGGCCTTTTCCGGCCGGAACCGCTGCTCCGCTGTCTGCCAGTGTCATGTGGCTGGATGGCGGGCTGTGCGGCCTGCAGTTTGATGCGCGGCTGAACCTTACCCGGCAGGAACTACAGCGTCTTGTGGAAGCATCTGTATAGTCCTTCCGCGGCAGAGTGCAGGCACGCCGGAAAGCCGTGCCCGATGGTGTACGCCGTCAGAAACCGCACCGCCTGCTGTTGCGGCGGACGGCTCTGCCCGCACGGGGGGCGTGCGCGCGGCATCAGTGGCCGGAATATGCCATGACGTGATTCAGGCTGCGGGTGGCCTCGGTCATGGTTCCGGCGCTGATGGTGTAGCGGGTCAGCGTCCATGCATCCATATCTATGTAGTCTATCTTGCCTTCCGTTGCGGGCTGCAGCGCCTGCCTGACAATGTCCACCACCTCTTCAATGGGATAGTACATGCCTTCGTAGGAAATCAGCAGCATATCGCCGTTGCGTTCCAGCGCTTCGGTGCCGTCTTCCTTCTGCGGCTGTTCGTTGCGCAGGGCGCATTCAAGGGCTTCTCCTGCGGGCGAGATATGCCCGTAAACTTTGATAAGAATATGTTGCATGGCGGTATGGCAGCGCTCCGGCGGGGCAGCGGCTAAAGGGTGAAGCGTCCGTTTTCGTAAATGGTGCGTTTTTCACCGCTGCGCAGCAGGGCGGTGACGCGTTTTGATTCTGTGTTGACCATATCCCAGTGCAGGGTGGACGTGTTGAAGCCGAAACTGCGCCGCAGTTCGGGGGTAAGGTCTTCCGGCGGACCGTCAAAGGTGTTGCTGTATGACTGGCCGAGAGCGATATGCATGGAACCGTGCCGCCCGCCGTGGTTTTCGTCATACAGCGTATTGGCCATGAATCTGCCGATGCGCGAAAAACGTCTGTCCACCAGTGCATATTCTCCCAGCAGGGCGGCACCGGGATCACTGTTCACCTGCTCAACAGCAAAACTGTGTCCTTCTTCTGCTGTCAGTGACGTCACCCGTCCGCCTTTGAACTCAAGTCTGATGCCTTTGACAATGTTGCCCGACCGGTAGGAGGGCAGGTCGGCGTAATACACCCCTTCGGTACCCCTGCAGTCGGGCGAGACATACATCTCGAAGCTGGGGATGTTCCGCCCCGTGATGCCCGCCCACACCCTGCGTTCTCCCAGAGTCACAAGCAGATCGACCGAATCGGATTCCGTGCGCAGACTGACCATGTCCATGCTGTTCAGCCAGTTGCGGATGTCTTCGGCATGACGGGCAAGCATGCGCCATGACTGCACGGGATCGCCTTCGGTAAGCAGGCAGGCGTTTTTGATTTCGTGTGCATACTCTGCCAGCGAAAGGCCCGCGGCCTGTGCCTGCGCCTCGGTGGGATAGACGCACAAAGTCCAGCCGAAGGCCCCCATTTCTTCGCGGGTGCGTGTTATGTGCTGAACAGGCTGACGCGACTGCTGGTGCATGGCAAGCCGTTCCGGCTCTACGCCGGAAAGGTGCGTAAGCGATTGCGGTGCAAGCAGTGATATGGTGCCGTGCAGGTGATTGTGCAGGTCGCGCTCGCCGGGGATGAGCGTGGTAAGCCGCTTGTTGTTGGCTTTGGTGTACAGGTCACGTTCCATGCGCGGGGTAGGCAGCATGCGCGGTACGGGAATCATGCCTTCGTCGTGGAGAAGCGCGCACAGTTCTTCCGCCAGCGGCAGCGCGGGCAGGTGGTACCGCACAAGTATGAAGCTGCTTTTGGCCAGCGGGCTTTTTTTGCCGCGCTTCAGCCCCCACAGCAGCACTTCGGCATATTTCTCCAGTTCATCGGGGGTAAAGACGGGTGTGAACATGATTGTGCCTCCGGCGCAAGTGTGCGTCATGCCGCGCCGGAGGGCAAGTCTTTTGAAAATGCCTGACCGGACGAAGCAGCCGGCTGCCAGCAGCGCGAACCGGCACCCCACACAAAGGCAGAGAGTAAAAAAAGAGCATGCCGCGAGCGGAAGGTTCGCGGCATGCAGGCAGTTGCAGAGCGTTTGCGCTGTATATCGTTTCCGTTCTGTACGACCGGAAGTGATTGCATGATGTTGGCGGCCTGCTGCGCGTTGCCGGGGCGGCACACCCGCCCCGGCGCCACACGGCACACACAGTAGCATCGCGGGTATCATAACCCGCAAAGGAAGAAGGTATCACGCTGTTTGTTTGTGCAAACAGTGAAGAGATTCCTACTCCGGCAGACGGTGGACGTCAAGCCCTGTTGCGCAGAAAAATGCTTTCCGGTTTCCTATGATATGCAAGGCGCTCAAAAAATAGCGAAGGGAATGTGACAGCAGGTGATTCCGCATGACATCGTCTTCGGAGATGAGTCCGGCGCTGAGAATGCGGAACAGCGTGGAGCATACTCTGCTAGCGCGTGTTCCGCCGTGGCGGATCGGGGGCGGCCGGAGTGCCTGCCCTGTAGGCGTTGGCAGGCGGTGTGCTGTGCCCGCTATTGCCGGTATGTCCGCTGTGTCCGGTATGACAGGTACAGCGGCAGGGCCGGTGCGGCTGATGCGCCTGCCGCATGCTGCATGGCCGCACTCCGTCCTACCGGATGCCGACTGGCCGGATGCCGACTGGCCGCATGCCGACTGGCTGCATGAGCAGGCGCACGCGCGGCAAGTGTTACGCAATCCGGTGATGACCATGTATGGCGGTGCCTGTCCGTCTGACAGAAAATAATGGCACAAGCCTTGTGGCGGAGTATTCTGGAACAGTGTGAAAAGCGCCGCGTAACCGGCGGCGCGACTTTTACAGCCTTGGCAGCAGGCTGTGAAAGACGGGCGGTGGCAACACTGCCTTCATCCTCCTCCCTTGCACCGCTGGCCGTGTCCTTGCACCCCTTGGGACACGGCCAGCCGCTTTTCGGGCTGCCAAATGCTTCTGCCGCACTGGCTTCTTTGTTCCGGCAAACGGCAAAATCTGTCCGGGAAGACGGGCGGAAAACCGGCTGTGCAGCGTCGGGCGGAATCGTATGGAATCGGGCGGAGGCAGCCGGAAGGAAGCAGGGCTGCGCCCGGGCCTGCAGGCGTGGTGCCGGAACACATGGCGGTGCGTCTGAGGAGCCGGAGCTGACTTCTGTCAGTTTATTGTGCGGTCGTATCTGCAGAGCGGGGGGCGGTGCAGTAATTGCGGGTGCGCGCCCAGTGCAGACTTTCGCAGCGCCCCAGTCCGCAGGCCGTGCGGTAGTCTTCACACATGGCGGAAAAATTTTTGAGCACCAGATAGGCTGCTCCGCGTGATTGCCGGAACTGGGCCATCTGCGGCGCCAGACTGATGGCTGCGGAGTAGTCTTCCACAGCCAGTTCGGGCAGATGCAGTTTAAGGTAGGTTGTGCCGCGGCTGTGCCATGCACGGGCGAAGGCGGGGTCAAGCCGCAGCGCCGTGTCCTGATCGCCTGCGGCTTCCAGCGTCTGTCCCAGTTGAAAGCGTGCTTCACCCAGGGCATTCCACGGCAGCGGATTCAGTCCGTCTTTATCTATGGCCTCGCGCATGGTCTCCACCACTGTTTCCGGTGCCTGCCATACTCCGTCAGCCTGCAGCAGGGGCAGGGCCTGACGGTAAATCCGCATGCTGCGCAGTGACCGGATATGACGGTTGAAGGCTGCCTCGCGCCCGGGTGCGCGGTCTGCGGGAGAACGGCGTGCGGCGGCCAGCGCGACAAACTGGTTCAGGATGTTCTGCTCGCGTTTCAGGCAGGCGGCATACAGATGCAGCAGCATGGGCTGGCTGAGCAGCACCGTCGCCTGCAGAACAGTTTTTTCGGGGTGCAGGGCTGTCTCCATGGTCACGGCCGCCCCTGCGTCGTTCTCGTAGCCGAAAAATTCAGAGCCGGTTATATGCGCTTCCACCAGCGCGTCGGCCACCGGTCTTGCGGAAATTTCTTCAAATGCTCCGTCCAGCTGCGGCCGTGAAGCCAGCCATCGCGCCACCATATCCACAAGGGCATGGCGGGCCAGTACCGCTGCCGCCTCGTGCGCATTTTCTTCTGAAAGATCACCCCCGTACGGTTGCGCCACCGTGTGCGAAAAAGTCAGCGGCGCAGGGCCTGCGGGGGGCGCAGGCTGTGCATGCGCCGGACAGTGTGCCAGCAGAAAAAGCAGCAGTGCAAGGTGCGGGGCCCACTGGAGCCTGTCCGGCGCAGTAAAGAACACAGAAGCAGCCTATCTGCGCGTGGCGGCGACAATTTTATCGGCCAGAGGCGACACGATGTCTCGCAGGGCCTCGGTCATCAGTTCCTGAGTCGCGTCTTCAGTAGGCACAACCCGTCTGGTCAGCGAACCGCGCAGCGTTTCGGAAAAAACCTGTTCGCCGTCGCCGGAGGTCATGGTTACGGTCATTTCCACAGTGGTCTGGTAGTCGATGGCGCTTTTTTCTTCAATCCACACCTTGCGCAGCGTGCCGGTCACCACATACCCCTTGCCCTGTGCACTGGCGGGGTCGGTGACATAGCTTGCAAAAACGGGGCGCCGTGCCAGTTCCTGATACAGTGCGTCAGCTACCCAGTGTGCCATGCCTGAAAGCGGGGTAAAGCTGGTGCCGTCCTTGCGGAGTCCGGCGGCGGTGGTTTCGCGGGCATCGGCAAAGCGCACCACGATAACTTTGGCGGCGTCGGGACCGGGGGCGATGATGGGCGCCTGCGATGTATAGCGCAGGCGGACGTGTTCCGAAGGGCCGCAGGCGGAAAGCAGCATCGCGGCGGCGGTGATGCACACGAGCAGCGGCAGATGGAAAAGTGATTTCTTCACGGGGGTGTCTCCTTATGGGGCAGTCTTGCTTGCTACAAAGGGGCAAGAGGCAGGTACAGGCGTGTTGTCAGCAGTGCCGAAGGGGTGCGCACCGGGTTGCCCATGTATTGTTCCAGACAGGGCAGGGTTGCGGGGCACCGGCCGCTGAAGGGCAGCCAGTCCCAGAACAGACTGAGCCATATGGCCTGCACTTCATGGTAAGGGCCTTTATGTTCGGCCATGGCGTACTCGCACGCATCCATGCGCCGGGCAAACACGCTGCCGTCCAGCCGCAGGTCGGCAGGCACGGCCACCATGGCATCATACCGTATTTTTTCGGGCTGTGTGATATGAATATCGTCATGCATGATACCCCAGTAGCTTAGCTCCGCGCCGGATTTTTCCATGCGCGCCAGCCACGGGGCCAGCGTATTCCACGCTTCCGGCGCTGAAACACTGTACGGCCCGTACGCGCGGATACCCGCAACAGTGAAGGCGCTCAGCATGACAACACGTATATCCATGACAACCTCTTGCGCTTTTTGCCTCTATACACCACACTGCGGCGTTGTCCAACAGTCAGGCGTTTTGAGGACGGATTCGTGAGAAATTTGCGTAAAGTGGCCCCTGTTGCGAGTTTGCGGTTGACAAGAGACTGATGGTCTGAAAGAAGGGCTACCTCGTGATATCGCCTTTTCAGGCGGCGCCCGGCGTACGCCTTAATTTAACGTCATATAGAATCGGAGATTGAAAATGACCAAAGCTGAACTGGTTCAGAAGATTGCTGCCAAAGCCGGTATGAATTCCAAGACCCAGGCCGAATCTGCTCTGGACGCCACCATTGCCGTTATCACCGAAGCGCTGAGCGCCGGTGATTCCGTGACCTTCACCGGTTTCGGTTCTTTCAAGGTTGCCGAACGCGCCGCCCGTAAAGGCCGCAACCCCCGCACCGGCGAAGAAATGACCATTCCCGCCAGCAAAGTGGTGAAGTTCACCCCCGGCAAGGCTCTGAAAGACGCCGTTAAATAAGCAGTCTTTCCGGAACCGGAATGCATGAACGCCCCGCTTTGCGGGGCGTTTTTTATTTATGTCTGTGGCGGTCCGCTCCGGCGGCGGAGTCAGGCCATGCGTGCGCCGCACGCGAAACACCGTGTGCACGGCGGCTGCTCAGGCCGCGTCGGGGCATTCTACCAGCAGCAGTGCCATATCCATAACGTTGGTCAGCGTGGGACCTGTTTTCAGCAGGTTGCCTGTTTTTTCCAGAAAAACATAAGAGTTGTTGTCGGCCAGACATGCTCCGGCATCCAGCCCGCAGCAGCGTGCGGCATTCAGCGTGGCCGCACAGGCAAAGCCGCCTGCCGCATCCGTGGGGCCGTCGCTGCCGTCCGTGCCTGCGCACAGCATGGTAATGTTGTTGCAGTCCTGCAGGTGCATGGCTCCGGCCAGTGCCATTTCCTGATTGCGTCCGCCCAGACCTGCACCGGTTATGGTTACCGTGGTTTCGCCGCCTGCCAGCAGGCACACCGGACCGGAAAGCGGTTCACCCGCGCAGAGCTGCCGTGCGGCTGTCACCAGTTCTTTTGCTTTTTCCCGTGCCTCGCCGGTCATGGTGCTGGTCAGTATGCGCGGTGTATATCCCTGCCGCGCGGCTTCCTGCGCTGCGGCTTCCAGTGCCTGCCTGTTGTTGGCCACCAGTACGTTGTGCACGCGGTCAAACGCGGCATCGCCCTGTGCCGGAGTTTCGGGCACCCTGCCGGCCGCGCCCTCTTCCAGTCTGCGGGTTATGGCTGCGGGCATGCTGTGCCGCAGTCCGTATCTGTCAAGAATGCCGAGGCACATTTCATATGTGGAAGAATCCGGCGATGTGGGCCCCGATGCAATGACATCCAGATCGTCACCCACCACGTCGGAGATTATCAGCGCCACCAGCGTGGCCGGACTGGCTGCAGCGGCCAGTCTGCCGCCGCCGAAGACAGACACGTGTTTGCGGATGGCGTTGATCTCGTGGATGGTGGCGCCGCATGCCAGCAGCCGTTGCGTGGCTGCCTGCCAGTGGGCAAGGCATATGCCGTCGGCCAGTGCCGGGGTCAGTGCGCTGGCGCCGCCGGTAAGTACACACAGCACCAGATCGCGGCCGGTGGCGGATGCGGCAAGCTCCAGCATGCGTCTGGCTGCAGCTTCTCCGGCGGCGTCGGGCACCGGGTGCGCAGCCTCGTACAGCGTGATGCGGCGCAAGGGTACCGTGTGTCCGTATTTCACGCATACAGCTCCCTGCGTGATGCGCTCGCCCAGCAGTTGCTCCAGTGCTGCCGCCATGGGGGCCGCGCCTTTGCCGGCGCCGGTCACCAGAATACGGTCATAGTCATCCAGATTGTATGTTCTGTTGTCGATGTGCAGCAGGTTGTCCTGTACCTGAACATGGCGGTGCACGGCCCTGTCGGGCGCCACGGCCTGCAGGGCCGCATCCAGCAGGCTGCGCAGCACTGCTCTGGGATTTTTTGTCATCAGTATTCTTCCTGTTGCGGCGATGGCCGCCGGTATGTGTGCGGGGCGCTTATGGTAGCTGCGGGAAGTCCGGCCGGTCAAGAAATCCGCTGTGCGGAACAACGCCCGCGCTGCGGGTGACACAGGCTGTGTGCCGTGCTACTACACGGTCAACGTAAGACAGACAAAAGGAATCCGCTGATATGAGATATTATACCGTGCTGCGTCGTTTTTTTGTTTCCGCCATGCTGCTGACAACTGTGCTTGCGCTGCCGGGCTGCATGGGCGGGGGGCTTTTTTCTGCAGACAGTTCCGCTGCGGATGCCGTTCCCGCGTATGCCCGCAATGAAAAAGCCGAACAGGCCGTGCGTGCGGCACTGGCCGCGCTGGGCGACAGAGCGGCGGGGCTGACGGTGTATGCATGGCAGGACACCGCGTTCATTATAGGAGAAGCGGACGATGACACCTTTGCGCAGGTGGTGCGTGAGGCGCGCAGGGCTCCGGAAATAAGCGCAGTGGCCGGTTACGTGTTTCCGCCTGCCGGTGATGCGGCAGACGTGCACGATAACGCGCTGGCAGGCAGGGTTATGGATGCGCTTTCCGGCGTGGAAGGGCTGGATATCTCCGCACTGGTCGTTGATACTGTGCGCGGCGATGCGGTACTGATGGGCCCCGTGCCTTCCGGTGCCGGGGCTGCGCAGGCCGTGGCGGCAGCCCGCGCCGTGGAAGGTGTGGGACAGGTGCGGTCTTTTCTGCATGTGCAGGACGGAATGGGGCGCGACTGAGCAGGGCGTAAGAAACGCACGGCATTCATCGTCGCCTGTGCACGCTGTGCGTGAGGGGCAGACTTTTGCCGTGGCGGTGCCGCGGCATGCTGTCCGGCACGGGGCGCAAAAAAAGCCGCCTTCCGGCTGGAAGACGGCCTGACACGGTGCATGCGCCGGTCTAAACTTTTTCAAAAAATTCTTTTTCCGCGCCGCACAGCGGACATACCCAGTCTTCGGGCAGGTCGGCAAAAGCGGTTCCGGGCTGAACACCGTTTTCGATGTCACCCACTTCGGGGTCGTAGACATAGCCGCAGGGGCATTCGTATTTATCCATCATATTCTCCTGTGTTTGCGGGGTTCTGCGTTGAACATGAAGACGTACCCGCGTTCGCGCCGGCAGGAAACAAGACCCGCCTCGTCCGGAGCGCTTTTTCAGCACGGTGCTTGAAAGGGGCAGCTTCCAGTCTCTGTCCCATAGCTTCCGGTTTGCAGTATTGTCAATGAAATCCGCCCGAGCGGCACGGGGCCGTACCGCAGTTCAGACAAACACCCGAAAAGGCCGCATTCTGTGATGAATGCGGCCTTTGTCTTCGGTAACGGCTGATTGTATGGTCAGCCGCGGAATCCGTAACGAAGGTGATGTCGGGACTATGCGTCGCGGCTGCTGCGGCTTCCCCAGCCGGGTATGCCTTCCATCCTGCGGGGCATGCCTTTACCGGCAGGAGCGGTGTAATCATCCAGCCAGGTAGCGGCAGGATTGCGCGGAAAGCTGAGCAGAGAACCGGAGTGGGCCGGATTGGGCGTCCGGTGGCGGCGGAATACCACCTGATCGTGAGTTACCGAGACCACTTCGATTTTGCCGGTGGCGTGCGACATGGCATAGCGTACACGCTTGGCGGGGCCGCTGAGCGTTTTCTGCGCTTTCTGCAGTATGTCGTATCCTTCCTCTATGGGCACCGTGAAGTGTCTGTTGCCTTTGGTGGGACGGCAGACAAACAGGTAATAAGGCGGCACACCGGCTCCCGCCAGTTTTGCGAACAGTTCCGACAGCGTTTCGGGGCAGTCGTTCACGCCGCGCAGCAGCGGTGTCTGATTGGTCATTATGATGCCGGCGCGCTGCAGGGCGTCAACGGCTTCCAGCGCCAGCGGCGAAAGTTCGCGCGGGTGATTGAAGTGTGTCTGCATGTACAGCTTGCGTCCGGGTCTGGAATACCGCGAAAGCAGCTCGAGCAGGCGGGTATTGCCGGCGATGAGACCGGGGTCGAAGACGGGCATGCGCGACCCTATGCGGATGAACTGCAGATGGTCTACGGTGTCCAGACCTTTGAGGATATGTTCCAGTTCAGCCAGGGGCAGCAGCAGCGGATCGCCGCCTGAGATGAGAACGTTGGTAATTTCTTTGTGCGCCCTTATGTAGGCCAGCGCTTTTCCGGTGTCCGGCACGGGCGGTGTGCCGCCCTCCATGAAAATGCGCTTGCGGAAGCAGAACCGGCACAGTCCGCCGCAGGCTTTGCCTGCCAGCAGAATGGCCGTGTCGCGGTATTTGTGCTGCATGCCGGGCACGGCGGTGTAGCGGGCCTCGTCAGAAGGATCCAGTTCGCCCCAGTCCTTTGTCTCGTCGGGGTGCGGCACAATGATGCGGCGGATGGGGTCGGCCGGATCATCCCAGTTGATAAGCGAAAGATAGTAGTCGTTGGCCCTGAATGCGTAATATTCCATCACAGGCCGCAGCGCGCGGGCTTCCTGTGCGTCGAGGGGCAGTGAGTTGATACAGCTCGTGTACGTAGCGTGCTGACGGGTCATGGGCAGTCTCCTTGGGGCGTTGTGTACGCGGCAGCGCACGGGCAACGCATGAGCGGCATGTCTGGGACAGGCCGGCGAAGCCGGAAAACCGGCTGTGCAGCATGAACGTATGCGAAATCGGGCTAACCGCCGGAACCTGCGCGCGAAGGCAGAACCGGCGGTCACGGATAAAAAAAGCGGTTTATGATGCCGCTGGATGAAAAGGCAGGTGAACCGTCTTTGTATATGACAGGTCTGTGCCGTGTGACCTGCGGGAGGAACGCAGAGAGAATGCGCGTTCCCCGTTGTGTGCAGGCAGCACCTTAGAAAAAATAAACTTGATAATCAAGCTTTATTTTGCCGGACACGGCGGGCGCTACGGGCTGTTTTCATGCGGCAGAACCCGGCGTGGGCCGGTTTTTGGGCCGCCATGACCGGCAGATGGCACTGAAACTGCCGTGCGCCGCACGGCGCAGAGATGGATTGCGGACCGCTTTTGCCTGCGCGCGGCCGGCGCGGGAGTGAAAAAAAGTCCGGCGCAGCTTGTACGCCGTGCCGGACATTTTTTCAGATAACCATGTGCGCAGAGTCAGCGGCGGGATGCCGCCGGACCCTGTTCCAGCACCTGCGCCATGACCTGCAGGGCTTTTTCCATCAGCCGGGGGTGTGCCTGTGTACCCATATGCCCCAGCCGGAACACCTTGCCCGCCATGGGGCCGAAGCTGCCTGCGGCGCGCAGACCGCGTGCGGCAAGCGCCTGCAGCCATGCAGCGCATTCCCAGCCTCGGGGAACAAGTGCCGCGGTTACTGTGGGTGAATTCACAGCGTTTTCAGCGGTGAACAACCTGATGCCCATCTCCTGCAGACCGTCGCGGCATTGCCGGGCCACATTGCGGTGCCGCGCAAAAACCTGTTCTGTTCCTTCGGCAACAATGGCCGCGGCGGCGGCATGCAGCGCCGCCGTGCCGTGCCAGTACGGGGTATACGGGCAGCGGCCGTCGCTGTGCACTGTACGGAAAGGTCCCAGTGCGTCGTAGCCCTGATAGGCCCGCTGTTCCACTGCCTCCCATGCGGCGGGGCTTACTCCCACAAAGGCCATGGAAGGCGGTGCGGAGAGGCATTTCTGCGAGCCGCCGAGCAGCAGGTCCACATGCCAGTCGTCGGCCATTACGGGAGCGCCGCCAAGGCTTGCCACGGCGTCAACATAGAAAAGCGGAACATTCATGGCTGCTTTGAGCCTGCCCAGTTCTGCCAGCGGGTTCAGCGTGCCGGACGGCGTTTCACAGTGCACAGCGGTGATCATGCGCGGCCTGAAACGGTCGACAGCCTCTTCCACGGCGGTCAGGTCGTCCAGCGTGGCGTTGAAGGGCAGTGTGATTTTGCGCACTTCGCAGCCCAGACCGGCGGCCATGTCGCCTATGCCGTCGCCGAAGACGCCTGTGGCCACGCTGAGCACCCTGTCACCGGGAGCCAGACAGCTCTTCAGCGCTCCCCACAGGGCCAGCATGCCTTCGCCGGTCATTATCACCATATCGTTGCCGGTACCCGCCAGCGTGCCCAGCAGTTTCTGCGTGTCTGCATACAGCTGCAGGTAGGCAGTTTCTATCTGTCCTGAACCGTAATCACGGCCCATGGCCGCCAGTGCATCGGGGTGCAGGGTGGTGGGCCCCGGAACCATGGGAATTTCAGTGTAAGCGTTCATGCCGTATCCTCCGGCGTTGCCGGTTGTTACAGGTCCACCAGTTCCACTTCGTCGGGGGCGACCGGAGTACCCAGAAAAAGACCGCCGGTGCGTGAAAAACGGGGAACATCGTCCGTGGCCATAAATCTTGTCTCACCGCATTCAGTGGCCCGGCGCTCCAGACCTCTGGCGCGCAGTTCCGCCTCCACCGCTTTTGCAGTGATGGCCGCGCTGTCCACTATGGTCACTCCGTCACCGATGACATTGCGTATGGCACCGGCCAGCAGCGGAAAATGAGTGCAGCCCAGCACCAGACAATCCGGTGTTTCCGGCCTGCCGGAACCGGAGGCGGGATGAAAGATGGGGTTCAGATAGCGGGCGGCTATGCCTTCGACCAGCGGGCCGTCCAGCCAGCCTTCTTCGGCCAGCGGCACAAACAGGGGGCAGGGCGCGCCGGTGGTCTGGGCATCCGGTCTGATGGCGTGGATGGCACGCTCGTACGCGCGGCCGCGAATGGTTGATTCCGTGGCGATAACCGCAATACGCCCCGTGGCGGATGCCCGGCAGCTGGCCTGTGCGCCGGGCTGGACCACGCCTATGACCGGAATGCCCGGATAGGCGTTGCGCAGCGGCTCAAGAGCCGTGGCACTCACGGTGTTGCAGGCCACCACCAGCAGCTTTATATCTCTTTCGACCAGTCTGGCCGAAGCCTGCAAGGCATAGCGGGTGACCGTCTCGGCCGATTTTGTGCCGTAGGGCAGCCGGGCGGTATCGCCCAGATACAAAATGCTTTCACAGGGCATGCGGCGGCGCAGTGCCTTGAGCACGGTCAGGCCCCCCACGCCGGAGTCGAACATGCCGATGGGCAGGTCACGGCGGGAATCGCAGCCGGATTCTATCTGCATGCGCACTGCTCCCCGTCGTTGTCCAGCAGCTCAAACGAACTGCTGGTGACCGGCGCTCTTAGTGTATCAAGCACCCGTTCCAGCAGAATACCGTCGCGGCTTGGCAGGTTGTGCCCGAAGGTGGCTCTGATGCCCATGGTGACAAACTGCACGGCGCGGTCCATGGCTATGGGCAGGCTGTCGCCCTGCAGCAGCGCGCCGGTGACCACGCTGGCAAACGTATCACCCGTTCCCGGGTAATGTGCCGGAATATATGAGCAGTCTACTTTCCAGAACCGGTCATGCCGGCGGTTGTATGCCATAACAGCGCTGCGCCGTTCATCACCGTGCACCGGCACGCTGGTGATGATGGCTATGGATGGCCCCATGGCTGTGAGGCGGCGCAGCCAGTCTTTCACCGTGCTTACAGTGGCTTCGGTGGTGTACTTTTCGTCCAGCAGAAAGGCCGCTTCCGTAAAGTTGGGGGTTATTATGTCTGCCTTGGTGACCAGCCAGCGCATGCGGTGAACCATTTCAAGCGTCATGGTGGGCTCCATTTCGCCGTTGTCGCCCATGACGGGGTCCACCACCGCAAGCCCGTCCGGAGTGCGGAACATGTCGATGCAGCGGGCCACGATGTCCACCTGTTCCGGCGAGCCCAGAAAACCGCTGTAGACGGCATCGAACTTGAGGTTGAGCGACTGCCAGTGGTCAAGGATGGAATGCATCTGTTCCGTCAGGTCCACAAAGCTGAAGTTTTCAAAACCGGACGTGTGGGTGGACAGCACCGCCGTGGGCAGCGGGCAAACCTGAACGCCCATGGACGAAAGTACAGGCATGGCCACGGTGAGCGAGGTGCGCCCGAAGCCGGAAAGATCGTGTATTGCCGCCACGCGCGGCACTGGGGTGCGCATTATAGGAACGTCTCCGTTGGATCGGTTGCGTTGAATGTTCGGGGCCGGCGTTTGTGTGCCGGTATCCTGCCACGGGGCATAAGCCCGCGGACGGGCAAAAGCAACATGAGCGGAGCAAAAAAGCAAGCAGACAGAAAAACACTCTGCCGCGGGAACGCAGGCATGGCGGGAGCGGGGGAACGGCAGGGCGGCATCTTGCGGCAGCGGTTTAAAAAAACGTACGCCGTGTGCTGCCGTGTGCTGCACGGGGGCTGTCGCGGCAGGGGATATCACACCCCGATACAATGCATGCGGCCGCCCGGAGGCGGCCGCGTGGATGTCGTTGAAGCAATGCAGATCAGGCTGCTGCCTGCTGGCTTTCTGCCACCACCTTTTCGGTGATATGGGGCGGAGCTTCCTCGTAATGATCGAATTCCATGGTGAACACGCCCTGTCCGCCGGTCATGGAACGCAGATCGGGGGCATAGCGCATGATTTCATTCATGGGGATGTGCGCTTTGATTTCCGTTATGCCGGCTGTGGAGTCGGAGCCAAGCACTTTGCCGCGGCGGCTGGAAAGGTCGCCGATGATGTCGCCCATGTATTCATCCGGCACAGACACGCTGACCAGCATGACGGGTTCAAGCAGTACGGGGCGGCATGATTCCATGGCTTTTTTAAAGGCAAGCGATCCTGCGATTTTAAAGGCCATTTCCGAAGAGTCCACCGTGTGGTACGACCCGTCGTACAGACGCACCTTGAAGTCCACCATGGGATATCCGGCAAGATAGCCTCTGTGGGCGGCCTCCTGAACGCCTTTATCCACAGCGGGTATATACTGGCGGGGAATGGAACCGCCCACGATGGCGTCTTCAAAGGTGTACCCTGCTCCGCGCTCCTGCGGGCTGATTTCCACCCAGCAGTCGCCGAACTGCCCGCGTCCGCCGGATTGTTTCTTGTGTCTGCCCTGCACCTGCGCTTTGCCCTTGATGGTTTCGCGGTAGGGCACCTTGGGCGTTTTCAGCACAATGTCCGCCTTGTAACGGCGGCGCGCACGTTCCACGGCGGTTTCTATGTGCATCTGCCCCATGCCGGAAAGCAGTATGTCTCCGGTTTCTTCGTCTCTGTTCAGACGCAGGGTTATGTCTTCATCAAGCAGTTTGTGCACGGCCGCGTATACTTTGTCTTCATCGCCTTTTTCCTGCGGGGCCAGCGCATAGGTGATAAGAGTGGGGGGCATATGCGGGCGCGCCAGCGCAAAGGGTGTTTTTTCTTCGCACAGTGTGTCGCCGGTACGGGTGTTTTTCAGTTTGGCCACGGCAATAACGGCACCGGGTTCAAGAGCTTCCTTGCAGGGGGTCTGCTCTTTGCCCACAAGGCACAGCGGTGTGCCCACACGCTCGTTTTCTTCTCTGGCGGGGTTGTACAGCGTGGTGTCGGGCTTCAGCGTGCCGGAAAGAATACGCAGAATACTGAGCTGCCCTGCAAAGGGGTCGGCCAGCGTTTTTATGACAAATGCAGACACCGGCCCGTCGGGAGAGGAGACGCGCTCGTTGCCTTCTTCGTCAAGCCATGCCGCGCGGTCCAGCGGCGAGGGGAAAAGACTCTGGATGAGGTCGAGCACCTGCGCGCCGCCTTTGTTTTCCAGTGCCGAACCGGCAGCAACCGGTATCAGTTCGCCTTTCAGTACGCCTTTGCGCAGGGCAGCGTGTATTTCTTCGTCTGTCAGTTCACCTTCTTCAAGGTATTTTTCCATAAGCTCTTCATCGCTTTCCGCGATGTTTTCCACCATGGTTTCGCGCAGGGCCTGTATGTCGTCTGCCATGTCCGCGGGTATGTCAGCTTCGGTCACACTGCCGTTTTCGCCGAACAGCAGGGCCTTGCCTGCCAGCACATCGGCCACCCCGCGAAAGTTTTCCTGCTGCCCCACGGGAGAATAGAGCAGAACGGGTTTGATACCCAGTATGTCGGACAATCCCGCAAAGGCCATGTCGAAGTCGGCTCTGTCGCGGTCGGTCTTGTTGATGAAGACCATGGCGGGCAGACCGGCATTTTTCACGGCGTTCCACAGTTTACGTGTCAGGGGGCGTACTCCGTCCACGGCATCGACAACAAAAACGGCGGCATCAACGCCGGCCAGCAGGTAGTTGATGTCGCCGATAAAGTTGTTATCGCCGGGGATGTCAGCAAGAAAGTGCCGGTTCTTGTTCCATGAAAATGTCGCAAAAGCGGGCTGTATGCTGCCGCGCCGCTTCACTTCCTCCGGCTCGTAATCAAGGCAGCTTGTTCCGTCCTCGATTTTTCCCATGCGGCTGACCGCGCCGGACTGGAAAAGAAGCATTTCCGCCAGCGAGGTCTTGCCGCTGCCTCCGGTGCCGACCAGGGCATAGGTTCTTTGATTTTCAAGCGCTCTGGACATGTAGCTCTCCCTTGTAACGTGTGTATCGTGGGAATAGCCCCTGCGCGCAGGGGTTTTGTCCTTTTGCTCAGTGCAGCCCTTTTCCGGTGCTGCGAGTCTAATGCATAGAGAGAGTTAGAGAAAGATGTCAAGCCCTGTGCACAAATCAACCTACTGGAAAAACAAATCGGTTCGATATAAGACGGTAAGATAACCGCATACCGGAGGACGGATGTACATCAATCTGCTGTTGGGAGTGCTGTTCGTTGTTGCCGTGATAATGCTGATACGGGCATGGTGGCAGGAACGCAGACCCGCACGCGAGCTGCTGGAAGAAGAACTGCGCCGCAGACGCGAACGAGAAAAAGCACCGGAAGCGGCGGCCCGCAGACTGCGGGAACTGGGCGTGGAGCGGCTGAAGCCCGTGCTGCGGGCCGTGGAGGACATGCGCAACGCACTGCCGGAAAACACACGGTTTACCTGCATGCTTGATGAAGACGGGCTGCGTATTGAGCTGCCTGCGGCAGAGGGCAGAACCGTGACGCTGCTTGTGCGGCACCGGGTGCAGGCTTTTTCGCTCGACCGCGGCACGCGCGGGCTGGAAGAAGCATTGCTGGAGCATGAGCGTTTTGTGCTGTCGCATCCTGAACATGCCGGCAGGGGAGAAAGCGTGGCGCGCGATCAGGATGAGTGCATACGCATGGTGGCGCGTGAACTGGCGCATGAACTGGCACATGAACCGGCGCATGAACCGGCGCATGACCCCGCGGGAGAACCTGAGCAATAGCTGCGGTGACATGGGAACGCAGGCACTGCCGTGTGCCTGCATTGTCATCTGTTCCGGCCGCTGCTATGTTGCCGGTGATATCAACCCTCTCAGAAAAGGAAGCACCATGGCGGAAAACAGCGACGTGCGACTGTATGCCCTGTCCACCTGCATCCATTGCAGAAAATGCAAGGAATTTCTTGAAGAGCATTCCGTGCCCTTTGAGTGCGTCTATGTGGACATGCTGTCCGGCGATGAACGCAGTGAGACCATTTCGTTCATCAAAAAACACAATCCCAAACTTTCGTTTCCCACGCTGGTCATAGACAACGGCGGCACGGTGATTGTGGGCTTTCACAAAGATCAGATCGAGGAGGCTCTGGACTTATGAGCAAAACCATGACTCCGGAAACCCTGTACGAAATGCTCAAAAAATTTCAGGAGCCCAAAGGCTTTTATTTCAACGCGGACATGGGCATGACCATGCCGTTGCTCGAAAGCCTGCTGCAGACCAAGGAACGTTACGGTTACATGGCCTGTCCCTGCCGTCTTGCGCTGGGTGAATACGAAGCGGACAGAGATATCATATGCCCCTGCGTGTACCGCGAACCGGATATGGAGGAGTACGGGGCCTGTTTCTGCGGACTGTATGTGACAAAGGAATGGAACGAAGGCACCATAGAACACAAGGTGGTGCCCGAGCGTCGTCCGCCGGAAAAACTGCTGGGCTGACGTCTCCGTTCCGCAGGCGGCAGATTGTGTCCGTGCGTTCATGGTGCAAGGTACGGAGACTGCCGCCACTGTGACGGCAGGGCGGGGGACCGGTACATGCCTTTGCCGGTTGTCTGCCGCTGCCTTTCGTATGCCGTTTGCGGCTGCCGTGTCGCCCCGGTGCTGCCGCAAGGTATGACGCGCCCGGCGCAGACGGGCCGCCACCGGTGCGCCGGTGGCTTTTCATAACGTCCGTATGGCGGTTATGCTGTTGTTGCCCCAAGCACCGGCGGTACAGTGCAGGTTTGCCCGCCGGTATGTGCATGCCTGTATGTCAGACACAAAAAAACACCGCATTCATTAAGGATGCGGTGTTTTTTTGTGCAAGGTTCCCATGCGGAACGCAGTGTTTCAGTACTGCGCCCTGAGCCCCAGTGCCAGCGCACCGTTGCCCATGAGATCGGCCAGAGCGCTGTCGCTGATGCCCAGCCGTTTCCGGAGCATTTTCTGTTCCGATGCAGGATCAAACAGCGGCCAGTCACTGCCGAAAAGCCATTGTTCACGCGGGTGCTTTTTCCATAGACCGTGCAGGGTGTCATCGTCGATGAACGCCAGTGAGCTGGAAGTATCCATGTAGACGTTTTTGCCCGCCAGTGCTTCCAGCGCATACTTCCAGTGGCGGTAGCCGCCCATGTGTGCGGCGATGAACCGCACGCGGGGAAATTTTTTAATCAGTGCCGCCAGCTTGTACGGGCATGAAGGGTTTTCATCGGGCGGCAGTGCGTCGCCGATGTGACACATGATCATCATGCTGTCGCCGATGGTTTCAAAAATAGGTTCCAGCCGCGGGTCATCCAGCCAGAACCCCTGAAACTCGGGGTGCAGCTTGATGCCGCGTATGCCGTGCGCCTGCAGACGCTTCAGCTGTGCCTCCCATTCTTCATAATCGGGATGGATGCTGCCGAATGCCACGGCACGGGGGCAGGTGAGGCTGAGCGCCATGGCAAAGTTGTTGGCAGGCACAACCTGTGCCGCAGCGGTGGCCGCGTTGTGCACCACATAGCCGTCCAGTCCGGCTTTGCGGGTTACCGCATCAAGATCTTCCAGCAGGCCGGAGCCGCTCATGGTGATGCCGTAGTGGCTTTCCAGCTGGGCCACGGCTTTGGAGGCTATTTTGGGATGAAACGCGTGGGTATGTATATCAAGCAGCATGACAGTAAGAGTGTGGCCGCTGCCTCCGCGGTAAACAGCGGGGCGCGGGCGGTTTGGCGTAGCGGCGGGGTTACGCTGTGAACAGGGCGCGGAGCCATTCGGGAACGGAAACGGGTCGCCCGGTGCGGTTTACACAGGCGTGCTGCGTGCTGCCCGTGCACAGCAGAACGGTTTTATCCTCGTTCCAGATTTCATACACAAACGTCAGTGATGCCCTGCCCCATTGCGAGATACCGGTGCGGATGCGCACCAGATCATCAAAGCGGGCGGGACGGCGGTAGCGGCAGGCCGCTTCGCGCACGGGCAGCATGATGTCTTTTTCTTCCACCTGCGCATAGCTCATGCCGCGGGCGCGGATGAACTCGCTGCGGGCCCGTTCGAAAAAGTGCAGGTACTCGGCATAGTATACAACGCCCATGGTGTCCGTCTCACCATAGGATACGCGGTGTGCGAGCCAGGTTTCCGGCGCGGGAAAGTCGGTCATGGGCATACTCCTGAATGCGTCCCTCATGGGATGCGTCGGGCAAAGTGGTTACATACCCCAAGCCGCCGCATGTGGCAAAGTATGAAAAGAGCTGTCTTTTAATGGTGTGGTGCGCTCCTGTGCGCATGCGGCACTTCATACATGTAAAAAAAAGCCGCGCCCGCCGGTGGGGGGGCGCGGCGTACGGTCAGAACTGCGTACGGTCAGCTGCGCAGCTTGCGCACCATGCCCGTCAGCGATTCGCTCAGCCCTGTCAGCCTGATGATGGCCTCGCGGGCCGATTCCATGTCTGTGGCGGTTTCCGCGGCTATGCGGCGCACTTCTTCCACGGCGCCGGTCACCTCTTCGCTGGCGTGCGACTGCTCCGAAGTGGCTTCGTGTATCATGTCGACCTGATGCGCCGCATCGTCAGAGCGGGTAACTATTGTTTCCAGCGCTTCTCCGGAGTGCTGCACCAGACCGGTGGCTCTGCCTATGGCTTCGGCCGCCTGCTGGGCGTTATCCATATTTCTGTTTGTGGCCTGCTGTATGGCGTTTACGGCCTGTCCCACCTCACCGGTGGCGCTCATGGTTTTTTCAGCCAGTTTGCGCACCTCGTCGGCCACCACGGCAAACCCCCGTCCGGCGTCTCCGGCGCGGGCTGCTTCAATGGCGGCGTTCAGCGCCAGCAGGTTGGTCTGGTCGGCAATGTCGGTGATGACGGTCATTATGCGTCCTATGGCCTCGGTCTGCGCTCCCAGAGCGTTCATATCGTTTTTCAGGTTTTCGGCCATGGTCTGCACCTGTTCCATGGCGGCCACGGAATCGCGGACCACCTCCGCGCCTTCCTTTGCCTTGTTGCGGCTGTCGGACGAAGCCTCGCTGGCGTTGCTGGCATTCTGTTCCACACGCTGCATGCTGGCGTTCATCTGCTCTATGGCATCGGCTGTGCGGCCCAGCTTGTCAGATTGCATCTGCGCACTGTTGGCCACTTCGTCTATCTGATGAGAGAACCCTTCCGTGGTCATGGCCAGTTCCTCAACAACACCCTCCAGTGCTGATGCGGCATCGTGCAGCGCCTGCTTGCGGGCCTGTTCGGCCATGCCCCGGGCTTCTTCCGCTTCCTGCATGGCCAGCCGTGCACGTTCGCTTTCTTCTTCGCTTTTGCCGGCCAGTGCTGCTGCTTCGTGTATTTTTTCTTTCAGGCTTACGACCATGCGCACCAGATCATTGCGCAGCACTTTCAGTTCACCGCGAAATGTGTCGTGGGTCTGTGCGTCCAGATTGCCGTTGGCAACGCTGGCCGTGTATTCCAGCAAAGAACCCAGCGGCCGTGAAAGATACACACGTATAAGCAGCACGCTGGCAACAAGCATGACGGCCAGAAATATACCGGAAAACAGCAGGGTCTCCATGCGCAGGGCGGCGGCTTCCGTGCGCAGTTTCCGGCCTTCTTCGGCCACGGCGGCGTCTATGTCGTCTGTATACACTCCCATACCCACTACCCAGCCCCACGGTTCGAACAGGCGGATATGGGACACTTTGGGAAACTCTCCCTGCTGCCCGGGTTTGGCCCACCAGTACTCCACAAAACCCCGTCCGGATGCGGTGATGACTTCTTCCATTGCCTTGAACAGGGCTGTGCCGCGTTTATCCTGCACGCCGGAAACGTCTGTACCGTCCAGTTCGGGGCGCAGGGGGTTGCGCACCATGTGCAGCGAGGTGTCGTGAATCCAGAAGTAGTCGCCGTTTTCCAGCACGGAACCTGCCACTGCCTCCATGGCTTCCTGCTGCAGACGTGCGGTTTCGTCTTCCACCCATGCTCCGGTGCCCAGTATCCAGCCGAGTTCGGGCAGCATGCGGACCCATGTTATTTTCTGCGTGGGTTTTGCATCGCGGTTTTTGGGCCACACATAGCTTACGCTGCCTTCTCCTTTTTGCTGTGCGGTTTTGATGATCTCGCGAAACAGGTACACGCCGTTCTTGTCCTGCATGTCGTAAAGGGTGCGGCCTTCCAGCGAGGGGTTGGGATGCGCCAGCAGCGTGCCCGCAGCATTGCAGATGAAAAAGTAGTTGTCGCCGTCGTAACGTATGCCCCGCACCATGGAAAGCAGGTCCGAACGCAGCGATGGTTCCGGCACGATGATTTTGTTGCGGTCATAGTGTTGCATCATCTGCGTGGCGGTAGCGTCCACCAGCCGTTTAAGGGGGGCGGAGGCTTCCTTTTTCAGCGCTTCCATGTCCACCGAACGCTCGTAATATGACCGGATGGTGTTCTCGGCCACGCTGACCATGTTTGCCAGCTGGATTTTGCGTTTTTCGGTTTCACTGGCGCGGAAGCGTTCGCCTTCCGTTTCTGCAAAGCCCATGAGGCTGCGTGTGGAGGACGCGGCAAAAATACCGGCCTGAAGGGTAAGCGCGACGGCTATGAGCAGAATGATGCGCAATGCCATGGACTGAAAACCGAAATGTGCTCGCATGGCGGGCTTCCTTGTTGAGGGTTTGGCTGTGCTGTACTATACGGCGGATTGGCTGAAAGGCGTTGTACGCGGTACGCAACGCCGGTGTGCTGTCCGTCGCGGGCAGAATACCGTGCTTATGCTAGCACCATGGCGGACGCCGCGTAATTTATATTCCAACCCCGCGGACGGGTGCCGTGTGTTGCCGTGTGCGGCAGCGGCTGTGCAGGCCCGTGCGGAACAAGGTCAGGATGGCATAACGTGAAAGGTATGTTTGTTGAAATGCGTGTTGGACGGCCCATGGCGCCGCGGCTGCGGCTGCTGTTGCTGGCTGCTTGCTGTACTGTGTTGCTGGCGGCCGGCGGGTGTGCCGTAACTACGGAACAGGTACCCGTGTTCCGCGAGGTTCCGCAGGACGAGGCGCGCGATCTGACCCGCAGTCTGGACCCGCGGCGGCAGGGACTTGATTCGTGGCTGGCGCTGCGGCCTGCGCTGGAAAGAAGTCTGGAATATGTGCGCCGTCGTCCTGCACAGGATGCGGCGCTGGATAAATACGGACGCAGAGTCACATGGGATCAGCTGCGTTCGTCGCTGGAACTTTTTGTCAGCCTGCTGCCGCAGCTCGACAGCCGTCCGGAACTGCTGGCGCGGCATTTCACTTTTCTGCGGCTGGAACCGGGCCCGCTGTTTACCGGTTATTACGAACCCTATATTCATGCTTCGCCCGTGCGCAGTGCGGCGTACCCTTTTCCGCTGTACGGCAAGCCGCAGGATCTGAAAACCGTGCGGCTGGAAGCGTTTCACCCGCGGTGGAAAGGGCAGGTGCTGACATACAGGGTGGAAAACGGCGAAGTGGTGCCCTACCATGACCGCGAAACCATAGACAGCGGCGGGGCGTTGGAAGGCAAGGGGCTGGAGATAGCATGGGTGCAGGATCCTGCGGATATATTCTTTCTGCAGGTGCAGGGTTCCGGCAGGCTGATAATGCCCGACGGCACGGAAAAGCATGTGCTGTACGCCGGTAAAAACGGCAGGGAATATGTATCGCTGGGCAGAGTGATGAAAGAGCGCGGTCTGTTGCCTGCGGACGGTATTTCCATGCAGTCCATCAGGGCGTATCTGGCTGCGCATCCCGAAAAAGAGCGCGAACTGTTGAATACCAATCCGAGCTATGTGTTCTTCCGGCTTTCCGATGACGGGCCTTACGGCAGCATCAATCAGGTGCTTACGCCGTGGGTCAGTCTGGCCACCGACCGTGCGACTCTGCCGCTGGGCAGCGCCATGCTGTTTTCAGTACCCAGACCGCTGCCCGCCACGGTGCAGCAGCACGGAACAGATGGCAGGGCATATGCGGAGCAGCCGTTTACGGGCATAGGTCTGGCTCAGGATACCGGCGGCGCCATCAAGGAGCACCGGATAGACCTGTTCAGCGGCAGCGGTGAACTGGCGGAATTTGTGGCCGGGCATCTGGCGGCGCGGGGCAGTGTATATCTGCTGCTGCCGCGGCAGACAGCGCCTTAGCATGTGCTGAAAGCGACCAGAGGCGCCCGTGTACCCGACGGGCGCTTTTTTTTTGCCCTCGTGCATAAAAAGATGAGTCAGACAGAAGGGCTGCAGGCATGTTCAAGCGCCAGTCCCAGCAGCGAGGGGCCGCATGGCAGGCATAGCCCGCTGCGTGCCGCTGTTGCCTCACAGAAATGCCGGGGGGGCATTGCGGGCAGGGCGGCATCGTACACCAGAAAAGGCACCGGTCCCGCATGATGGCGCCCTGTGGTCACGGGGGTCAGATGGTCGCATGTGACCAGAAAGACGGCCTGAGGATATGCCCTGTACAGCGGGCGCAGAATCTGCGTGTCAAAGCGCGTCAGCGCGTCCCGCTTGCCGGCGGCATCGCGGTTGTGGCCGTACAGGTCGGTGGCTTCCAGATGGATGAACACGGTATCGTGGTCTTTCAGCAGGGCAAGCGCCTCGCGGGACTTGGCGGCATAGTCCGTGTGGATGTCTCCGGTGAAGGCCGCATTGCGCGCAACGGTCATGCCTGCCGCCTGCGCCAGACCCAGAGCCAGAGGAATGCCGGCTACCATGGCAGCGCGTCTGCCGTGCAGAGCGGCAAATGAGGGCAGATGCGGCCTGTGACCCTGCCCCCACGGCCAGAGCATCAGCTTTCCGCCGTTTTGGCGGCGGGCCTGCGGCAGTGCCAGACTGCCGGTGACCAGTCTGTGCAGCGTCGGAACAGTCTGCAGGGCGTCGAGCAGTATGCGCCGGTGTGCTCCTTGTGATTCGTGCGGCAGGGGGATGTCCGGTGCCGCAGTGTTCCGGCGGGCATGGTGTTGCAGCAGCAGGTGGCGGAACGAACTGCCGGTGATGCAGGCAAGCGAAGGGTGCGCCAGATGTGCGGCTGCATGCAGCAGCCGCGCCGCGGATTCGTCGTCCAGATTGCCCGCGGTGAAGTCTTCCACACGGTCTGCCGGGTCCAGACTGACAATGTTCAGCCGCCAGACAGCGGTATCCGGAGCAGGGCTGATGCCTGCCCCCATGGCTTCCAGCGGGCCGCGGGGCAGCCTGAACTGTTGCGGGTCATACCCTGCCAGAGCTGGCAGGCCGGTTTCCGTTCCTGCAATGGTGCGGGGCGGAATAGTGCGGCAAAGGCCCGTCACAGCGTGACGGGCCATCTGATCAAGGGTAGGTGTGGCGGCGGTCTCCAGCGGGGTACCGCCCGATGCCGGACACGGCAGGTCGCCCATGCCGTCGGCAACGGCCACGATAAGCGGGCGCATTACAGAATCCGGTAATGGACAGGCTCCGCCAGCAGCAGACCGGCACCTTTAAGGTCTTCCAGCGCGGCCGCCACGTTTCTGGCTTTGGCTTCGTGCGTCATAAACACGATGGGCACACCGCCGGGGTCCTGCCCCTTCTGCACTGCCTGCGCTATGGATATGTCCTGCCGTGCCATGGCTCCGGCCAGATCCCGCAGCACGCCGGGCTGGTCTCTGACCATCACGCGGAAATAGTAGCAGGCTTCAGCTTCTTCGGGCGGCATGATGTCGGCGGGAGCCGGAACCTGCTCGACAAACCCCGTATTGTTGGGGGCGCAGCCGCGGGCTACTGCCATGATGTCGCTGAGCACCGCGCTGCCCGTGGGGGTTGCACCCGCGCCGAGACCGTGCAGAAACACCGGTCCCACGGCGTTGCCTTCCATCCGTACCGCATTGTAGGCACCGCCCACCCGCGCGATAAGATAGGTGTGGTGCACCAGCATGGGAAATACGCCTGCTTCCAGCCTGCCGTCCACGTTGCGCACTTCGCCCAGCAGCTTCAGACGGTAGCCGAACTCGCGTGCAAACTCGATACCCATACGGTCAACGCCGGAAATACCCTGTACCGGAAGCATGCTGAAGGGGTAATCTCTGCCGAATGCCAGTCTGATGAGCAGACACAGCTTGTGTGCGGCGTCAAAGCCTTCGATGTCCAGCGTGGGGTCGGCCTCGGCAAAGCCCAGTTCCTGCGCCTGCGAAAGCGCGGTGTCAAAGTCCAGACCGTTGGTGGTCATCTCGGAAAGGATGTAGTTGGCCGTTCCGTTCAGAATGCCCACCAGCGAGGTCATCTGGTTGCCGGCCAGACTTTCCCGCAGTGTCTGGACTATGGGTATGCCGCCGCAGACGCTGGCTTCGTAGTACAGTCCCGCCCCGTTCTGCTGTGCCGCGCGGAACAGTTCGAAACCGTCTTCAGCCAGCAGCGCCTTGTTGGCGGTCACAACGTGCTTGCCGGCGTTGAGAGCCTGCAGGATGAGCGCCTTGGGGGCTTCTATGCCGCCCATAAGCTCCACCAGCACGTCGATTTCGGGATCGTTTACCAGCCGGGCAGGATCATCTGTCAGCTCTGCCCCTTCGGGCAGTTTGACGGCGCGTTTTTTGTTCACGTCGCGCACCAGCACCGTCTTTACGACAATCTCGCGTCCGGTGCGCTGGATGATCCAGTCGCGGTTTTCTTCCAGTATGGATGTCAGGCCCGTGCCCACGGTGCCGAAACCGGCAACGCCGAGCACGAGTCGTTTGTCGCTAGCCACAGGAGCTCCCTGATAGTACTCGTTTTATACCCTTTATCGCCTGCTTGATGCGATGGGGATTTTCAATAAGGGCAAACCGCACGTGGTGGTCGCCGAAGTGCCCGAAGCCGAGTCCGGGCGAAACGGCCACACCGGCCTCTCTCAGCAGCAGTTTCGAAAATTCCACAGAACCCATCTGACGGAAAGGTTCAGGAATTTCGGCCCAGGCAAACATGGTGGCCTTGGGCGGTTCAATGGGCCATCCCACGCGGTTCAGCCCTTCGCACAGCACGTCGCGGCGCTGGCGGTATGTATCCACAATTTCCTTCACACAGTCTTCCGGCCCGTTCAGCGCCACAGTGGCGGCTATCTGGATGGGCTGGAAAATACCGTAATCAAGATATGATTTGATGCGGGTAAGCGCGTGCACCATTTCACGGTTGCCCACGCAGAAACCTACACGCCATCCGGCCATGGAATAGCTTTTGGACATGGAGTAAAATTCAACACCCACGTCCTTGGCACCATCGGCCTGCATAAAGCTGGGCGGCTCGTATCCGTCAAACGCAAGATCGGCATAGGCCATGTCGTGCACGACATACATCTTGTGTTCTTTGGCAAAGTCCACAACCTTCTGGAAAAATTCGAGTGTCGCCAGTTCGGTGGTGGGATTGTGAGGGTAGCTGAGCATCAGCAGCTTGGGCTGGGGCCATGTCTGGCGCGTTGCCGCCAGCAGGTCTTCAAAAAAGTCGCGGCCTTTGCCGATGGGAATACGACGCACGTCCGCACCCGCGATGATGGCCGCGTAAGTGTGGATGGGGTACGTCGGATCGGGCGCAAACACCACGTCGCCGGGCGAAAGCATGGCAAGGGCAAGGTGGGAAAGTCCTTCCTTGGCGCCCATGGTCACCACGGCTTCTTTGTCAGGATCCAGATAAACATCGAACTTGCGCATGTACCATTCGCAGATGGCCTTGCGCAGGTTGGGTATGCCTCTGGATACGGAGTAACGGTGATTGACGCCCTTGGCCGCGGCTTCGTTCAGCTTTTCGACAATATGTTGCGGGGTGGGCATGTCTGGGTTTCCCATACCCATGTCCACGATATCCACGTTCTGACGACGTAGCTGCATCTTCAGTTCGCCCACTACGGCAAAAACGTAGGGGGGCAGTCTGTGCATGCGTGGAAATTCGTACATGGCCTTCGGCGTCCTCCGAAATAAAAAGGTGAAAACGATAAGACGTGACCATATGCGGTAGGGTATGGCGCTGTCAAAAAGAAAGCTGCGTCAGCGCCCGTGAAAAGCGGACTTTATTCGCGGGGGGCATCCGGCGAAAGCGAGGCGAAAAGAGAAAGTGCCACTCCGAAGCCTCCCAGTGCCGAAAAAACGGCAAACGACCAGCGCATGGCCGAAATAAAGGCGTCGGCGTTTTCTGCGGTCACCACGGCATCGCCCGTATGCAGCGACATGGCGGCGGTTACCAGAACCATGCTGAGTACCATGCCCAGCGTGCGCATGCTGGCCGCCATGGCCGAGGCTATGCCGTAGCGGCCGGTCTGCACGCTGCCCATGATGATGCTCATGTTGGGCGATGCAAACAGGGCAAAACCCACCCCCAGCACCACAAACATGGTCAGCATGAAAGCCATGGACGTGTCTGCGCCGGTCATGGCCGCCATCAGGGTGCCCGCGGTGCAGCATGCCATGCCCGCCGTGGCTATGCGGTGCGCGGGCATGCTGTCTGCCAGCCGTCCGCACAACGGCGAAAGCAGCGTCTGCACCAGAGGCTGTACCAGCAATACGGTGCCGGTCTCCTGCGCAGTCATGCCGCGGGCGTTCTGCAGATACAGACTGAACAGAAATGTGATGCCGAATGTTGCGGCATAATTGATGAACTGGGCAGCCGTGGCAAAGCTGAACGTTTTGTTGCGCCGCAGCAGGGCAAGGTCGAGCAGCGGATTGGCTGTGCGTGATTCTACCACCAGAAAAAGTGCGCCGCAGACCATGCTGCCGGCCAGTGCCAGTATGCCGCCGGGGCCGGCCGCCAGTCTGGGCCCGCCGAAAACAGCCAGACCCACGGCGCAGACCGAAAGCGCGGCCCCGGCCCAGTCAAATGGTTCCGTTACGGGCTGCCAGCGTTCTTTAAGGTTGCGGCGTGCCAGCAGATAGGCCAGCGCCAGCGGCGGTGTTCCCAGTATGTACAGCCAGCGCCAGCCCAGATGCGTGGCGATGGCGCCTCCCAGAAACGGCCCTGCAGAAAGCCCCAGATACACGCTGGCCACCGCTATGCCCATGGCCCTGCCGCGTTCGCTGCGCGGAATGGCTTTGGTCAGCAGGGCCATGTTGGACGCCATGGTCATGGCAGCGCCGGTGCCCTGCACAAGACGCAGCAGAATGAAGGTTGTCATGTCCTGCGTAAAACTGAGCAGCAGTGTGGAAACGGCGTACAGCAGCACGCCCGAGCGGAAAAGCGGGGCGTGCCCCGCCATGTCGGCCAGCCTGCCCAAAGGCAGCAGCAGAGCGCCCGTGGCGGCAAGATAAATGGATTCCACAAGCCCCAGCGCCGTGCCGCCCGCCCCGAACTCCTGCCCCATGACCGGCAGGGTGACGGCCACGCCCGAAAACATGAACGGCATGATGAACTGGGTGGCGGCCACGGTGTACAGCACCGGCAGTCCTGACGATATGCCCGCGCGGGGGCCGGAAAGAAATTGTTTCATACTGGAATTTGCTGTTGCGGTGGAACTGCGGAGTGCGGCCGCGCCGTAAAAAAGCGCCGGACAGACGCTGCGCCGTACGGTTGCCGAAAGTGCGCGTTTCGGCGTATGTCATAGCATACCTGCATTGACGGGTATTTGAAAGAGACAAAGCACACTTGTTACGGGCGTCCGGGTGCGGATGGTACAGGCCGCATGCGCGGTGCAGGCGGAGGTAGGATGGAGCGTATTTTTCTGATCGGGGCGCGGGCCTGCGGCAAAACGACGGCGGGCCGTATTCTGGCGGAAAAACTGGGCTGGCGGTGTGCTGATACCGATGAGATGGTGCAGCGCAGGGCAGGGTGCAGCATTGCGGACATGGTGGCCCGCGACGGGTGGCCGGTGTTCCGTGAGGCGGAAGCCGGGGCGCTGCAGGCGGCGTGTGCGCTGACACGGGTGGTGGTCTCCACCGGCGGCGGCATGGTGCTGCGCGCGGATAACCGCGCGGCGCTGCGCGAGGGGGGCATTGTGTTTTATCTGTGCGCTCCTGCGGCTGTTCTGGCATCCAGACTGGTGCTGGACCCTGTGGTCTCGCAGCGGCCTTCGCTGACAGGGGGGAACCCTGCGGCCGAGATTGCCGCCGTGCTGGCGGAACGCGATACCCTGTACCGCGAGACGGCGCATCATGTGGTGGATGCCTGTCAGCCTGCCGCAGCGGTTGCCGGACAGATGCTGCGGCTGCTGGCTGCCGCGGGATGACCGGCGCGGACACTGTACGCGTGACGCCCCGTGGGGTATGCTGTGGCTGTACCGCCTGCATGGCAGGCAGAGGCGTTTCTGCCGGTCCGTTCCGGCGGCCTTTTATATGCGGGCATTGGCCCTTCAGGAGAATTGAATATGGAAATCCGTAAGATCCTTGTTCCCGTGGACGGTTCGGCCTGTTCTGAAAAAGCGGCTGAATATGCCGCGAATCTGGCCCAGCTTGTGGGGGCTTCGGTGCTTGTGGTCAACTGCCGCATGGCGTTGCCGCCCATGCTGGGACGTGACAGCTGGGAACAGGCGCGTTCCGCTCTGGTCAAGCGTTCTGAAGTGCTGCTGGAATCGTATTGCGACCGCATGAAGGACGAAGGGGTGGAGGCCGCGTGCAGGGTGCTGGAAGGCGCTGTGGATAAAGCCATTGCCGAAACGGCAGAAGCCGAGAACTGCGACCTTATTGTCATGGGTTCGCGCGGGCATTCCGAACTGGAAGGTCTGTTGCTGGGCAGCGTGACGCACAGGGTTCTGCAGCTTGCCGACTGCCCTGTGACAGTTATCCGCTAGCGGACAGTTTTCATGCCGGGCGCAGCCCGTCTGCTGCGGCAGGCTGCCGTTGTGCATGCCTGCTTGCGGGATATGTTTCGTGCGTCCGGACCGTGCGCCGTCTGCGCGGCGTATGTTCCGGCCGCACGTATTCTTTTTTTTTGATTCCGGAGGAACAATGAGCGGCAGTACCTTTGGCCGTGTTTTCAGACTGACGACCTACGGCGAATCGCACGGTGCCGGTCTGGGTGGCGTGGTGGACGGCTGTCCGGCGGGAATTGCCCTGACGGAAGCCATGATTCAGGCCGAGCTTGACCGCCGCAGACCCGGGCAGGGCGGCCCCGCCGCCACGGCGCGTAAAGAGCCTGACAGAGTGCGGCTGCTTTCCGGCGTGTTCGAGGGCCGGACAACGGGCACTCCTGTGGCCTTTCATGTGGAAAATACGGACCAGCGTTCCCGCGATTACGGCGATATAATGCACGTTTACCGTCCGGGGCATGCCGATGTCACATATGATGCCAAGTACGGCCGGCGCGACTACCGTGGCGGCGGACGTTCGTCAGGCCGCGAGACGCTTTCACGCGTGGCGGGCGGTGCGGTGGCGCAGGCGCTGCTGGCGGAATGCGGCATAACCGTCAATGCCTTTACCGTGGAATTGGGCGGTGTGCCCGCGCGGCCGGAAGACCCCGCAGGGGCCCAGGACAGACCTTTTTTTGCGCCGGAAGAAGACATTGTGGCGCAGTGGGATGCTCTGGTGCGCAACGTGAAGGGCAGGGGCGATACGGTGGGCGGCATCGTGCAGGTTGAAGCTTACGGAGTTCCCGCCGGTCTGGGCGAGCCTGTGTTTGACAGGCTTGATGCGCGCCTTGCCTGTGCGCTTATGTCGGTGGGTGCCGTAAAAGGGGTGGAAATAGGAGCGGGGTTTGCCGCAGCGCGTCTGACGGGCAGCAGCAACAACGACGCCATGACCGCCCGCGGATACGCCGGAAACAATGCCGGCGGTATTCTGGGCGGTATTTCGTCAGGGCAGACCGTTGTGGCCCGCGCCGCCGTCAAGCCCATTCCTTCCATCGCGCAGGAGCAGCACACGGTGGATGATTCCGGCCGCGAAGTGATTCTGCGCGTGGGCGGCAGACACGATATAAGTGCTATACCGCGCATTGTGCCTGTTCTTAAAGCTATGACCGCACTGACACTGGCCGACATGCTGCTGATGCAGCGCCGTATGACCGCCGTGCGTGCATAAGGCGTCCCGCCGCGAGAAGCGCAGTAACACCTTGACGGCATGTCGGGTACCGCCCATACCGGCAGAAAACATAACATCAAATAATCGACGGCTGATGCCGGAGTTGACGGACTGGTAAGAGCATGCAGGATCCCGCCCCGCAGGAAGAGATGGACGCACAGGTCGAACTGGTAGGCACACTGGAGCGTGTGGTTTTTCACAATGAGGAAAACGGATACACGGTGTTCCGGCTTAAGGTGCAGGGCAACCGCGATCAGGTGACGGTGGTGGGCCACATGGTGGAGCCGCAGGCCGGTGTGGCGTTGTCGCTCAAGGGGGACTGGACGGAAAATCCCCGTTTCGGCCGTCAGTTTCAGATGTCCAGCTTTGATCAGGTGCTGCCTGCCACCCTGGAAGGCATCCGGCATTATCTTTCTTCGGGCCTTATCAAAGGCGTGGGGGAAAAGATGGCGGGCCGCATCGTTGAAACCTTCGGCACCGGGACATTCAACGTGCTGGATGACGAACCGGAGCGCATGCTGGAGGTGGAGGGCGTCGGGCAGAAGCTTATGGAGCGCATCCGCGACGGATGGGCCGAGCACAGGGGTATCCGCGACCTCATCATGTTTTTGCAGCCCCACGGGGTAAGCACCTCGTACGCGGTGCGCATATACCGGCATTACGGTCAGCAGGCTCTGGCCGTGGTGCGCGAAAACCCCTACCGGCTGGCCATGGACATACGCGGCATAGGCTTTCTGACCGCAGATGCCGTGGCGCAGAAACTGGGTTTTGCCCGCGACTGCGACCTGCGTGCGGAGGCCGGTCTGCTCTACATGCTCATGCGTCTGACTGAGGACGGCCATGTGTACTACCCCCGCGACGAACTGGTCATACAGACTTCGGACAAGCTGGAAATTTCCGCGCCCATGGTCGATCAGGCCATAGACAACCTGCAGCTGGAAGAGCGCATCGTTCTGGATGAGACGGACAGCGGTCAGGCTGTGTATCTTTCGCGGTATCACCGGTACGAATCGGGCATATCGCATTATCTGCGCCGTATTCTGCATTCACCCAAATCCGTGTCCGGCGGCGACGAGGATGCGCTGGTGGACGAGATAGTCGCAGGACTGGACATCACGCTGGCCGAAGAGCAGGAGCAGGCCGTGCGCACCGCGGCCCGCAGCAAGGTAATGGTGCTTACCGGCGGTCCGGGTACAGGCAAGACCACAATCATCAACGCCATTATCAAAGTGTTCGCGGCCATGAAGGCGCGCATTCTGCTGGCTGCTCCCACGGGAAGAGCGGCTAAACGCATGAGCGAAACCAGCGGGCGCGAGTCCAAGACCATTCACCGGCTTCTGGAATACATCCCGCGCGAGGACGGTTTTTCGCGCAACGAGAACAATCCGCTGGCCTGCAGCCTGCTGGTGGTGGATGAAGCCTCGATGATGGACACCATGCTCATGTACCATCTGCTTAAAGCGGTGCCGCTGGGGGCCACTGTGGTTTTTGTGGGTGATGTGAATCAGCTGCCTTCCGTCGGGCCGGGCAACGTGCTGCAGGATGTCATCCGGTCGGGCGTGGTGGACGTGGTGGAACTGGTGGAAGTGTTCCGGCAGGCGCAGGAAAGTGAAATAATCTGCAACGCACACCTTATCAATCAGGGCGAGATTCCGTCGCTGGAATCTTCCAAAGACCGGTTGAGCGATTTTTATTTCATCAGGCAGGAAGACCCGGACCGCGTGGCCGATATGGTTGTCGATCTGGTGAAAAATCATATTCCCCGCAGATTCCGGCTGGACTCCATAAATGATATTCAGGTGCTGACGCCCATGCACAAGGGAACAGCCGGCGCCGCCAACCTGAATACGCGGCTGCAGGAGGCTCTTAACCCCAAAACGCTGGTCATTCAGCGCGGCGAGCGGCAGTTCCGGCTGGACGACAAAGTGATGCAGATACGCAATAATTACGAAAAAGATGTCTTTAACGGAGACATAGGGCGCATCTGCAGGCTTGATAAGGAAGAGCGCGAGCTGACTGTCCGGTTCGACGAAGAACGTAATGTGGTGTACGAATTTTCAGAGCTGGATGAACTGGTTCCTGCCTATGCCATATCAGTGCACAAGTCGCAGGGGTCGGAATATCCCGCCGTGGTCATGCCTGTGCTGACACAGCACTATGTGCTGCTGCAGCGCAACCTGCTGTATACCGGTGTCACCCGCGGCAAGCGGCTGGTGGTGCTGGTGGGATCGCAGCGCGCGCTGGCCATTGCCGTCAAAAATAATAAGATGCAGAAACGCTTTACGTATCTGGCGCAGCGCCTGGCCCGCGGGGTATGACCGGCGGCGCCGCCGGACGGTGCGGTGCTGCGGTGTATGTAAACAGCGGATGCTTCCGCGACAGGTGCTGCCATGATTTCATTGCGTGTTGTCTGTGTGCTGCTGGGCTGTATGCTTCTGGCGGGCGGGTGCGCCCCCCGCGTGGTGCAGCCGCCTTTTCCCGCCCCTCCCGCCGTGCGCGACATTGACTGTCTGGAACAGGACCTCATGGTGTACGCGCGGGCGCTGCCGCAGCCCGATGCTCCGCTGCTGACTCTGCAGGAGCAGGAACGGCAGACCGGTTTTTTTCTGCGCCGCTTTTTTGCCGCATGGGATATGCGTGCTCCGTCCATGCCGCGTCACACCATGTTTGCCGACCTGCGGGCCACTCTGGACGGTAAAGGCTGGGGAGCCAACCTGCTGCCCGTACCCCCCGCGCGTACGGAGTCGCTGTGGCAGCGCTGCCGTACCGGAGAATATCCATCGCTGGCAGTTCCTGCCATTATCACCGGCAATACCTCGCTGCGCATGGCGCCGGACGACGAACCCTTTTTCCGCGATCCGGCCAGAGCGGGCGAGGGCTATCCTTTTGATTATTTCCAGTACAGTGCGTTATGGGCCGGTATGCCCGTTTTTGTGGTGCACGCTTCGTCCGACGGCGGATGGCTGCTGTGCGAAACGCCGCTGGCCGCCGGGTGGGTGCGCGCCCGCGATGTGGCGTATGTGGATTCCGGGTTTATGAACGCGTACAGAACCGGAATGTATGCTGCTGTTGTGGCAGACGATACTCCGCTGCGGACGGCGGAAGGCCGCTGGGTGCTTACGGCCCATACCGGTGCTGTTTTTCCGGTGGACAAGGCTGATGCCGCCGGTCTTGTTCTGCGGGTGCCCGTACGCGGGGCGGACGGAGGCGCGGGTATCCGGCTGGTGCATGTTTCGTACGGTGCGGCGGCGCGTATGCCGCTGCCGCTTACCCCCGTGGCGGTGGCCATGGTGGGCAACGGCATGATGCGGCAGCCCTACGGGTGGGGCGGTCTGCTGGAAAACCGCGATTGTTCGGCCGCCATGCATGATCTGTTTGCCCCCTTCGGCATCTGGCTGCCGCGCAATTCATCACAGCAGGCACGGGCCGGAGCGTTGGTGTCGCTGGAAGAAATGACTCCCCCGCAACGCGAGGCGCATATTCTGGAACAGGGTGTGCCTTTTTTCAGTTTTATCTGGATGCGCGGACATATCGGCCTGTATCTGGGGCCTGACCGGCAGGACTGCGCAGCGGGAAAACCGCTCATGTTTCACAACGTGTGGGGCATCCGGACCGGCGGCGGACGTGCGCCCGAAGGGCGTCTGGTCATCGGGCGGGCGGTGGTGACCACCCTGCACGCCGGCGAAGAATATCCGCAGGTGCGTAAGAACTGGATGCTCGACCGTATCCGCGGACTCACGCTGTTGCCGCCGCAGGTTCCCTGAAGGCAGTACCGTGCCGCAGACCATGCCGCAGATGTCAATGCCAAGTGAGAACGGTATGTTAAAGCGGCACTACCTTTTTGGCGGCATTCCGGCTATACACCCCGTCAACCGGCATTGCGCGTCTGTGTTTTTGTGCGTGCTGCCGGTCCATATACATGCCGTTCAGGCGGACGGCACAACAGCGGTATTGCAATGAGCGAACATCCTACACGATTTTATGCGGCCACTCTGGGCTGCAAGATAAACCAGTATGAAACGCAGGCGCTGCGCGAAGTGTGGCTGGCCCGCGGTTTTACGGAAGTACAGAGTGCGGCCGAGGCGGATCTTGTGCTGGTGAATACCTGCGCGGTGACGGCAAAAGCCGTCAGCGACGTGCGCGCCACGGTACGGCAGGCGCACAGAGCCAACCCCCTTGCCCGCATAGTGGTCACCGGCTGTGCCGCACAGGTGCTGGGCGATGAGCTGGCAGCCCTGCCCGGCGTGGCCGCGGTGGTACCGCAGGACGCCAAGGCAGGCCTGAAACAGTGGCCGCAGGGCGCGGTGAGTGCACCTTCCGGCAGCGGCGCGGCACAGGATTTTCCCGATATGCAGGTCAGCGGGTACACGCGTGCCCGCGCGGTGGTCAAGGTGCAGGACGGCTGTTCGCACCGCTGTACATACTGTATTGTACCGTTTACGCGCGGTCCTTCGCGCAGCAGGGCGCCGCACGACATTGCAGACGAGGTGCGCAGGCTGCTGCAGGGCGGGTTCCGCGAACTTATTCTGAGCGGGGTGAACCTGCGGCAGTACGGGCGCGACCTTGCCATGCCCGCGGACTTCTGGGATGTGGTGGCGCGGCTGGGCAACGAGTTCGGTCCGGAGTGGGCCGGCAGAGCAAGGCTGCGTATCAGTTCGCTAGAGCCGGGGCAGCTTGGTTCCAAGGCTCTTGATACGCTGGCAGCCAATCCGCTGGTCAGCCCGCAGCTGCATCTTTCCTTGCAGAGCGGCAGCGCATCGGTGCTCCGGCGCATGGGACGGGGCCACTATACACCGCAGCCGCTGCTTGATTTTCTGCATTCTCTGCGCGGTATCTGGCCGGTATACGGTCTTGGCGCTGATATTTTGATGGGATTTCCCGGCGAAACCCTTGAGGAATTTGAAGAAACGCTGGCTTTCTGCCGCGAGCTTCCGCTTACCTATGCGCATGTGTTTCCGTATTCCCGACGTCCGGGGACGGCGGCAGCGGATATGAAGGACCAACTGCCGGTGGCGGAAAAAAAGGCCCGTGCTGCGGCGGTGAGGGCTGTTGCGGCGGAAAAGAAAGATGCTTTTCTGCAGTCGCTGCTCAGGCGGGACAGCCTGCATGTGGTGCTGCAGAGCCTGTCCCCGGCCCGCGGGGTGAGTGAATTCTATACCGACTGCCGCTTTGACTCGGTGCCCGATGGTGCTACACTGCGTGAAATACGCAGCGCCCGTCCTTTAGAAGTGCGCAAAGGTGTTTTGATTGTTTCACCGCAGTAGCGGTGCCCGCGGCGTGGTTGCGCGCGGGTTGCTTCTGGCGTATGGAACGCCGCACAGCGGCACGGTTCGCGGTCAGAGGAGTATATATGAGCACGCCAGCGCAAAGCCGGAATCCTCTTCATTGCATGATGACCTTTGCCGTGGCGTCCGCATGTTTTTTTGTTTTCCGGGCGGTGATGCTTTCCGGCATGCCGCTTTTGTACCGTTATCATCCGCCCTGCACAGCAGGGCGGTTCTGCATGGAGTACCATAATGCTTCGTAGTATGACCGGCTTCGGCCGTTGCACCAAGGAAAGCCCCGACTGGACCCAGACATGGGAGATCCGCAGCGTGAACAGCCGCCATCTGGATATCAAATGGCGTCTGCCCGGTTTTCTGCGCGGGTATGAATCCCGGCTGGAAAAGGTGCTGCGCCGGTTCGGTTCGCGCGGTCGGGTGGACGTCTCGCTTTCGCTGGATATCCGGCGGCAGGGACTGGATGGTGTCAGCTTCAACACGCGTCAGGCCGCATCCATGCTGGAGCAGCTGACCGGTTTTGCCGCAGAGCGCGGCGATGCCTTTGTACCCGACTATAACCGGCTGCTTAATCTTTCCTACCTGTGGGAAGATGCTTCCGGCGAACTGGACGAAACACTGCTGGGCAGTCTGGAAGAAGGGCTGGCCGCGGCTCTGGCCGACTGGAACAAGGCGCGCGAGACCGAGGCTCAGGCTCTGCTGGCCGATCTGGAAACCCGCATAGGCCGTATGCGCGGCTGGGCGGAAATCATTGCGGCCAAGGCCCCTGCCATCAAGGATGAAAAATTCACAACGCTGCGCGAGCGCATTGCCGAAATTCTTGAACGTGAAGGGCTGGAGCTGGAACCGAACCGTTTTCTGCAGGAAATCACCATCATGTCCGACAAGCTGGACATAAGCGAAGAAATCACCCGCATGGACGCGCACCTGACACGGCTGGGCGAGCTGCTGCATCAGGGCACCGATGCCGGCAAGCGGCTTGATTTCACCCTGCAGGAGTGCTTCCGCGAAATCAACACCTGCGGTAACAAGGTGCAGGATCCTTCGGTCTCGCGCGTTGTGGTTGATTTTAAGAATGAGCTGGAAAAATGCCGTGAGCAGGTGCAGAACATCGAGTAATCATGCAGAAACAAAGACTTCTTAATGTCGGGTTCGGCAACTTTGTGGTTGCCGAACGCGTGGTTTCCATAGTGAATCCCGCATCGGCTCCCATGCGCAGACTGCGTGAGGAAGCCCGTGATCAGGGGCGGCTTGTCGACGCCACACAGGGCCGCAAGACGCGGTCCATCATCGTCACCGATTCCAACCATGTCATACTGTCCGCCATTCAGGCGGAAACCATAGGACAACGTTTCATTCAGGAGGAAAACAGTTAATGGTCCGTCCCCGTTCCGGCATAGTGCTGGTGCTCTGCGCGCCCTCTGGCACAGGAAAAACCACGCTTACCCGCCGCCTGCTGGAAGAATTCCCCCGGTTTGCCTTTTCTGTATCCTACACCACACGCCAGCCGCGTGCGGGCGAAGAGCACGGGCGCGAATACAACTTTGTCGATGAAGAAACGTTCATCCGGCTGCGTGATGAAGGCTTTTTTGCCGAATGGGCCGAAGTGCACGGAAATTTTTACGGAACCCCGCTGGAAGACACCCGCCAGCTGCTGGCCCGCGGGCGTGATGTGCTTTTTGACATCGATGTGCAGGGCGCGGCGCAGCTGCGTGGTTCGCTTAAGCAGGGCTGCTATGTGTTTATTCTGCCGCCGTCCGGTGCCGAGCTTGAGCGCCGGCTGCGTGCCAGAGGCACCGACCCCGAAGATACCATCCGCCGTCGTCTGGCCAACGCCCGCCGCGAACTGCAGCAGGCCCACTGGTTCAACGCCTGGATAGTGAATGACAATCTGGAGCAGGCGTATGACGAGTTGCGTGCCGCGTATCTGGCTGCCACCCTGTCGCCCACCTGCCGCCCGGAACTGGTGGACGAACTGCTGCAGGATTGGAGATGATGATGCCGGAACTTGTGGTTGCTCTTGATTATCCTGAAAGCGAACAGGCTGTTGCCATGGCTGCACGGCTGCAAGGAAGCTGCCCCTGGGTCAAGGTGGGGCTTGAACTGTACACGGCCGCCGGGCCGGACATCCTGCGCCGTCTCAAAGACATGGGTTTTTCTGTTTTTCTCGATCTGAAGTTTTTCGACATTCCCAATACCGTCCGCGGTGCGGTGCGTTCATCGGTCTGCGCCGGTGCGGACATGGTCAACATTCATCTGCTGGGGGGCGCCCGTATGGCGCAGGCCGCCGTGCAGGGGCTGCAGGAAGGCTGTGAACGCAAGGGGCTTGCTGCGCCGCCGGTGCTGCTGGGCGTGACAGTGCTTACCAGTATGGCCCAGCAGGATCTGCCTGCCGGTCTTGACCTGCCGCTGGACAGCGTGGTGGATGTGCTGGCGCGCTCCGGCAGAGAGTGGGGCTTGAACGGTGTCGTGTGTTCGGGGTATGAAGTTGAAAGCATCAAAAAAAGCTGCGGTACAGACTACATCTGTCTTACTCCGGGCATCCGGCCCGCCGCGGCGGATGACGACCAGCGCAGAACCATGACCCCGCAGCAGGCTGCGCGGGCCGGTTCCGACTATCTGGTTGTGGGCAGACCCGTTACCGGAGCCGCTGACCCGGCCGGGGCCGCGTACAGCATCATGGAATCTGTCCGGCAGGCGTAGACCGCCTGTCATTGTCAGAAGGAGTGTGAATATGCAGCAGGAACAAGGCGCAGCTGCCGGCGGCAGGCAGGAAAAAAAACGTATCAAAGGCGTTTTTTCCACGCAGGAAGTCCGTAAGGTGGGCACGGGAACCACGACCCGTAAAACCATTCAGAAAGCATTCTGGATGGTGGAGGAACTGGACGACGGTGTGGTGGAGGTGCAGCCCCTGAACAGCAACTACATTCCTTCCGGTCCCAAGCGCAAGGTGGCTTTGGACGATGTGCTGAGCACCTTTCAGCCCGAACCGGAATTCTATGTGCAGACTGTGTTTCCCAAAATGCAGGAACTGAACAAAACCGTGGCCCGTGCCGACAGGCACCGTTCACGGGGCGAGCATTTCAGCGCGGAGTTTGAATACGGCAATGCCCTGAAGGTGGACGAAGAAAACGTGCGTGCCAACTTCGGGCTGGGACTTACCTATCTTGAACGGGGAGAATCGGCCAAGGCGGACAATATCTTTGAGCGGCTGGTCAAGCTGGAGGCGGCATTTGAGCCGGAGCACAAGCACCTGTTCAACGAATTCGGTATCAGTCTGCGCAAAAACAAGATGTTCGAGCAGGCCATCGAGTACTACGAACGTGCGCTGGAGCTTTCCGGCAGCGATGAAAACCTGCAGTACAACATGGCGCGGGCCTGTCTGGAGATGAAAGACTATACACGCACCATGGAGCACCTGCTCAAATGTCTGGATGCCAACCCCTCGCTGGAAGCGGCAGGCAAGTTTCTGGCATGGATGAAAGCCAAGGATCTTGTTCCGCAGGAGATGAAAGGTGCCGCGCTGGACATGCTGCGCCGCATCAAGGCTGCACAGGAACAGGGACAGAACGGCGGCGCAGAACAGCAGGCGCCGGAAGCACGGGACGGGAAGCCGGCTGCGGAACAGGATACGGCAAAGCCCGAAGAAAACGGAGCGGCCACGCCCATAGAATTGTAGGGGGGGCCGCCCCGCATGCCGGGCAGAGCGGGCGGATGTACGCGAAACACAGGAGCACCCGTGAACAGACAGGACAGGGCACATGCGTTTCTGCAGCGGGCACTGGAAGCTCAGGCGGCGCTTCCCGTGGATCACGGGCTTATGCGCGATCTGTTTGCGGGAACCGGTGATGACTCCCGGCTTTCGCTTTCCGAGGTTGGCGAACTGGTCAGCCGCGACCCTTCGCTGGCCGTGCGTATTCTTTCTCTGGCCAATTCCGCCTATTACGGTCTGCAGGCCGAGGTAACCACCGTGGGGCGCGCCGTGACCGTGCTGGGTATGCGCGAGGTGCGCAATCTGGTACTGGCTTTGGGATTTTCCTCCGTGGCGCGCATGCATCCTCTGCCGGACCGGTTCTGTACCGCCGGCTACTGGCTGCATCAGCTGCGCGTGGCGGCATTCTGCCGTATAATAGCGGCTGGCACCGAAGATCTTGATCCCGAAATGCTGTACACTGCCGGGCTGCTGCATGATATCGGCAAACTGTTCATAGCGGCGCTGGCTCCGGATGACTGGCTCGGCATACGCGGGCTGGCACGGCAGGAATCGCTGCCGGACTGCAAGGCCGAAGAGCGCTGGTGGGGCCTTGACCATGCGCTGGCCGGTGCCCGTGTGCTGGCTTACTGGCAGCTGCCCGCGGCACTGACGGAACCCATCAGCTGGCATCACGGCCCGCATTTTGCCGATGCCGCGCATGCGCGCGGGGCAGGTGCCGTGCAACTGGCCGATGCCCTGCTTCTTGCCTTTGAGCGTGGTACGCCGCCTCCGGCTGCGGCGCTGCAGCTGCTCAAAGAGTACACTGCCGATGCCGGCCGGTTGCAGATGGCGCTGGAAGCCCAGTTTGCGGGTGAGCGCATCGGGCAGCTGGCCGCGCTGCTTGGCTGACATTCTGGAACATTCATGCGGTGGCCCGCAATGTGGGATACCCCCATGCGGCGGCCTGCCGTTGTTTTTTTGTTTTTTATAAAGAGATGAGGCTGTTGTGGCTAAAAACTGGATACCGCGCGGGACAGAACCTCTGCCCGGTGAAACGGCCCTGTGGGCTGAGCGTCTGGGTGTTTCCGAACTGCTGGTGCAACTGCTGTGGACACGGGGCCTGCACACGCCTGAAGACATGGATGTGTATCTGAGCCCGGGGCTGCGCCACCTCGCCCCGCCGGACTGCTGGCCGGGACTTGCACAGGCGGCCGCAGTGCTGGATGACGGGCTGGCGCAGGGACTGCCGTTTGCCGTATGGGGCGACTACGACGTGGACGGCGTGACATCCGTCGCGCTGGTTAAAAGTTTTCTGGCCGCGCACGGCATCGCGGCGCGCCATCATATTCCCAACCGCTTTGAAGAAGGCTACGGCATGAACGTGGCATGGGTGGAGCGGCTGGCGCAGGAGGGGGTGCGTCTGCTGCTGACTGTGGACTGCGGCATATCCGACCATGAATCCGTTGCCCGTGCCCGCGAACTGGGAATGACCGTGGTTGTTTCCGACCACCATCTGCCGGGTGAAAGTCTGCCGCAGGCACACGCCATCTGCAACCCGCGTCTGGCGGACTGCCCCTGTCCTGCGCTGGCAGGAGTTGGCGTGGCGTTTTTTCTCATGGCTGCACTCAACAGCAGGCTGGCACAGCGCACCGGTGTAAAAGCGGATATCCGCCCCCTGCTTGATCTGGTGGCGCTGGGCACCATTGCCGATGTGGTCGATCTTTCCGGTCAGAACAGGATTCTGGTGAAAAACGGCCTGCTGGTAATGACTGAAGCGGGACGCCCCGGCATAGCCGCGCTGAAGGAAGTGAGCGGATACAGTGTTTCCGCCTCTCTGGGTGCCGGTCAGGTTGCTTTCGGACTGGCACCGCGCATCAATGCGGCAGGCAGGCTGGGAGAAGCTGATACGGCTCTTTCGCTGCTGCTGGCACCGGACTATGCGGCGGCTGCTCCGCTTGCCGCCCGTCTGGATGCCATGAATCAGGAACGCAAAGAAGAGGAAGAGCGCATTCTGGAGGAAGCCAGAGAGCAGGCCGCAGCACAGCAGGACCGGATGGGACTGGTATTGTACGCGCCCCACTGGCATGCGGGTGTCATAGGCATTGTGGCTTCACGCATTGTGGAAGAGTTTTACCGCCCCACGCTTATCCTGTGCGATGAGGGCGGCGTGGTGAAAGGCTCGGGCCGCAGCACGGCGGAATTTCATCTGCACGAGGGACTGACCCGCTGCGCTGACCTGCTGCTGGGCTTTGGCGGACACCGGCAGGCGGCAGGCATGAGTCTTGACCACGCCGGAGTTGATGCCCTGCGTGAGCGCTTTCATGCCGTTGTGGTCGAGTCTTGCGGTCCGCATCCTCTGACGGCGTCGCTCAAGGTGGATGCCGAGCTTGGTTTTGCGCGGGCTTCCGATTTTGCCATGCTCAAGGAGCTGGAACTGCTGCAGCCGTTCGGCATGGGTAACGCGGAACCGACATTTTCGTCACCTGTGCTTGAAGTGCGCGGTAACCGCCGGTTCGGCAAAAATCATATGCAGCTGGAACTGCTGGACCCGTCATGCGGGGTGACCCTGCGGGCAAAGGCATGGCGGCAGGCCGATAACCTGCCACGCGACATGCGCGGCAGAAAAATGCGTCTTGCCTACACTCCGCGCATCGACAGATACAACGGCCTTGCCTCGGTTGATCTGCGCATCAAGGACTGGGAACTTTCCTGAGCGAAGAGGCGGAGCGCCGCGCACCTTTTTCCGACAGCGGATATGCAGACAGCCGGATGTTCTGAAAACATCCGGCTGTTGTGTTATATGCCTGCCTCTGCGGCTGACTGCCGTCAGTTTTTTTCCTGCACGAACATGGATGCATTGTAGCTGCTGCGCACCAGAGGAGCGCAGAACATATGCGGTATGCCCCGTGCGCGTCCGTAAGCCGCATACTCTTCGAACATGTCGGGATGGACATACCGCTGTACTGCGGGGTGGCTGCGCGAAGGCCGCATATACTGCCCCACGGTTACTATGTTGCAGCCCGTGGCGCAAAGATCGTCAATGACACCGAGCACCTCGGCGTCCGTTTCCCCCAGTCCGGTCATCAGTCCGCTTTTTACGGTAAAACCGGCTGCGCGTGCTCTGCGCAGCAGCTCAAGGCTCTGACTATAGTCTGCCTGCGGGCGTATGCGGCTGTAATGCGCGGGCGGGGTTTCCACGTTGTGGTTCAGCACGTCGGGGCGGGCTTGCAGCACTGTCTGCAGGGCTGCGGCATCTCCCTGAAAGTCGGGTATGAGCACTTCCACCGTGCAGCGGGGCAGCCGGCTGCGCACGGCCTGTATGGTGGCTGCAAAGTGGGCGGCACCGCCGTCGGGCAGGTCGTCGCGGGTGACGGATGTTATGACCACATGCTTCAGTTCCAGCCGCGCTGCAGCCAGCGCAACGCGCTGCGGTTCACCGGCGTCGGGGGGCAGTACGTCACCCGGTTCAATATTGCAGAAGGCGCAGTTGCGCGTGCAGGTACCGCCCAGAATGAGAAATGTGGCCGTGCGGCTGGAAAAGCACTCGAACATGTTCGGACACTTGGCCGACTGGCAGACCGTATGCAGATTAAGATCGCCTATGAGCTCTCTGGTGGCCGTATAGGTGCGGTTACACGGAATTCTGGTGCGCAGCCACGGGGGGATGCGCAAAAACGGCGCGGAATTCTCCTGCGCAGACATCTTTCACCTCCTGCAGGGTGATGCTGTCATCGTTACATTCGGCCTGCAGTGACGTGGCGCGGGCATCTGTCAGGCCGCACAGCGTTATCATGTCAAACAGGCTTACATCGCGGCACACGTTGAGTGCCAGCCCGTGGTACGAGGTCCACCGGCGCATGGCAATGCCGATGGAGCATATTTTGCGGTTTTCTATCCAGACACCGGGGCGGCCTTCACTGCGGAAGGCCTGCAGCCCGAAACGGGCCAGCGTCCTGATGACCACTTCCTCAAGACTGTAAAACAGGGCCCGCATGCCACCGGGGCGCCCCGCAATGCGGAAGACGGGGTAGGCGACAAGCTGGCCGGGAAAATGGCAGGTTATGTTGCCGCCGCGGGTGGTCTGCGCCACCTCTATACCCATGGAAGCCAGAGTGCTGTCGTCCACGTGCAGGTTTTCGCGGCCGCCGTTGCGCCCGAAGGTTATGACCTTCGGGTGTTCCAGCAGGTACAGGGTGTTTTCCGCTCCTGCGGCAACCTCCTGCACCCGTCCGGTCTGTATTTCCACGGCTTCGGCGTAGGGTATGCACCCCAGATCGATAATCTGCATTGCCTGCGCGTCTCCACTGCGTTCCGGATTACCGTCCTCGTCTGCCGCCCGATGACGGTGCCGGTTTTGTTGTTTTTTTCGGCTTGCGGCTGCTGCCTGCCGTGTTTTTCCCTTTGTGCCGGTCCGCACCCTTTTTCGCGGGGTCGGCTGCCTGAGGGCCTTTTCTGTCAGGCCGGCTGCCGTCGTGGCGTGTTTTCCGCCCGTCATCCCTGCGTCCGTCATCCCTGCGTCCGTCGTTTCTGCGTTCGTCATCCCTGCGGTTGTCATTTGCACGCCTGCCGGATTGTGCATCGGAATGCCGGCGGGGACGGGTATCGGGCTGCGTATCGGGGTGTGTGCGGTACCGGTCGTTGCGCCGGTCTGCCGGTTGCTGTGGCCGGGCCGCACGCAGGGCGGGGGCGCAGTCTGTCTCTGCAGCCGGACTGCCGGTATATGTCCGCGCTTCCACCATGACTGCGCCTGATTTGGCGTCACGCCAGCGACGGTCGTGGATGTCCAGCGGCCAGCATACAGGCACAAGCGCACCCGAGCGGATACGTTCCGAGTTGCGCAGCAAGGTCAGGCCGTATGCGGAACAGCAGTAGCGTGCACTGGCGGGATGGTCCTGCACTGAGAACGGTTCGGAAATCACCCGGACCAGACCGGTGTCGCGCTGCGGAAAATGTGCGGTGACGGTGCCTGTATCGTCGTCCCAGTCATCCCATTCATCCAGAATGTCTTCTGCATCCGCTTCGGAAACAGGTGCAGGGCGTGCCGGTGGGCGGATGGGGGCAACGGGACGGGATTCCTGAACTGCCTCGCCGGAAGCGGGCGGCACGCGGCATGCGTACAGATAGCTCAGGCTGACGTTGCGCTTTTCAAACCGTGCTTCGCCGGTCAGCTGCCGCAGCCAGTCCGGTGCCAGATGAGACGGCATATTGAAATGACACCAAGCATTGTCAGCGCTGCCGTTCATGGGACATTCACCGTAGTGGGGGCAGGGTGCCAGCGGGGCGCAGCCGCATTCCATAAGATTGCTTCTTGCGCGCGACAGCGTCTGCCCGCCGTGGCGAGTGCCCGGTTCCATCATCAGCATGTGTCCGCCGCGGCGCAGCGCCGATGCTATGCCTCTGATAACGGACTCCATGCGTTCGCCGGGCTGCTGCCGTTTTCCGGGGCGCAGTTCGTTGAGCACATTGGCGCCTGTCAGCAGGTCGATTTTCCCTCTGTTTTCACGCAGAACCGCCTCCAGCGGAGCGCGTACCAGTTTTACGCGCCATGCCAGTTCCGCACCTTCCGAACGGGCCAGTGCGGTCAGCAGCTCCAGTCCCTGTTCCATGGGTTTGGAAGACATGTCGGCACAGATGAACGTCAGCGGTACGCTGCGCAGTTCGGGGCGGCATATCCACAGGGCCTGAGCCATGGTCAGCGGCCCGCTGCCCAGATCGAGCAGCACCGGAGGAGAATCCCCCCGCGCCGGGGTGTCCAGCTTCAGGTCCAGCGAAGGCAGCAGCCATGACAGCCGGTACAGGTTCCACGGAAGAAAATAGTGTACGTAGGCGCTGATCTGTCTGGGGGCTGTCCAGTAGCCTTTGCGCATGTCTGTGCGCTCGCTGGTCAGTACGCGTGAAAGATCGCGGATGGCATAGGGCAGTTCGCGCCGGTGTGCCTGACGCAGCGGCATGACTCCGGCCAGTATCTGTCTGTAACGGGCCAGAATATCCTGAGTCTGCCGCGTAGGCGGAGTGAGTATTCCTTGATGCATAATATTATGAAAAGCGCATATGGCGCATGAAGTTGGTGGTGAATGCGGGGTCTGAAGTCAGATCGGCCACAATGGCGCCTGCGCTCCATTGCGCGGCGCGGGTACGGCAGTGATGGCGGGTGAGCATGTGCATGGCGCCCCGCAGGGCGGTATTGCCCGCCGCCGTGGTGCATTGTGCCAGTCCGCGGGGCAGAAAGCCCAGTGTTTCAAGATCGGCCGGAGAAACGTGCTGTCCCAGCGCACCTGCCAGAAAGACACGGCGCACATCCGCCGGCGAGAGCGAGGCTTCGCACAGCAGGCGTTCAAAAGCAAGCGAGAAAGCGGCTTTCACCTTTAGAATCTCTTCAATGTCGCGGGCCGAAAGTGTAACCGAGGCATTGAGACGCAGGCAGGCTCCCTGAGTCGGGGCCTGCGGGCTGTCATGCACAACGGCGCGTGCCAGTCTGCGGCCCGCCACGGAGGACGGCTGTGTGTTGAACTGCCCGTCAGGAGTGATGACCCCTGTCTGCAGCAGAACAGTGATGAGCGAAAGGTAGCCGGTGCCGCTTATGCTGCGGATGCTCTGTGCTGCGGCCATGGCTCCCGCTTTTATGTCGGCGGGGCGCAGCGATGCCGGAGGGCTGACGACAGGGATGCCCTGCGCATCCAGCACTGCGGGCACCAGACCGAGCGGGGTGGCGCTGAATGCCGTGGCCGCGCCCGGGCAGGCCATGCTGCCGTGGGTCATGCCTATGCCCTCGAGAGCGGGGCCCATGGCCACACTGGTCACTATTGAATGTGCGGGAGACAGCGCCAGTACAAATTCGCCGTTTGTGCCCAGATCGGCCAGAACAAAAGGATACGGAGGCGGTGCGGATTCATCGCACAGCAGTGTGGCCATTCCGGCGCTGATGTCCGCTCCGACAAAAGGTGCGGGAACCGGCGGAATGTAAACCGGCGGCAGCGGGGTGTCTGTATTGTGCGCCGTGCCGCACAGCCGGACGGTTTCATCGCCGCGGTAATCCAGCCTGTAAGGTGCCCGGCTCAGGCCTTCCACCGGCAGGTCGAGCAGAATGTATGTCATGGCAGCGTTGCCGGCCACACAGAGCGAGGTGACCGGCTGTCCTGTTTCGCGGTGCAGAAAATCTGTCAGGGCGGCCAGCCTGCTTTTGACCAGAGCCGCCAGCCTGCCGCGCACTGCCGGATCAGCGGCCGCAGCCAGCCGCGACATGACCTCGCTGCCTGCACCCATCTGCGGGTTTGTCTCCTGTCCCTGCGCCACAATGCTGAGGGTGTCTGCTGCTGTGTCTACCGCGGCCCAGTGCAGGCTTGTGGTGCCCAGGTCAACCGCCAGCCCCAGTTGTCCGGTGGTTTTTGCGGGCCGTGTGGCGCTTTGTACCGGCGGTATGTGCGGCAGAGTTATGCGCAATCCGTCGCTGACGCTGTGGCGGCAGCCCAGCCGCCAGCCCTGCTGCAGCCGGGCTGGAGAAAAAAAGGCCAAATCGTCGGCGTGGGGAACCGGCGCGGGACTGATGCGCATGCGGCACAGTCCGCAGCGTCCGATGCCGGAACACAGCGGCGGTGCGGGCACGGCGCCGCTGGTGTATACCGCGCGCGAAAGCGGGGCGCCTGCGGGCGCTTCTGCTTCGGTGCTGTTGCCTAGATGGTCTGTAATGGTGATGACGGGCATGGTCTGTGATCTGTGGCCGGAATGTGATATATGAATGCAGCGCGGGCCGTAAAGCCGGCATGCTGTCCTGCAGCCATCATACCCTGTGCTGCGTCCGGCGTACAGGGGGCACAATATTACGCTTTGCCGCGGCCTGCTGTGCGGTGTGCTGCGGCAATTATTCAGAATATCAGTGAAAAGGTGCAGCTTTGCATATATGATGAATCATACAGGCCGCCGTTTTTCGCACAACCGGAGGACAAGGCAGGGCCGTCCCCTGTCTGCATGCCTGTATCTGCCCGTTGCGGCAAGATAAAATCTGATATATCAGATAACAGAGACCATGTGTGTGTTGTGGCGCCATGCAACTTTTTTTTGCGGACACTGCGGCAGGATATCCGGATGACGTTGTTTGTGACCATACTGATCATTTTTGTGCTGACCATCGGCGGCGTGATCAGCAATCATGTCATTACGGCAAGAAATCTGGACATGATCCGGAGACTGCGTTCCGAACAGCAGAAGCTGAGTCTGGGCAGAGAAGAGGCTGCGGAGCGGGTGAGCGATTTGCGGCGGCGCGAAAAAATGCTGCGTATCCAGTTGAATGACATTGAAAAGGGACTGCCGCCCATCGATCTCGGGTTTATGACGCAGGAAGCCGTGCAGACGGGGCAGGAAGGCGCTGCGGATTATTCCGATATGCTGGAAAAACCCGCAAAGATCGCCCGCGGCGAGAATGCCGTGCTGGAAAGTCTGGTACGCGGCAGGCGCATTACTCCGGCGCAGTTGCAGAAAGCCAGAGACTACAAGACCCAGACCGGTTCGGAATACGGGCTGGAAGATGTGCTGGTGATGCTCGGGTATCTGCGTAAGGAAGACCTTGAAGTGGCACGGCGCCGTTTCGGGGCTTGATGTCTGCCCGGATTAGGGCAATAATGGCATTTATTATGCATCATTTTCCGGTCAGAAAGAGCAAACGGCGGTATTTGCCGGTTGGTTCTGCCGGTTCTTTTTTATGATGTCCGTCCGTTCCGCGGGCGTGGTAACCAGCACGGAGCCTGACTCTCTGTATGAACAAAATTCTGGCACAGGATGAAGTGGATGCCCTGTTACGGGGGCTTTCCGGCGGCGAGATAGAAACAGAATCCGATATACCGGAGGATGATTCCGGCATTGTGTCTTTTGACCTTGCCAATCAGGACAGAATCATCCGCGGGCGTATGCCGGTTCTGGAAATCGTCAACGACCGCTTTGCCCGTCTGTGCACCAACGCGCTGAGCAACGCCGTGCGCAAGCGTGTGGAACTGAACCCCATATCCATAGATATGACCAAGTTCGGTGACTTTATGCGCTCGCTGCCCGTGCCTACCAGCATCAATATTTTCAAGATGGAACCGCTGCGCGGCAATGCCATCATCGTGGTCGATTCACGCCTTGTTTTCGCTCTGGTGGAAAACTTTTTCGGCGGGGCAGGCAGTCAGCCCAAAATTGAAGGCCGCGAGTTCACGCGCATAGAACAGGCCATTGTGGACAGGGTTATCAAAATTGCGCTTGATAACATGGAAGAATCGTGGCGGCCGGTGCATGAGGTGAACCTTGAGCTGGTCCGTTCTGAAATCAACCCGCAGTTTGCTGCCATTGTGCCGCCCAGTGACGTTGTTGTGGTCATCACCTTTGAGGTGGAACTGGAATCGGCCATCGGTTCGCTGGTTATGTGTCTGCCGTATGCCACCATCGAACCTATCCGTTCGAAGCTGCATGCCAGCTTTCAGACCGAGCGGCTGGAAGTGGACCATGCATGGGTTGCCCGTCTGAAGGAGCGTCTGCTGGAAACTCCGGTGGAAATGAAAATACGCTTCGGGGAGACGAAGATAACCGGCAACCAGCTGTTGCGGCTGAAAGTGGGCGACGTGCTGCTGCTTGATACCGATACTGATGATCTGCTGGAAGGCACCGTGGAAGGGGTGCGCAAATTCTGGGGAATAAGCGGTATTGTCAAGGCTAATAAAGCATTTCAGGTCATCCGTGAGGAAGAACCCAGATATACCTGATATGCGCTGCCGGTTACGGATATTTCCGGAAAGAATGCAAGCGGCTTCGGCCGCTTTTTTTTGTCAGCTTTCGGGGGGGCAGCATTCGTCCGGGTAGAAAACACGCTCCATGGTCAGCCCGCATGCGGGGGCTGTGGGGGCTGAAAGCCGCCTGTCGCGGGCGGCGATGATAGCCGGTACATCCTCCGGTGCGCATCTGCCCGTACCGGTCCACAGCAGCAGGCCCATCATGTTGCGTACCATCTGCTTCAGAAACCCGTCTGCCTCGAAATGCCATGCCAGTTCCAGAGGGGCACGGGGGGTAGTGTCGTGGCTGCGCGGAAAATCATCGGGAGCAAGTCCGGGGGTGCGTGTTATGCTGTAGACCGTGCGTACCGTGGTGGCCAGTTCGGTTCCTGCATTCTGGAACGAAGCGAAATCGTGTGTGCCTGTCATGAACGCGGCTGCCGCGTCCATGGCGGCGATGTCCAGCGGGCCGGTCATATGCACAAAGGGACGGCGCTGCGGCAGCACAAAAGCGCGGGTAAGCCATATACGGTAGGTGTAGCGTTTTTTTACGGCGTCAAAGCGGGCATGAAAGCCGTCCGGCACAACGGCGGCCTGCAGAACCGATATGTCTTCGGGCAGCTTGGCGTTGAGAGCCCGCCGCCAGTCAACGGCGGCTTTGGCATCGGGAATGTCCAGATGGGCGACCTGACCTTCGGCGTGAACGCCCGAATCGGTGCGCCCCGCTCCGTGCACGCGGACAGCGCTGCCCAGTATGGCTTTTGCGGCATCTTCCACCGCCTGCTGCACTGTGGGCTGCTGCACGGCATGGGGCCGTCCGGCCGGAAGACACTGTATCTGCCAGCCCGCATAGCGCGTGCCTGCATAGGCTATGATAAGCTTCAGCCGGGCCATACTACTCGAACGGCAGCTGCATTTTGGTCAGCGCTTCGGAAAGGCGGGCCGCTTTCTGTGCATCGACAAACGACAGAATTTCCCCTGCCTGCCTGCCACGCATTCCTGCCAGAATTCTGACAGCGATTTTTTCGTCCAGCGTTTCCAGTACGGCAGCTGCCTGCTTGGCTTTCATATTGGAATACACATCCACAAGATGACGCAGTTTCTTGTCTTTGGTCTCGCCCGCTTCTTCAAGCATTTTACCCAGACGTTCTTCCAGCGCCTGCAGGTTCTGGATTTTTGTATCCAGCTCGTTTTCCAGCTTGCGCAGATCAGCTTCTTTGCGGTTCAGCTCCTCTTCTTTACGCAGCAGCGCTTCGCGCTGCATGTCGGTTCCTGCGGCATCCGCTGCCGGAGGCGTGCTTTCCGCTGCCAGTGCCTGCGATGCGGCAATGACAGGCCGCTGCTGCGCTACGGCTGCAACAGGTTGCGCCACCGATGCCGTGCCGCCGGAGCTGACAGTTCCGCCTGCACCGTTGCCTGTGGCCAGAGCTTCTGATTTTGACGATGCAGCCGGGGCGATACCGGCCACGCTAAGCGGTGCCGGCGGCTGCAGTGAAAAGCCGGAAAGGGTGCCGTCCCACATCAGGGTGCCGATGACTGCCAGCTTTATGCAGGCAACAAAAAAGAGCCATTTGCACAGCTTAGAAAGACGGAGGCTGGTAGCGAAGTGTGGCTGTTTCGTCATTGGTGTGTTGTTCCTTCAGCTTTTCTTCCAGATCATGCCGCTCGGCCTGTTTGCTTTTCAGCTTGTCCAGCAGTTTGCGCTCCTGCGCTTTCTGGATGAGGTTCTGCCGCGCGCGGGTCAGTTGCTGGGCTGTCTGCAGCAGGCGTTGTTCCGCGGCCTGAATGTCCTGCTTGATGGCCTGAATATAGTTGTGCGCCAGCCAGCGTTCCGCCTGACTCATGGTGGGCGATGCATACAGCTGCTGCAGCTGGATATCAAGCTTGCGGCGGAGCTGTTCCACCAGAGCCGTCTGATGGCGGTACTGCTGCTGGGCACGGGCAAATTCCATCTTTGCCTGCTCTTCAAGCTGCGTCCGGTAGTCCAATACCTGCTGCAGCTTGAATTTGAAAGACCCCGCCATGCGGAAAACCTCTTTAGATAATGGGTGCTGTGAAGACAATATCATATAGCCGGAATGTACGGCTGCAACGTGTGCAGTCGCCAGCTACAGGCAAAGCAAAGATCAGGCCAGAGCACCCGCCAGCAGGGCCGAGAGTTCGCCCCATATGATTATTGCGCCCATAAAATCGCCGTTGAGGCCGTTTTGCCTGCGCGAAAGCCGCCTGAGGGCAATAATGCCGGGAGCTAGAAACACCAGCGAAAGCAACAGAATTCTGACACCTGTCAGCCAGACGCCGGAAAAGGCGCACAGCACTACGCTGATGCCGAGCGCTGCAGGGGTGGCGCCATCAAGAAACTGCCTGCCGAGTGACGAACACGCTGCCTGTGTGCCGGAAAAGGACAACAGCACGCATGCCGTGCGTCCCAGTGCAGGCGCCCATATGAGCACTCCTGCCGCCTGTGCCGCAGGCATGCCCTGCAGTATCTCGGCAGAACACATCATCTGGCCGCCCATGCCGAGCACTATGGCCATGACGCCGAATGCACCGGTACGGCTGTCTTTCATTATCTGCCAGAACCTGTCACCGGTTGCGCTGCTGCCCCATGCATCCCACAGGTCGGCCCAGCCGTCCCAGTGCAGTCCGCGTGTAAGCCACATGCCCAGCCCCACATACAGCCAGCTGCCGGCCAGCGCATGCCCCGCAGTCATTCCCGTCCACAGCGGCACCGTGCACAATGCCCCGATGAGCAGCCCGTACAGCGGCATCTGACGCATGGTGGCGGCCAGAGCTCCTTCGGCAATCATACGGGCGGGGTTCAGCCGCGTCATAAAGGCCAGACCGTCCAGAAATACCTGCCACTCACGGATCAGTAAACCGGACGCGGTGGCAGGAGGCTGCTGTTCAGGCATGGGAGTTCTCCGCAGGGGTGAGTATGATGTTGCTGCCGGTACGCAGACCGAGCACCTGCGATGCAGGCCGGCAGTTGCAGGCGATTTCAAGATAGCCCTGACTGGACGCCAGCAGTCCCGCGGGCGATCCGGCCGATACTGTTACTCCGTTTGATGCTGTTACTCTGTTCGATACTGTTACTCTGTCCGATACTGTTACACGGGCCGGTACAGAGTCGGTCAGGTGCGGCAACAGCGCGTAGGTCTCTACCACATGCAGCATGACAGGGGGGTGATTTTCGTGCCGCATAACCACCCCGGCGGCTGAACCGGTGCGCTTCTGCCATGCGTCCACCACCGGCAGCCATTGCTCCGCTGAGGCATTAAGCAGGAGATTGCCGAATCTGTCCACATGCATCACTGTGGCTTCCAGACGGCTGCTGCTGCCGCGGGCACGGTTCCAGTCAGGTGTTGTAATATCCTCCGGCCGGACAGGATGCGCCGGCAGTCCGGTGGCCGGACCGCGGCGCAGCATGGCTGCGAGCGGGGCAAAAATGTCACGTCCGTGAAAGGTGGCCGACGGCGGCACTGTTTGCATCGGGTGGGCATCCGCATGGTATTGTTCTGTGGCAGGCTTCAGGCTGGCACAGCGGACACAGGCAAATGCGGTTTGCTGTGCGGTACTTTCCAGCCGGAATATGCGGGCGTCCTGCCCCAGCACGCAGGTCAGCAGCCCGTTGTCCGGTGCCAGAAAAAACCTGCCTGCTGATTCGGCATACAGCAGCGGTCTGCCGGTGCCCACTCCGGGGTCAACCACGGCCACAAAGAGTGTGCCTGCCGGATAATACCGCGCGCTGGCTGCCAGAAAAAAAGCTGCCTGCATGACTCCGTGCGGCGGAACACCGTGGCTCAGGTCGAGCACGGGAGCGTCGGGAACAAGGGTGTGCAGTACAGCCTTCATTTGTCCCACATATGGGTCTGACAGGCCAAAATCAGTCAGTAATACAATTGGTTGCATGCGTACTTATTCCTTTATGGCAAAGGAAACACGAAAAGGCCGTGCTGCTGCGTTCCGCCGGCTCTGTGCGGAACGGCGCTTCGGCCTGTGATTGTCTGTCAACGCAGGGGCTGCGGCTCCTGCCTGAATGCTGCTGCGGGAAACCGGGCGGTGCGGCCGGTATTCCGTGCAGCGTAACGGCTGTATCCGGTCTGAGCTTTTCCGCAGGGAAAGGGCGGCAGACTCGGTATGCTGCGCGTTGCTATTTGTTTTTGTTGAACGTGATATTGAAAGACAGCGCGTAGAGATGGTGGAAAAAGTCCACATACTCCACGGAAACATCATCCGGCACGGTGATACGCGCCGGAGCATAGTTCAGTATGCCTTTTATACCCGCTTCAATCAGGTGGTTTGCAGCACGTTGCGCACGTTCCGGCGGGGTGGTGATTATACCTATTTCCACGCCCAGATCTCCCACACGTTCTTTCAGCCGCTTGGTGCACACTACTTCCAGACCGGAAATTTCTTCGCCGATCTTGAAGGGGTCGCAGTCGAATGCGCCCACAATGTGAAAACCGCGCAGCTTGAATTCCTTGTGGTTCAGCAGGGCGCGTCCAAGGTTGCCCACGCCTATCAGCACCGTTTTCCATTCACGGTCAACGCCCAGTGCGCTGGTGATGGATTCGATGAGATTTTTGACGTAGTAGCCGACACCACGAACGCCGAATTCACCGAAATACGCAAGGTCTTTACGTATCTGGGATGCGTTGACATTGCAGGCCTTGGCCAGTGGCTCGGACGAGATTACCTCGGTGCCGTCCCGCTGCAGGCTTTCCAGCACCTGCACATAAACGGCCAGTCGCTGGATAGTCGCACGGGGGATATGTTCGCTCTTAACGCTCATAAAGGTGACGATACTACAGTTGATGGTGAATGTGAAATAAATAACGAGTCAAAACTACAAAAGGAGGCCGGGAAACCCGGCCTCCTCGAAATCGCCTGAGATGTTCCGACTACCGGAAGAGCAGCATCAGGTTAACAACGAGGGCGTAAATTGCCAGAGATTCAACAAAGGCAAGGCCCAGAATCAGGGTAACCATGATTTTGCCGCCGGCTTCGGGATTGCGGGCGGTGCCTTCACAAGCAGCCTTCAGGCCCATGCCCTGACCGATACCGCAACCTGCAGCGGCGATAGCCATACCGATGGCTGCACCGAAGAGGACGAGGCCGTCGCCGGCACCGCCGTCAGCGGCGAATGCGAGGCTTGCGACAGAAAGAATAGCCAGGGTGTTCAGGGCGATCATCAGAAACTTGCGCATGATAACTCCTTCCTACGTGTAAGTTAGGTTATGTTGTTGGTCTAAGACCATTTCCCCCATTAGTGGGCGTGTTCCAGAGAGCCTTTAAGGTAGATGGTGGCGAGCATGAAGAAGATGAACGCCTGCAGTACCTTGGCCAGAGTGAACAGGAAGTAGATCGGAATTGTGCCGATGATGGGTGCCAGCATGAAGAACAGAATCAGCACGAATTCTTCACCGCGGATGTTACCGAACAGACGCAGAGAGAGCGAAAGCGGACGGGCGGTGTGGCTGATAAGTTCCAGCGGCAGCATGAGGGGCGAAAGCCACCACATGGGTCCCATGAAGTGTTTGATGTAACCGGCGCCCCAGCGTTGGATGCCGATGTAGTTGTAGTAGATAAAGCAGAACAGCGCCAGCGAAGCGGTGGTGTTGATGTTCGCGGTCGGCGCGTCAAAGCCGGGCACAAGACCGGTCAGGTTCATGCAGAGAATGAAAAGGAAAAAGACGATGAGGACAGGGTAAACCTTGCGTCCGTCTTCGCCCGTGATGGAAACTACAAACTCTTCAAGTCCTCCGATGATGACTTCGAAGATGTTCTGCAGTTTTCCGGGAACCATTTTGATTTTGCCGCGGACAATGAATGAAACCGCGAACAGCATCGCCATGACACACCATGTGTAAAAAACGTGCTTGAATTCGACGGATTGTCCGCCGACATTGATGTGACCCAGTCCGACCAGATCACTGAGGAGTACCGGATGCGGCAGCCCACTTGCCATTCCCTCATGCCTCCTTGACTTTATGCCCGGCCAGTCTGGAAAGACCCCAGACCAGTGTGGTCGCCACAACGGTTGAAAAACCTGCGATCAACACAAAGGGCGATACATCGAGCCAAACAATCAGACCGGCCATAGTTATACCGGTCACACCCAGCCTGCCGTAAAACCGCAGCAGCATCCCCAGCACCATGTCTCTGGTAAAAGTCCGGAGAATGAGATGCTGAATGAACTGCGCCAGTGAATAAAAGTTCCATAAAGCCAGTCCCGCGCACAGCGCGAACCAGAAAAGCCATTGAAACTTCCATCCCAGCGCCGCTGCTGCCAGGATTGCACCAAGAGTCAGAAGAATCTGGTTCCGAGCGACCGTCCGGATTTCCTGCGCCTTGAACCCCTTGGTCCACAGATGCCTGTCAATCCTTAGAATCAAACTTCTCAGCATCGCTCTTCGCCTGTTTTCTCGACAGTCTCTTCGTGTCCTGAAAGACACTTCTGAATCCGGCAACGATGCCGAATATCAGAAAAGTCAGAAGCAGCCAGGGCTTGGTCCCTAACCATTCATCAAGATAGTACCCTGCCACTCCCCCCACGAGAGTGTGCGTGACCATATGCAGTCCCATGGAACCGGCTACGGTCAGCGCGTCAAAGTACGACCTGTCTTTGACCTTGAACTGATTCTTAAAGAACATAGCGGATTGCACTCCCACGCCCCGACAGCGCCCACTGTGAGGTTTATGTTCGTGCATTCCTTCACAAGTGGAAACCGATTTATCACGGCTGATAGGGCAAGTCAACGAATTACAAGGGTTGCTGACAGCCTTTTTAGAAATTTTTCACAAGCTCGGCAGCTGCGTGTATTCCTTGATGTTAGAGCCGCTGCAGTCCGGGGTCTGGTGCCGCTTTGCCGTGTACGGAACGACACGCGGACGGCGCCGGCAGTGTACGTTTATCGCGTTGCGGCGGCAATGCAAAAATAGCGGCGGGCTGCCACAGGCTGTGCCGCACGGTGCCGGTTGAAGCCGGGTTGGGCAAGCTTTTCTGTGTGGTTTTCTGGCCTGTGTCCGGTGCTCCTTTCCGTCGTGCCTGAGCGCTGTCGGGTGTTGGCAGGTGACGGCATCGCGCGGCAGCGGCTGCATTTTTCCGCGGCGGACTGGCGGCTCATCCTTGGCGTTGCAGCTGTGCGGCTTCAGCGCATGCTGCCGCGCTATAAAGTGCGCCGGAAAGGGCGTCGGGGCAGTCCGGTAAATCCTGCAGAATCAGTCCGGCGAGGATATTCCGGCCCATGCCGTCATCGTATTGAAAACAGGGCGACGCTTTCTATATGCGCAGAATGAGGAAACATATCAACGGGCTGCACAGCTTCAAGCCGGTAGCTGTCTGTCAGAGCCGCTGCGTCACGCGCCTGCGTGGCCGGATCGCACGATATGTAGACAATTTTGCGCGGTGCGCGGGATATGAGAGCCGAGAGCACATCGGGATGCATGCCGGCGCGGGGCGGGTCCGTGATGACTATGTCGGGTTTTTCCTTGTGCCTGATAAGCAGTCTGCGTACATCGCCCGCCAAAAAACGGGCCTGCGGCACCTGCTGATTACGGGCGTTCAGTGTGGCGAACTGTACGGCTTCTTCAGATACTTCCATGCCCGTCACCGACGTTACCTGATCAGCCATGCCCAGTCCCATGGTGCCCACTCCGCAGTACAGGTCCCACAGTACGCCGCCCTGACCGGCATAGTCAGCGGCGGTTCTGCTCAGAATCTCCGTCGCCGCTGTGTTGGTCTGGAAAAAGGCATGCGGAGCCATGGTGAACGTCCTGCCGTTCAGTTGTTCCGTCAGGTGGCTGTCTCCTGTGCTGTACAAGGTCTTTTCGGCATACGCGGCCTGTACGGGCGAGCGGCGTTCGCCATGTATAAAGGATGTGATACCTTCGCCGCTCTCTGCCAGCAGATCGCCGAGCTGTCTGACCGCACGGGCTCCCGCATTGCCGCCGGTTTTTTCCGGACCGGTAATCAACTGTACCATACACTGGCCGGTATACAGAGTTTCGCGGATGACAAGATAGCGGAAAAATCCTTCTCCGCCGCGCACGTCCCATGCTGTCAGTCCGGTCTGTGCGGCCCAGCGCCTTACCGAATCCACGATGCGCACGCAGCGCTGCGACTGCAGCTGGCACTCGCTTATATTGATCACGTCATGCGAACCTCTGGCGCGCAGACCAAGGCGGATTCCTTGCGGACTGTCATTTTCAAAAGCAAATTCCATTTTATTGCGAAAGAAGCGCTGTGCGGGCGATGCCAGCGCGGGCAGGACGGGCGGTTCCGCAATTCTGCCGATGCGCACAAAAGCGTCGTGCACCAGACGCTGCTTCCATTCCAGCTGCATGGCATACGGCATGTGCTGCCAGCTGCACCCGCCGCATTCTGCAAAATGGCGGCAAAAAGGCTCGGTCTGATAGTCTGCGGCAGCGGTAACGCCAAGCAGTGTGGCTTCTGCATAATTTTTGCGGCATCTGGTCACGCGGGCTGTCACTGTCTGGCCGGGCAGCGCGTTGTCGATGAAAACGGCCAGTCTGCCGTGGCGGGCCAGAGCGCGGCCTCCGGTGGTCAGTGTGTGCGGCTGCAGGTGCAGTATGTCGCCTTCGGCGGGAGTGGTCGGGGTGTTCATGTTTGTGCTGCTCTTATAAAGCGAGTGTTTGCTCGTTCAGGAATGTTCTGTAATTATCGTATGCTATGTTTTATTTGTGCGCAAAATCACAAAACGGAACTTGACTTATGCGCTGATTTTCCGGCAAGTAGACAGCAGTCGTCACATTTCGGCAACGCCGAACAACAAGGAGCTGTGCCATGCTAACCGAGCTGTTTCACAACATGATGCACTCCACCCCGCAGGGCTTTGTGGGTGTGAGCCTCATCTTCATTTATTTCGCTATCATTCTGTACACCGCATTTTACCGTATCCGCAAAGGTGAGCATCTCGACCACTAGGATGTGCCGCGCGGAGGCGGATATACTTTTTTTATCCGCGCCGGTCACCTTGTATAGTTGCTTCAATGCTGTCGCGGCATGGCGGGCCGCCACAGGCCAGCAGGCCGCTTGCCGGTGCCGTTGTTTGCGCTTATGCGGTTGATGTATTGCCGTGCTGTTTCGCAGCGCGTCAATGGTTTTTGGGTGTTTTGGGTGTTTTGCAGGCCGGCTTCTTCCTGACCGGAAGGAGCCGGCTTTTTGCTGCTTGCGACTGCGGGGCGCGTACGGCGCGTGACAGGCGATGCCGCGCCGCCATGCTCCTGATCTGGCGCAAAGCCCGTCTGCGCCGTGATTTCCGGTGGCAGGTCTGCGGCTAGCGCAACGCTTCGGAGGCGACCTCCATGAGGTACTTGCCGTATTCGTTTTTCATCATGGGGGCTGCCAGTTCGCGCAGTCTGTCGGCGCAGATGTATCCCTTGCGGTAGGCGATTTCTTCAATGCAGGCTATTTTCAGGCCCTGTCTGTCCTGTACCGCGCGTACAAAAGACGATGCCTGATGCAGTGACTCAAATGTGCCGGTGTCCAGCCACGCCACGCCGCGTCCCAGAAATTCCACCTGCAGCCTGCCTTGTTTCAGGTACTCGTTGTTCAGGTCGGTTATTTCCAGCTCGCCTCTGGCAGACGGAGTCAGCCCGGCCGCCACATCGGCCACACGGCCGTCATAAAAATACAGTCCGGTGACGGCATAGCGCGACTTGGGGCTCTGCGGCTTTTCTTCTATGCTGATCACACGCGCGTTTTTATCAAATTCCACCACGCCGTACCGTTCGGGGTCGCGCACCTTGTAGCCGAAAACGATGCCCCCCTGCTGCAGGCGTGCGGAATTTTCGAGCAGGGTGGCAAGTCCGGTGCCGTAAAACAGGTTGTCGCCCAGTATAAGGCAGACAGGCTGACCGGCAATGAAGTCGCGTGCCAGTACAAAAGCCTGAGCCAGTCCGTCGGGGCTTGGCTGTTCAATGTAGGAAAAGCTGAGCCCCAGCGCGGAACCGTCGCCCAGAATATCGCGGAAACGCGGCAGGTCGGCAGGCGTGGAGATGATGCACACCTCGCGGATGCCTGCCAGCATCAGCACGGAAAGCGGATAATATATCATGGGCTTGTCATATACCGGCAGCAGCTGTTTGCAGGCGCCGCGGGTGATGGGGTACAGGCGCGTGCCTGAACCGCCCGCCAGAATGATGCCTTTCATTCCAAAACCTCGTGTTCATTGATGTGGTATGCAGACGTGCAGAACGTCATACATACGCAAAACATGGCGTGGAATAAAGAGATAATGAAAGGGGGAGAAAGAGAGAAAAGGGGTCCGGGGAGAACAAGCCTTGGGGGAGGGCCTTGGTGCGGTGCTTCTCCCCGGACACGAGATGAGACACACTCAGGGAGAGAAATAGGTTATCTTTGAACGGTTGTCACTTATAAAAATAGTCTTCTGTGAAAAATAGTAATTGCGATTGTTGTTTTTGATTTTATATCAGCTTGTTATGTTGTGATTAGTTTTGTGCGTTTTGCCGTGTTCGGGACCTTGCCGTGGCTGATGCTTGCAAATATATCAGGAGAAGGATATGGGAAGGGGTTGGCTGGCGGAGAGTATGGCTGCGGAAATTGTTGTTGACTCCCGCTGAAAAAGAGGATAACTCTGCCTCTCCCCATTTCATTGGAGGTTTTGAAATGTACGCGATTATCGAAACGGGTGGCAAGCAGTTCCGTGTCGAAGAAGGCTGCAAGATCTTCGTCGAAAAGCTGGCCGCCGATGCCGGTAGCGAAATTGCTATTGATAAAGTTCTCATGCTCGGCGGCGACAAGTTCGCTGTGGGCGCTCCCTATGTGGAAAACGCCAAGGTGACCGCCGAAGTTATCGAGCATGGCCGTGGTGAAAAGGTCATCACTTTCCGCAAGTGGCGTCGTAACGACTCCCGCAAGAAACAGGGCCACCGTCAGGACTACACTGCCCTGAAAATCAAGACCATTACGGCCTAACAAGTAAGGAGTCCGAGTCATGGCACATAAAAAGGCAGGCGGCAGTTCCAAGAACGGTCGCGACTCTAACGCCCAACGGCGTGGCGTAAAACGCTTCGGTGGACAGTCCGTTCTGGCTGGCAACATTCTTGTCCGTCAGCTGGGCACCAAAGTTCACCCCGGTAACAACGTGGGTCTGGGTAAAGACTACACCCTGTTCGCCAAGTGCGACGGCGTGGTGACCTACGAAAAATTTACCCGTAAGAGAAGGGTTCTCACCCGCGTGCACGTGCTGCCCGCGGAGCAGTAAGCCCGTCTCTTTTCTGACGATACGTCAAGGGCGAAAGTCGCATTGCGTCTTTCGCCCTATTTTTCGTTGGGCTGTCGTCTGCAGCAGTTGCGGGCGGCAATCCGGCGGATACGGCGTGCTGTTTCCACGCGGGACGCTTTATGGCATCGTTGGTGTACGGCGGGGCTTTTTTGCTGTCCTTCCGGGCGGCATGTAACGACACTTTTTTGCAGCAGGCAGATATTTATGCGTTTTGTAGACGAAGCAGTAATCAAAGCTATTTCTGGCAACGGCGGCCATGGCTGTGTTTCTTTCCGCCGAGAAAAATTCATTCCCAGAGGCGGACCGGACGGCGGGGACGGCGGAAATGGCGGAAATGTGGTCTTCAAGGCATCCACTCGCCTGCTCAGCCTGTACGATTTCCGTCTGAAGCGGGTATATCAGGCAGAAAACGGCCGTCCCGGCCAGGGCAGCCAGATGCACGGCCGCGGCGGCAAGGATCTGGTGGTGGAAATGCCCGTGGGCACGCTGGTTTTCGAGCGCGGTGAAAACGGTGCCGAAAGCCTTATCGCCGATCTTTCGGAGCCGGACGTAGAAGTCGTCATTGCCCACGGTGGCCGTGGCGGCAAGGGAAATGAACATTTCAAGTCATCCACCATGCAGGCTCCCCGTTTTTCACAGCCGGGCGAACCGGGCGAAGAAAAATCTCTGAGGCTTGAGCTTAAAATTCTGGCGGATGCCGGTCTGCTGGGTCTGCCCAATGCCGGTAAGTCGACTTTCATATCTCAGGTTTCGGCGGCAAAGCCTAAAATCGCCGCGTACCCTTTCACCACGCTTGTGCCCAATCTGGGCGTGATGATGGATGAATTTGATCCGGACAGACGCATGGTCATCGCCGACATTCCGGGCCTGATTGAAGGTGCTCACGAAGGGCAGGGACTGGGGCACCGTTTTCTCAAGCACGTGGAGCGCACACGTTTTCTGGTACACATTCTGAGCATAGAAGATGTGGACATGGAAAACCCGTGGGCCGGTTTCGACCTGATCAACGACGAACTGCAGCGTTTTGACGAAACGCTGGGCAGCCGCGAACAGATTCAGGTTGTCAACAAAATAGACCTGCTGCCTCCTGAAGAGGTTGACGGGCTGCGCGCAAGAGCCGAAGCTGACGGCCGCCGGATTTTCTTCATTTCCGCTCTGGAAGGTGAAGGACTGGACGCGGTTGTAAGTGAAATGTGGCGAATGCTCGCCGAACTGGACAGGAATGTTCCTCTTGATTCTTCGCGCCAGATAGAGCCTGAACCCGAAGAGGAATTTGATGTGGAAGTAGTCTGGGTGCGCGAATAGTCTTTTAGCGGAGGCGTCTGAAAGCCATGGACTGGCAGACCGAGCGCGGGCAGGTTCTGGATTCCGCCCGCAGAGTGGTTATCAAGGTGGGGAGTGCGGTGCTTACTTCCGGCAACGGGCTGGATGTGGGCGTGGTGGATAATCTGGTGGCCCAGATTGCCGACCTGCACGGCCGCGGCGTAGATGTGGTGCTGGTGTCCTCCGGTGCGGTTTCGGCCGGGCGTGCCGTGCTGCGGCGCTGCTGCGAGATAAAAGGCATGCCGCACAAGCAGGCGGCATCGGCCGTGGGGCAGAGCCGTCTCATGCATTATTATGACGAGGCGTTCGGCAGACACGGCATTATTTCCGCGCAGATACTGCTCACCAAGGACGACCTGCGCAGCCGTCACCGTTTTCTTAACGCCCGCAACACGTTTGCGGCACTTATGGACTGGCATGCCGTGCCCATTGTCAATGAAAACGACACAGTGGCCGTACGCGAACTGGAATTCGGCGACAATGACAGTCTGGCCAGTCTGCTGCTGAATGTGGTGGATGCCGACCTGTTCATCAATCTGACATCGGCCGGCGGAGTATATGCCGACAACCCCGACACCAACCCCGATGCGCGTGTCATGGAATGCATAGAAAATGTGCACGGGCTTAATCTGGACGTGATGTGCGGCGGTAAAACCGCTGTGGGGTCGGGCGGCATGTATTCAAAATTGCTGGCGGCACGGCGGGCAGCACAGCTTGGGGTGCCCACGCTTATTCTGCCCGGACGCAAGCCCGATGCCATGCTGCGGGCTTTTGCCGGTGACGAACCCGGAACATGGGTGCGACCGGAAAAGAAAACTGTTTCGGCACGCAAATTCTGGCTGGCGTATCACGCCGATCCCACAGGATCGGTGGTGGTGGATGACGGTGCTGTAAAAGCGCTTGAGGCGGGCAAAAGCCTGCTGCCTGCCGGAATCATCGGTGTTGAAGGGGGCTTCGGGCGTGGTGCGCTTGTGCGTGTCACTTCTGCGGCCGGTGCCGTGGTGGCGGTGGGCCTCAGCAACTATCCCGCCGCCGACCTGCGGCGCATCATGGGCCACCGCACGGCGGAACTTACGGCCATTCTGGGTGACAACCAGTACCCGGAAGCCATCCACCGCGATAATATGCTGATGGACGCCGTGGTGTGACCTGCGGCGCCGCGGTCATGATAAAGTGAGGATATATGTCTGAGACTCCGTGTGTTCTTACCATTGCCGGTTCCGATTCCGGCGGCGGGGCCGGAATTCAGGCCGACCTGAAGACCATGACGGTGCTGGGCGGCTTCGGCATGAGTGTCATTACAGCGCTTACCGCGCAGAACGGTCTGGGTGTCACCGGCATTCATGCCCCCGATGCTGATTTTGTACGCCTGCAGCTGGAAACGGTGCTGGAAGGCTTTCCCGTGCGCGCTGCAAAGACCGGCATGCTTTTTTCTGCGCCTATTATCGAGGCTGTGGCCGATGTGCTGGAAGCTTTGCCGCAGGAGGCACGTTTTCCTCTGGTGGTGGACCCTGTGTGCGTGAGCCAGAGCGGACACCGTCTGCTGCAGGAGGATGCAGTGGAGGCGCTGAAAAAACGCATGCTGCCGCTGGCCTATCTGCTGACGCCCAACCGGCCCGAGGCCGAGCTGCTGGCCGGTATGGCGGTGGAGACCAAAGAAGATGTGGCAGAGGCTATCCGCCGTCTGCTGGATATGGGGCCGCGTGCCGTGCTGCTCAAGGGCGGCCACTTTGAGGGCACCGACACCCTGATCGACTGGCTGGGGCTGCCCAACAGAGAGCCTGTGTCCATGCCGCAGACAAAGGTTGATACGCCCAACAACCACGGAACAGGTTGCACGCTTTCGGCTGCCATCGCCACTATGCTGGCAAAGGGGCATGTGCTCGACAGGGCCATTCTGAAAGCCCAGCAGTATCTCAACCTCTGCCTGCGTGAAAGCTATGCCCCCGGTAAGGGGTTCGGACCGCCCAATCATGCGGCAGTTGTTGCGGGAACACTGTTGCAGGACTGATTCTGCATTGTTTCTGCGTACTATCGCTGTTGCTAACTATTAAGACCTGCCCTGCAGGTCTTTTTTTATACACAGCGCCGGAGTGCTTGGAAATGCTGTTGTTTTATTGTAGGTCATTGCCTACAGACAATTCATTTTGAGGTTGCTATGCCTGCTGAAACACACTTTGCCCCCGCACGACGCAGTACATTGCCGGAGCTTGCACGCCAGCGCAGGCTTTTTGCAGATGAAACACTGGTCACACTGCTCGATTCAGTAACGGATATTGTCGTTATTCTTAATGATACAAGACAGATTGTTTTTGCCAACCGCAATCTGTTGTCTCTGCTGGGTGAAAAAACTGCAGACAGGGTGATAGGCATGCGCCCGGGCGAACTGTTTTCGTGCGAACACGCCTGCTGCACTGCGGCCGGATGCGGCACCTCGCCCGCATGCCACAGCTGTGAAGCCGTGCACGCCATACTGTGCGGACTGAGTGGCAGACGCCGCGAAGCGGAATGCCGCATAACCAAGCGCGAAGATGAAGTGCTGGTGGCCTATGACCTGAAAATCTGCGCTTCGCCGCTTACTGTGCACGATGAGCATTTTGTACTGTTCGCCATCCACGATATCAGCGACGAAAAAAGACGCCGCGCACTGGAGCGGATTTTCTTCCATGACATACTGAATACGGCAGGCGGACTGCAGAACCTTGCGCAGATGATTCTTGAAGAGGTTCCGCTGGACCTGAAGGGTGAAAGTCTGCTTATGCATCGCTTTTCCAAAGAACTGGTAGACGAGATCATGGCTCAGCGTCTGCTTCTGGCCGCAGAATCGGATGAACTGAGTATCCGCCCCGCACGGTTGTGTCTGGCTGAACTGATGAATGATGTGCTGGAATCGGTACAGCAGATGGAAATGGCCCAAGGGGTGCATTTCGACGTGCAGGCACCGGCGGAAAGTCTGATGATAGAAAGCGATCAGACCTTGTTGCGCCGTGTCATGCTGAACATGCTGAAAAACGCCATGGAAGCCTCGCCGCAGGACGGTTGCGTGGCGGTGGGCTGCTGTCCGGCAGACGGCGGCGCAGAATTTTACACCAGAAACGACTGCGTCATACCAGAGGCACATCGGTGGCTTGTGTTCCAGCGTTCTTTTTCTACAAAGGGAACGGGGCGCGGGCTTGGCACATACAGCATGAAGCTGCTTACCAACAACTATCTCAAAGGTTCCGTAGGATTTGAAAGCCGCGAGGGTGAAGGCACCACATTCCGCCTGTGGCTTCCCGCGGTGCTGAGCTGAGCACGACGTTTTCCGCCGCACGGGAGCCGCACGGGAGCCGGCACGGTGCGGTCCGGCGATGCATGCTGTTAGGGGGGGGATCTGTTTTCATGCGCCGCTGAAAGCGCGCAGGCGCACGGGCACAAACTGGCACACGGTCGCGCGGCTTCGGGGGGCGGGGAATGTGCTCCGCGCGCATGTACAGGCCGCGTTTTCTTCAGAACGCAGGCGGTGGAACGGCACACGGCTTCAGCTGCGGATTTTCGACCGCAGTCCTTCAGTCGCAGTTCTACAGTCGCAGCTTTTCGGCCGCAGCTTTTAAGCGTGCGGCACCACAACAGACGGCCCTTTGCATACAAGGGGCCGACCGGCGTACCATCCGGTGATCAGGCGTTGGCAGCTTTGAGCGATTCTTCCAGCGCGGCAAAGAAATCCGTGCTCTGCTCGCTTTCCGTCAGGCCGCACAGACCGCGTACGGCCAGCATCAGCAGCTCCACGGGCACGGTGACGTCGTACAGGCCGTTGTTAATCCGGCAGACGCCCTCTTCCGCCTTCAGCAGGTAGACTCTGCGTTCTTTTCTGCGTCCGTCGCTGGTGACTATGGAATATACCTGCTGGTTCTGATCCGTCACATACAGCCGCTGACGGGTCATCATGCCTGTCTCTTCATCAAAATACGAACTTTCGGAGAACAGACGTCCGCGGAAGGTGATATCCGCTCCGGTATCGCTTTGCAGGGTCAGTTTTTCCATAACACCGTTGCCTTGGGTTGTACTCATGCCGCAACCTCCTCTTACGAAGTGGGCAGGGTCAGCTGCTCCGGACCTTTGGGTTTCTTCGGCTTTTCTTTGCGTGCAGGCTCGGGCGGGGCAGGCGCAGTGCCTTCGGGCGGCTCCTGTTCAAAAAGAGATCCTCCGCCTTTTGCCGTCCAGAAAGCTTCAAGATCGGCCCGGGAAATGCGGTACCCGCGTCCCAGCTGCGCGGCCCTCAGGCTGCCGTCTTTTATGGCGCGCCTGATGGTCTCTTTATGGCAGCTCAGAAGCTCTGCGGCTTCGCCTACTGTGAACGTTGTTTTTTTCATGGTCGGCAGCAGGGCTAAAGGTCGGCCTTTATTGACGGCAGACTGTCCGGGACAACGGTACCATTACTCAGTAACGCCGTTACCACTCTAAGTTAACTGGTGTCAACAAAGCTCAACCCGTATCAGGCACAGGCATGTCGGCAGCACTATATACGGCATAAGTATGTTTGCCGCAGTATGGCGCATGGTTAGGCACTGCACAGACTGCTGCGGGCTGCCTTGGGCGGTAAAGGGGGGCATTATTTTTTTATGGTTGGTGTCCATGGCACGCAATGAGGGAATCCGGAGTCTTTTTTTGCTTTGCGGCTGGACGCCGTGGTGTGTTTGGGCTGATAGTGGGATACGAAAAAAACCATTATTCGGAAACGGACAGGCGTGATACCGGTAAACCCTGGTCCATGCAATTCTGGAGGTCGGCATGTCACTTAGCAAACAGTTTCTGAAAACGAAGCCCCGTTGCAGGGTGCGCTTCCGTCTGCCCGCCGAAGCGGTTTCCGGCGTGCAGCATGTTGCCGTGGTGGGTGACTTTAACGGCTGGGATGAAACTTCCACCCCCATGAAGCGTCTCAAGGACGGTTCTTTTTCGGTTGAGGTGGGGCTGGAAACCGGGCGGCAGTATCAGTTCCGCTATCTGGCCGACGGTTCCCGGTGGCTTAATGACGATGCTGCGGATGCCTATGTCTGGTGCGAGTTTGCCCGCACAGAGAATTCCGTGGTGGAACTGTAGCACCCGCACTGCCTGCTTCTGCCCCGCGCGCAGCGGCACACATCCGGCCCCCATGCGGGGCCTTTTATTTTTTGCGGTATCCGGCTGAAAAAGCTTGAAAGACGACGCGGCAACACTATATGCTATGTAGTGCCGCAGGGTTTTTGTTCTGTCAGCTTTTAGCGATACAGCCGGGATGCTCCATGCACGAACACCGCGAAATTGATATTCTTGAAATGCCGCTGGAAGGTGTGGCCGCGTACTGGCTGGCGCTAAAAAAACTGGCGGGCGGCAGACGCAGCATGAAAGCGCTTTACAGCGAGGCGGAACATACCCCCGAGCCTTTTGTGCGTCATCTGCTGGAAATATGCTCCGGCTCCATGAGTGAGTCGCGCATACGGCTGCTGGCCACAGCGCGCGAAGAAACCGTGCTGTCCGAACTTGAGCGCCGTTATGACCTTATGCGTATAGCGCTGATGGATATCGCACAGGGGGAAAACCCCAGAAAAAGCATGGCCAAGATGGCGGCGCGTTTCCCCCGCTGCCCGCTTACGGAGCAGCGGGCCCTGTCGCTGGCGCATGAACTGCTTAAGCTGATGAGCGAGCGTGAAGCCGTGCAGGACAGATATTTTGATGTCAGCCACCGGCAGCAGGACGACAAGCTGATGGTCACGCTGCTTTTTTACGTGCTGCTTGCAAGACAGCAGGGCAAAGATGCCTGCCAGCCGTATCTTCCCGTCATAACTTCGACGTACTTTGTGGACGGTCTTGCGCTGGTTATCGATGGTATGGATGCTCCTTTTGTCCGTAAATGGCTGCGCGAGCACAAAATGGTGCTGCTGCGCGATGTGCAGGATAAAATGCGCATGTCCACGGAATTGTGCCTGGGTATCCGCGACAGGCTGGATTATGAAGACGTGTTCCGTATAGCACGGTCATGGATGCGCTGAACCGTGGCCGTCGGCAGGACGGCCCGCCCCGTTAGGAGACCGCACCATGCTGACGACCAGAGCCGTTTCGCTGTTGCAGGCCCTGCGCAGGCCCCTGCAGGGTGCCGCACTGGGGCTGGGTGCCCCTCTTGGCTGGTTTGTCATCAGGTGGTTGTGCGATATCCATCCTCAGCATCCGCTTTATGAACGCTGGCTGTTTGCCTACATGCTTGTGGGTACCGTGCTGGTATTCATGCTGTTCGGCCTTATCATCGGCAGGCACGAACGCCGGTTTGCCGGTCTCTGTCTTATCGATCCTCTCACTTCTCTTTTCAACAAGCGTCATTTTGATCTGCGGCTGGGGCAGGAAGTGGCCCGCCATCAGCGCGAGGACTCACCCATGTGTGTCATCATGCTCGATCTTGATCACTTCAAAAAAGTCAACGACACGCTGGGCCATCAGGCCGGTGACGTGGTGCTGATGGCTGTGGCTTCCACACTGCGTGGCTGTGTGCGCACCGAAGACGTGCTGGCGCGCGTGGGTGGCGAAGAATTTGCCGTGGTGGTGCCGCGTACGGACATGCACGGTGGCGCCGCGCTGGCGGAACGCATACGCGCGGCTGTGGAAGAGCAGATAATTCCTGTGGGCGGCGGACGCGAGACCACCATAAGGGTGTCGCTGGGCGTGGCCTGTATGGAAGCCGGATCGGTGCCTGTATTGCCTCATGACCTTATGGAACAAGCGGATGAGGCTTTGTACAGGGCCAAGGCAAACGGCAGAAACCGTGTGGAACTGGCCGCCCCCGCGGCGGAGAAAGGAGCGTGAAGCAGCCATGAAGCAGCGTGGCGACGCGGTGCTGGTGCTGGGATGCGGCAGCATGGTGCGTGAAGTGGGCAGCCGTCTGGGCGCATGTGGTGCTGATGTGCGGCTGGTGGAGGATGAAGGCGCCGCAGTGGAAGTGCTGCTCGGGGCACAACCCTGCCTTGTGGTGCTCGATTTCACTTCGGCGGCAGGGCAGGCGCTGCGGTTTTATGCAGCCTTGCGTACGGTATCTGTCAGTACGGTCAGAACAGAACTGCCGGTGGCCGCTCTGATGCCTGAATCCGGAACCGGCGCGGGAGAGCAGGTCGAACGGGCTGCTCCCGAAGGTTTTGTCTGTGTGCTGCAGGTTCCCCTTACTGCGGCGCAGCTGCAGGATTTGTGCGCATTGTATGAACGGATTTCGGGCGGGCAGCAGCCCCCGGCGGCCTGCGAGCCGGCAGATGACTGCATGGTCATGTCCGCAGTGCAGATTGCGGAGGATTTCGGACTGGAACCGGAGGATGTGACAACACTCTACCGCCGGATGATGATAACGCTGCCGCAGGAACTGGATAAGGGGTACAGAGCCGTCACCGAAGGCCGGCTGGCCGATGTGGCCGGTATCGCCCACAGTATGGCCGGTTCTTTTCTGGATATGGTTTCGTACGGACCCGCGCAGGTTGCCCGCCGTATAGAGCGGCAGGCCCGCTCGGGCGGTACGGCGGATCTGGAAGATCTGTGGTGCGAACTGGACAGGCAGTGCCGTTGTGTTATGCGTGTGATCAGCCGGCGGCTGGAATAGCTTTTTTGCACCGCGCAGTGCGTTGTCCGGCAGGTGCTGACGGTTTTCGCGCCACGGCAGTTCCGCCGGAATTCAGACTGGTTTTCATTATCATCGCTATGGGGTAGTGTGCCGGAACCGCCGTGCACGGTGCTGGTCTGCGCGCGGTACGGCGGGCTGCGCGGTGTTGCATTTTGCAGTGATCCTTGCTTTCCCCGCAGGGGTGCCTATATTCCGCTGGCGCGGTTGTGTCCGGCTGCCGGACATACGCCGCATGCGCTGCGCCGCAGGTATCTGCAGCTATTGTCATTAGTCTTGAACTGCCGCCCAGAGCGGAGTTTTTTTCGAGTATCCGGATACGGGAGGTTCACCTTGCACAAGCATGGTTTTACACTGGTAGAAGAACGCGAGATAAAAGAGCTTTCCAGCAGAGCGCGGTTGTGGCGGCACGATGCCACCGGTGCCGCGCTGCTTTCCATGTCCAACGACGACGAAAACAAGGTCTTCGGGGTGAGCTTCCGCACACCGCCGCACGATTCCACGGGTGTCGCGCATATTCTGGAGCACTCGGTCTTGTGCGGGTCAGAAAAATACCCTGTGAAAGAACCTTTTGTGGAATTGCTCAAAGGTTCTCTGCAGACGTTCCTCAATGCGTTCACCTATCCCGACAAAACGTGCTATCCGGTTGCCAGTACCAATCTGGCCGATTTTTACAACCTTGTGGACGTGTATCTGGACGCCGCGTTTTTCCCGCGGATCACTCCCGAAATATTTCAGCAGGAAGGCTGGCATTACGAGACGGCGCAGGACGGCACGCTGACCTACAAAGGCGTGGTCTTCAACGAGATGAAGGGCGTGTATTCGTCTGCTGAAAGCATTCTTGCCGAACGTTCGCAGCAGGCGCTTTTTCCTGACATAACCTACGGGCTCGATTCCGGAGGTAATCCGGAACATATTCCGGATCTGACGTATGAGGCGTTCAAGGCGTTTCATGAAACGTACTACCATCCTGCCAACGCACGTTTTTATTTCTGGGGCGATGATCCGGAAGACCGTCGTCTGGCCGTGCTGTCGCAGTTGCTGGACCGTTTCGGTCCGCTGGATGTTCAGTCCGAAGTGCCGCTGCAGCAGACATTTGATACGCCGAAACGTCTGGAAGTACCGTACGCCGCCGGTGCGGACAGCGACAGGCGGGGCATGATGACCGTCAACTGGCTGCTGCCGGAAACATCCGACGCGGAGACCAACTTTGCCCTGCAGATGCTTGACCACATTCTGGTGGGGTTGCCTGCCTCGCCGCTGCGCAAGGCGCTCATAGAGTCGGGACTGGGTGAAGATCTTGCCGGAGGCGGACTGGAAAATGAACTGCGGCAGCTGTATTTTTCCACCGGACTCAAAGGGATAGACCCCGCAGATGAGGAACAGATCAGCAGTCTGATTTTTTCGGTGCTGCGCGGGCTGGCCGAAGACGGCGTGCCTGCCGCCAGCATCGAGGCTGCCATGAACACGGTGGAATTCGATCTGCGCGAAAACAATACGGGCCGTTTTCCCGTGGGGCTGGCGGTGATGACCCGCGCGCTGACCACGTGGCTTTATGACGGCGATCCTTTTTCGCAGCTGGCATTTGAAAAGCCCGTCAACGCCATCAGGGCGCGTGTGGCCGCCGGTGAGCCCGTGTTTGAAAATCTTATCCGCCGCTGGCTGCTGGACAACACGCACAGGGCCACGGTGGTGCTGGTGCCTGCTGAAAACAGCGACAAAGCCCGTGCGGAAAGAGAAAAGTCGCGGCTGGCCGCTGTGCGTGCCTCGCTGGATGAGCAGGGGCTTGAGGCCGTGCGCGCCAATGCCGAAAAACTGCGCCGCATGCAGGAAGAACCTGATACTCCCGAGGCGCTGTCCACCATACCGCGGTTGGGGCTGCATGACCTTGCCGTCGTCAATACGCCCATACCGGCACAGGAATCGCCGCTGGACGGCATGCGTCTGATAACGCACGACATTGACGCCAAAGGTATTCTGTATGTCGATGCAGGGTTCAGCCTGAACAGGATTCCCGCGGGACTGGTGCCGCTGGTGCCGCTGCTGGGCAGGGCCATGGTGGAAATGGGCACATCGCGGTATGATTTTGTGGAGATGGGCATGCGCATAGCCTGCAAGACAGGCGGTATAGATGCCGACAGCGTGGTGCTGACCCGTGTGGACGACCGTACTCCCGATGCCCGTCTGTTTGTGCAGGGCAAGGCGACGCAGGCTAACGCCGCAGCGTTGTTTGAACTGATGCGCGATGTGCTGCTGGACGCGCAGCTTGACCAGAAAGAGCGCTTCCGGTCCATTCTGCTGGAAGAAAAAGCGCGTATGGAGCACCGTCTGGTACCTGCCGGACATATGGTGGTCATGTCGCGTCTGCGGTCGCATTTCGGCAAAAGCGGCTGGCTGGGTGAACAGATGGACGGTCTGGCTGCGCTGGAATACCTGCGCGAACTTGTGCGGCGTGTTGATGAAGACTGGAACGGCGTGCTGGCCGACCTGACGGCCGTCCGTCAGGCGCTGGTGGGCAGAGCCGGTGCGGTGCTCAACATGACGGGCAGCGGATCAACACTGGCAGCGGCCATGCCGCATGCATCGTCTTTTGCCGCTTCGCTGCCCGAAGGACAGGATGTACCCCCGGCCTGGTTTGCCGATATCCGTCCTGTGCATGAGGCACTGTGCGTCCCGTCGCAGGTTAACTACGTGGGCAAGGCGGCCGACCTTTACAGTCTGGGGTACCGGTATCACGGTTCGGCCAATGTGATTTTCAAGCATCTGCGCATGGCCTGGCTGTGGGACAAGGTGAGGGTGCAGGGCGGGGCCTACGGTGCTTTCTGCGCCTTTGACCGTGCAAGCGGTGTTCTGGCACAGGTGTCGTACCGCGACCCCAATCTGGAAGCCACGCTTGACGTGTATGACCGCAGCGCTGAATATCTGCGTTCGCTGTCTCTGACAAAGGATGAGCTGGTCACCTCGGTGGTGGGAGCCATCGGCGAACTGGACGCCCATATGCTGCCCCATGACCGCGGCATGGCATCGCTGGCGCGCACACTGACGGGTGATACGGAAGAACGCCGCCAGCAGATGCGTGATGAGATTCTGTCCACCACCCCCGAAGACTTTGTCCGCTTTGCCGATGTGCTGGCCGAGGCGGCCCGGACAGGCACTGTGTGCGTTCTGGGCGGGGCCGGAGTGGAAGAGGCTGCGGAGCGGAACGGCTGGGCAGTGAAGAGCATTATGTAATCCGCAAGGTTGCGTATTGTCAGTCTTGCGGATACTGTCCGGTCATACAGAGCCTCTGGAGTCGCCTATGAAAGATCCGTTACAGGTATTCACGGATTACATCGTTGCCAACGGCCTGAAAATGACCCCGCAACGGATGTTGATTGTGGATGTGTTTCTGCGGGAGGATGGCCACCTTACCACCGAGGAGTTGTACGAGAAGGTCAAGCGTGAAGACCCTTCCGTGGGACAGGCCACTGTGTACCGCACCATGAAGCTGCTCAGCGAATCGGGCATAGCCAAGGAAGTCCGCTTCGGCGACGGGGTGGCCAGGTATGAGCAGAAGTACGGCAGCAAGCACCATGACCATCTTATCTGCGAAACCTGCGGCAGAAATATCGAGGTGCTGGACGAGCACATTGAGCTGCTTCAGGAAGAGCTGGCCGCGAAACACGGCTTTGTGCTGACCAGCCACAGGATGTACCTGTACGGTGAGTGCAGAGAATGCCGTGACAAAAAAAAGAAGAAATCATAACGCCGCCCTGCGGGGCGCCGCGTGCCGTATAGCAGGGCGGGCCGGTTACCGGTCCGCCCTTTTGCACGGTACGCGGGCAGCTGAAAGGACAGGTATATATGCATACGGCTGTGACGCGGCAGGTGCCCGCCGCTTTGCATCATCTGCTGCCCGCCCTGCTGGATGAGGCCCGCAGGCTGCTGCGTGCCGTAACCGATGCCATGTCGGCCGGGGCTTTTCAGGACGGTGCGGATGCCGCTCATTCATTGAAAGGCGCCGCCATGCAATACGGATGGGTCGATATGGCGCAGGCGGCTTACGGGCTGGAACAGGCGCTGATTGTGCGGGACAGGCAGGAATGCATGCGTCATGCGGCGGTTGCGGGTGCCCTGCTGGATACAGCCTGCGAAGCGCTGGAAGCACGGTAATTTTTGCGGGTATCCCGCGATGCAGGGGGGCAAAGAAGGTTGCAGCCCGCGGTGGAGCGGGCGCGGCTGTATATTGTGCGGCGGGTGACGCGGCTCAGGGTTCCAGCAGACCGTACTCCATGGACAGCGTGGCCATCTCCGCGTTGCTGTTCACTCTCAGTTTACGTTTGAGGCTGGCTTTGTGTTTTTCCACGGTCTTGTGGCTGATGCACAGCTCCGCTGCGATTTCTTTGTTGCCCATGCCTCTGGCTATCAGCTTGAGCACCTGTTTTTCTCTGACAGATATCGTGTCGATGGGATTGGCGAAATCCATGGGGTCTGAACCCGCTAACGAGTCGATGAGCGACTGGGAAATGTCGGGGCTGATATACCGCCGTCCCTCAAGCACCGTCTGTATGGCGCCGACCAGTGTTTCACAGTTGCCGGTTTTCAGCATGTATCCGTCTGCCCCGGCATGAAGCGTGCGGAAAATGAGCGCGCTTTTGTTATGCGCGGTCAGGGCTATGACTTTTGTGCGGGGAAAACGGCGCTTGATTTCGCGTATGGCGTCTGCACCGTCCATGCGCGGCATGCCTATATCCATCAGCACCACGTCCGGAGCGCACCGCTCCACGACCTGCAGGGCCTCTATGCCGTCAGAGGCTTCTCCGGCAATACGGTACCCGGGGCAGCCGCCCAACAGCGCACGCACCCCTTCGCGGACAATGCCCATGTCCTCTACAATGACAACTGTTTTCGGCATATAAACATTCCTGTCTGTGAATTATCTGAAACCTAGGCAACTGTACCGTCTTTGTAAAGCCCTCACTTACTGCGTACCGGAGTGATGCGGCTGCATGTAAAAGCCGTATCTCGTGGCGTTGTTCGTTTCTTTTTTTACCTGAGAGCGGTGCGGCGGAGCAAAAAGACCGCGCGGCAGGACATCCTCCGAAAAGCTGAAAAGGAACTTGACAATCATTCTCATGCGGGATTAAGTGGAGCTCATTCAAGGGGATTAACTATGGGTTGTCAGTGTAAGCTGAATCAGGTTGCGGTTGGTGAAAAGGTACGTGTAAGCGCGCTGGGCGACTGCCCCAAAGCACGGGGCAGGCTGTGCGCGCTGGGGCTGACCCCCGGCACGGAAGTGGAAGTGTGCTCGCGCAACGGCGGCCCGCGTAATGGCGGACCCTGCAGCGTGAAAGTACGCAACTGCTGCGTTGTGCTGGGTAACGGCATGGCCGATCAGGTGCTGTGCGAACCCCTGTGCGATACCGCCGATGCCGACCGTGCTGCGGTGCACCCTTAACTAATCCGAGGAGTTGCTATGAACTGGGAGACAGCCGTTGTGGCGGTCATTGTGTTGCTGGCGGTGGTGTATCTGGTTTACAGGTACACGCGCAAGCGGTCCGGCGGATGCGGCTGCGGATGCAGCGGCGGATGCGGCAGCGGGCAGATAAAGGATATCAAAGGCAAGTCTTCTTCGCAGCACACCTGCTGCGGCGGAGCCAATCATAAATAGCAGGTTCAGGGACTGGGCCGGATGCGTGATGATGTCTCACACGCTTTTTTTACGGCCATTCGATGAGAAGGATTTTCAATTTCACACCCCTGACGCAGGCAGTCGCGGGGGGAAAAGGGGAACACAATGAGTCAGTCAATTCCGATGCGCCAGCTCAAGGTCGGGCAACGGGCCCGCATTGTTTCTGTAAGCGCAGGCGGAGAACTGGGCCGCCGCATACGTGATATGGGGCTGGTTGCCGGTGCGGAGCTTGAAATCATGGGCAGGGCTCCGCTGCAGGATCCGGTGGCGCTGCGTCTGAAAGGCTTCACCCTGTCGCTGCGCAACAACGAGGCAGACTACATCACAGTGGAAGCAGTGTAGCCGCACGGCTGCAAGGTGCAGGCATCGTCAGACGTCTGGTTGAACGTAAAACGGGTCGCGACACGGCAGCCTGCCGGAACAGGGGATGTTTCCGGCAGTTGCGGGGGCCGGAAGCTTCCGCGGTCCGGCTCAACAGTATGGGGAACAGGAATCAGGAATGAAAATTACTACCATTGCACTTGCCGGTAACCCGAACTCCGGCAAAACCACGGCTTTTAACGCACTGACAGGCGCCCGCCAGCATGTGGGCAACTATCCGGGCATCACCGTGGATAAAAAAGAGGGCAGAGTGCGCCTTGATGGACGGGAAGTGCACATCATCGACCTTCCGGGCACGTACTCTCTTACCGCCTATACGCAGGAAGAACTGGTTGCCCGCAGCTATGTGGTGGACGAACGCCCCGATGTGGTGGTGGACGTGCTCAACTCGGCTGCGCTTGAGCGTAACCTGTATCTTGCCGTGCAGTTTCTTGAAATGGGCGTACCCGTGGCGCTCGGGCTGAACATGATGGACGAAGCCCGCAAGCAGGGTATCGAGATTGACGTGGCCCGTCTTTCCAGAACTCTGGGTGTGCCCGTGCGCGAAACCGTTGCCCGTAGCGGCGAGGGCGTGAAAGAACTGCTTCAGGATGCCGTGGAATTCGGCGATTCCCGCAGCAAGCAGCCATGGACTCCGCTGGAGATTTCTTACGGGGCAGACATCGACCCTGTGCTGCGCGCCATGACTGCGCGTATCGAGTCGGAAAAATTTCTTGATAAATACCCCGCACGCTGGGTGGCCATCAAATATATCGAAGGCGACGAGGAAATGATGCGTCTCGGCCGTGATGCCGGTCCGCTGGCGCTGGAGCTGGAAGCGCAGGTCAAGGAAGTGGCCGACCACCTGCAGAGCACGCTCAATACATACCCCGAAGCTGTCATAGCCGACTACCGCTACGGGTTCATTGCTTCCGTGCTGCGTGACGGCGTGGTGAAGCGCCGCGACGAGATGACGGACCGTATTCAGTTTTCCGACCGTCTTGACAAAGTGCTTACCCATCAGCTGTTCGGCCCGCTGATCATGCTGGGGCTGCTGTACCTTATTTATGAAATTACCTTCGCCATCGGTGAAATTCCCATGGGCTGGGTGGAAGAAATGTTCGGCTGGCTTAACGAGACCGCCTCTGCCGCACTGCCCGACGGCCTGCTGAAATCGCTTATCGTATCCGGCATCATAGACGGCGTGGGCGGTGTCATGGGGTTTGTGCCGCTTATTCTGTTCATGTTCCTGCAGATCGCGTTTCTGGAAGACTCCGGCTACATGGCGCGTATCGCCTATATGCTGGACAGGGTCTTCCGCATGTTCGGCCTGCACGGCTGCTCGGTAATGCCGTTCATCGTTTCCGGCGGTATTGCCGGCGGTTGTGCCGTGCCCGGCGTTATGGCCACGCGCACCCTGCGCAGCCGCAAGGAAAAACTGGCCACGCTCATCACGGCGCCTTTCATGGCCTGCGGTGCAAAAGTGCCTGTATTCATTCTTTTTGTGGGTATTTTCTTTGCCGATAATGAAGCGGCTGTCATGTTCTCGCTGACGCTGGGCGGCTGGGTGGCGGCGCTGCTTGTGGCACGCCTGCTGCGCTCCACGCTTATCAAAGGCGAATCCACTCCCTTTGTCATGGAACTGCCTCCCTACCGTATTCCCACGCTGCGCGGACTGCTCATTCACACATGGGAGCGTACGTGGCAGTACATTAAAAAAGCGGGTACCGTTATTCTGGCCATTTCCATTCTGCTCTGGGTTGCCATGACCTTTCCGGAGCTGCCTGATACTCAGGTGGCGCAGTTTGAAAGCCAGCGGCAGCTTATAACCGGTCAGATGGAAGCAGCCGAGGCCGAAGGCCATGATGTGGCCCCCATGGAAGAAGCCCTTGCCGCAGTGGATGCGGAAGAAGCCATGGCCGGACTGCGGTACTCCGCAGCGGGACGTGTGGGCACTGCCATTGAATCCGTAACCTCTGTGGCCGGCTTTGACTGGCGTACCAACATTGCTCTGGTGGGCGGCATCGCGGCCAAGGAAGTTATCGTATCCACACTGGGCACCGCGTATTCACTGGGCGAGGTTGACCCCGAAGAAAGCGGCAGTCTGGCAGAACGCATAGCCAACGACCCGTCGTGGAATCCCGCCCGTGCGCTGGCGCTCATGCTCTTTGTGCTGCTGTACGCTCCGTGCTTTGTGGCTGTGGTAGCCATCAAGCAGGAGGCCGGTTCGTGGGGCTGGGCAGGGTTCAGCGTTGTCTTCAACACCATTCTGGCTTTTGCGGTGGCCACGGTGGTGTACCAGATAGGGTCGCTATAACTGCATCCCCCGCCGCATCATCATACCGGTAACCGGCCGGAGAGGTTCGCCTCTCCGGCCTTTTTTCCGTGCTGCAAAAAAAAGGGCGCCGCGGTATACACCGCGGCGCCCTGTCAAAGCCGCACGGGCGGCACTGAGGCTTAGAGAACTTCCATCACTTCTATTTCGAAGGTCAGGGATTCGCCGGCCAGCGGGTGGTTGGCGTCCAGCACGACCTGTTCGTCGGTTACGTCGGTGATGGTCACATCCATCATGCCTTCTTCAGTCTGCACCTGCAGCATCAGACCCACTTCGGGGGTGATGTGGTCGGGCACCTGCTCACGCGCAACGGCCAGAATGAGTTCGTCATTGGGCTCGCCGTAGGCGTCTTCGGGCTGGATGGTGGTCTTGGTGGTATCGCCAGCGGCAAGACCCATCAGAGCCGCTTCAAAACCGGGAATGAGCATACCTTCGCCCATGGTGAATTCCAGCGGTTCACGGTCGCGGGATGAGTCGAACACCGTGCCGTCATCAAGAGTTCCTGTATAGTGGACACGCACGGTGTCGCCGTTTTTGATTGCCATGTAAAAACTCCTTGCATGGTTTTTGGCATAAAGAAACATCGTCACCTTGGCTTGTTCAGCCATGAAAGTCAAAACGTTTCTTATGCTTCTGTGCGTGTCTCATGTGGCTTACAGCCTGTATTAACAGGCAAAGCCAAAGACCTCAGGCTGTGGCTGCCGGTTTGTCCAGCAGCAGCCGCAATGTGGCCCGGCAGAAAATTTCGATACCGTGGGCCAGTATGTGGTCGTGCACCTGAAAATGTGCGTTATGGGCCGGAGCGCAGCCTTCAAAGCCGCTGCCGATGAAGAAAAAGCACCCCGGAGCGCGTTGCAGAAAATACGCCATATCTTCGCCGCCCATGCTCTGCTCATGGCGGTCCGGACAGGTGACCCCGTCTGTATGCGCGGCAGCCTGACGGACTATGTCCGTCACTGTTGCGTTGTTGACCACGGCAGGGTAGCCGGGGCTGAACAGTATATCTGCGGTGGCGCCCATGGAGCTGCACACACCTTGCGTGACCTGCCGCAGCAGCGGTTCCCACTGTTTGCGGATGTCCGCATCGAAAGTGCGCAGCGTGCCGCTGATAAAGGCTTCGCCGGGAATGACGTTGAATGCGGTTCCCGCATTGAACTGCCCTACGGTGAGCAGCGCGGGTTTGAGCGGGTCGACCTTGCGGCTGATGATGCGCTGCATGGCCGAAACAACCTGCGTGGCGGTTTCAAGTGCATCCACGCAATGGTGCGGTTTGGCGGCGTGGCCTCCGCGGCCTCTGATGGTTATGTCAAACCTGTCCATGGCGGCCATAACCGGACCGGAGCAGGCCGATACTGTGCCTTCGGGCAGCGTGGGCCATACATGCGCCCCCAGACAGTAATCCACGGCGGGATTTTGCATCACACCGGCTTCAATCATGGGCTTTGCTCCGCCGGGGTATTCTTCGGCAGGCTGAAAGATCAGCTTGACGGCACCGCACATGCCGCTGTGCGGCTCGTCCGCCAGGTGCCGCAATATGCCCGCCGCCCCGAGCAGCATGGCCATATGGCAGTCGTGACCGCAGGCATGCATGAAGCCGTCATGGGCGGACCTGAACGGCACATCGGCCAGTTCTGTCACCGGCAGCGCATCCATGTCCGCGCGCAGCAGCACGGTGGGACCGGGCCGTCCGGTGTCGATGATGCCGCAGATGCCGTGACCGGCAATGCCCGTGCTGTGCGTTATGCCCAGAGATTCGAGGCAGGCGGAAACATAGCGGGCGGTTTTTTCTTCGGCCTGCCCGGGTTCGGGTATGCGGTGCAGGTCGTGCCGCCAGCTGATGACCTGTGGCAGTATGGCGGCAGTCTGTGCGGCTATGGTGCTTTCATGTACGGGGTGTTGCATTGTACCATCCTTTGTTTGCGCGTTGCCGTGCACGGCAGGCTGCTGTTTACGCTAAAAAAAGTAAGTCTCCGCGTAAAGGGGTGGCTGCCGCGTTGCCCGGCAGGCCGAGGCGGCGTACACTGTCTGGCCGGTTGCGGCCGGGCATGCCTCCGGCCGCAGGGTGTTTTTTTGCAGACCGGATATTGACAACCGGGTTCAGGGTAATTAGTAGTACTAAATAGTACCACGTTAGGCGTGGCAGGAAATTGCATGGATAGCGAAATCATAAAGGCTCTTAAGCGGTTCGGGTTTACCCAGCAGGAATCCATCATGTACGTGACGCTGTGCAGGCACGGTGCGCTTACAGGATATGAGGCGGCAAAGCTGGCGGGCATATCGCGTTCCAACGCATATGCGGCGTTATCCAGTCTGGTGGAAAAGGGCGGGGCCGTGGTGGCCAGCGACGACACCAGCAAGTATGTGCCCACACCCCGCAAGGAGCTGCTGGTCACCATACGCAGGCACTGTGACGAGACTCTGGAGTTTCTCGAACAGCATCTGCCCGAAGAGCAGCCGGTGGAAATGCCCTACCTGACGGTGACGGGGTATCAGAACACCATGGATAAAGTGCGCAACATGCTGCGTCTGGCGCAGTTGCGCGTGTATATTTCGATGCATTCGGGCAATGCCGCGCAGCTGAAGGAAGACATGGCCGCCTGTGCCGCCCGCGGACTCAAGGTGGTTATTCTGTCGGATGCCGACCCGCAGATTTCCGGAGCCATTTTTATGCATAATGCCGCGGGTACGGGGCATATCAAGCTTATTGCCGACACGCGCGAAGTGATTACCGGCGTGGTGGATCAGGCCGCCAGAACAGGGCAGTGTCTGTACTCCGCCAACGAGCATCTGGTGTATCTGATGCGCGAGGCGCTGCTGAATGAAATTGAACTTATCAAGATCCGGTCCGGCATGAGCGGTGCAGAACCGGAGGAGAGTCCCACAAGGGGGAAATAATGTCGAACGTTCGTTCCGCCGTGACAGATGAACTGGATTTTTACGGGCTTTCCACACCCATGGAGCTGGTGGAAACCTATGGCAGCCCGCTGTACGTGTATAATGAAAACGTACTGCGCCGCAGATGCCGCGAATTGAAAGGGTTGAGCAGTCATCCGGGGTTCCGGGTCAATTATTCGGCCAAGGCCAATGCCAATCTTTCGCTGCTGCGCATTATCCGTTCCGAAGGACTGGTGGTGGATGCCATGTCTCCCGGCGAAATCGCCATGCATCTTGCGGCGGGATTCACGCCCGACGAAATAACCTACGTCTGCAACAACGTTTCTGCCGAAGAACTGCGCAATGCTGTCGATCACGGTCTGCTGGTCAGCGTGGACTCTCTGTCGCAGCTTGATCTGCTGGGGCAGGTGAACCCCGGCGGCAAGGTGATGATCCGCATCAATCCAGGCATCGGCGCGGGACACCACAAAAAGGTTGTCACCGGCGGCAAGGAAACGAAATTCGGCATAGGGCCGGACGACGGCGATGCCGTGCGCCGCATTCTCAAGCGGCACAACCTGACTCTTGCAGGGCTTAACCAGCACATCGGTTCGCTGTTCATGGAGCCGGACAGCTACTTGGAAGCCGTGGAGTTTCTTCTGCGCGAGGCGGAACAGTGGGATTCGCTGGAGGTCATCGACTTCGGCGGAGGATTCGGCATTCCGTACCGCAAATATGAAAAACAGCCCCGGCTGGACATGGAAGCCACGGGCCGCATGCTGGATGACTGCATCGGCAGATGGGCGGAACGCACGGGATACAACGGACGCTTTATGATCGAGCCGGGCCGCTATGTGACCGCTGAGTGCGGCGTGGTACTGGGTACCGTGCATGCCGTCAAAAACAACGGCGAACGCCGCTTTGCCGGTACAGATCTCGGGTTCAACGTTCTGCAGCGTCCGGTCATGTACGACGCTTTTCATGATGTGGAGATATACCGCGAAGACGGTGTTCCGCAGCAGGAAACCATGCAGCAGACCATCGTGGGCAATATCTGCGAATCAGGCGATATCATGGCTGCCGCCCGCGACCTGCCCGAGATACAGGAAGGCGACATCATCGCCATGCTGGATGCCGGAGCCTACGGTTTTGCCATGAGTTCCAGCTACAATCAGCGTCTGCGTCCGGCCGAAGTGCTGGTGGACAAAGACGGCCGCGACCGGCTTATCCGCCGCCGCGAAACTCTGGACGACCTGCTGGCCTGCTTTCCGGAGCATGCGGAAAAGACCGGCGGGTCTGTGCGGGTGGCAGGCGGACGGGGCTAAAGCATCCCGTCCACAAGCCGCTCCACGACGGCCAGAGCCTGCGGGGGCGGTGAATGAAAATCAGAAATATGCGGCACAACGCCGCTGACGGATATTCCGGAAAATGCGGACACGGCGTCCATGTTTTCCTGAATCATGGCTGCGGGCGTGGGTTCATCCCTTGCCTCGACAAACACAATCCCTGCCGGTTTTATGTTCCGCAGCCTGAGCACCTCCAGTGAAAGGAGCGTATGGTTGATGGTGCCCAGCCCCGTGCGGGCCACCAGTACGGGCCGCATGCCCGACTGTTCGATAATATCGATAACGGTGGCGTGCGGGGTTACCGGTACCAGCAGCCCGCCTGCTCCTTCCGCCACGAGGGGCGCCTTTTCCCTGCGCAGGGATGCCAGCCTGCGCAAGACGGTTTCCGCCTCTATGCCGCGGCCTTCGTCGCGTGCGGCATAGAGCGGAGCCTTGGGAGACTTGAAGCACAGCCCCGTGGAATGTTCCGGCGCAATGTTCCGCAGCGGCTCATGATAGTTATGGATGAAACGGGCGTCACTGTCCGCATCCGAGGGAGAAATACAGCCGGTCTGCAGCGGTTTGAAGTAACGGGGCATGTGCCCGCGCCCGTGCAGAACTTTAAGCAGCAGCAGGCTGACCACGGTTTTTCCCGCACCGGTGTCCGTTCCTGTGACAAACAGGTGCAGGGGCATCGGTTCACGATGATTCATACAATACCTCGCAGGATCGTCGTAAGGCTCCGCACGCATACCTCTACGTCGCGGGCCGAATGCAGAGCCGTCATGCCCAGACGTATGACGGCTCTTCGTGCGGGCACGGTGGGGTGCCGTGCCGCCAGTGCCAGAATACCGTGCTGCCGCAGCGCGGCAGCTGTCCGGCTTGTCAGTGCTTCGTCGCCTGTTTCCAGCGTGATGATGTGCGCTGTGCCGTGCACAGGCAGCCCCAGCCCCTGCAGTTCCGTCCGCATGAGACGGCTCAGCCGGGCCACACGGTCGCGTTGTTCCTCCATGCGTGCAATGCGCCGGGGCAGCATGGCCGCGCATGCGGCGTGCGCGTCGGGCAGTGCCGTGGAGTGAATGAAGGGCGACGCCAGATTGCACAGCAATTCTGTTCCGCCGCGCGGCAGCAGAATGAATGCACCGAACAGTCCCAGCGCTTTTCCCAGCGTGCCCACAGCCATGTCGGCACTGCCGGTTGCCAGCCCTCTGCCTTCTGTGCCCAGCACGCCGAAGGCGTGCGCCTCGTCTGCCACCAGTATGGCGTTATGCCGTTCCTTGATCCGGTGCAGTGCGGCAAAGTCCGGACTGTCGCCGTCCATACTGTACAGCGATTCCACCAGAATAACTTTTGTGCCCGTACTGTCCGGCTTGTCCGTTTTTTCCAGCCTGCGGGCAAGGTGCCGTGTATCGTTGTGGCGGAAACCGCAGGGCGTTGCGGCACCGGCGCGTACGGCTGCTGCAGTGCTGGCATGGATGCGTTTGTCGTACAGCACTGTATCGCCGCAAAAGGCCAGCGCCTGCAGCAGGGCCAGATTGGCCTGATAACCGCTGGGCAGCAGCACGCATTCCGCATAGCCGAAATATTCGGCAAGTGATTCTTCGGCGGCCCTGATGGTGCGCGAGTGCCCCCCCGCCAGAGCCGAAGCAGAGGCGGACGGGGGATGCTGTGCAAAGCAGCGGGCCACCTGAGCCTGCCAGTCTGTATCCGCTGCCAGTCCCAGATAGTCGTTTGAGGCAAAATTCAACAGTTGCCTGCCGTCCACGGTCACCCATTTTCCCTGACGGGATTCCTGACAGATGCGTCTGCGGTACAGTCCTGCGGCCGTCAGTGCCCGCAACCGCGCGTTCAATGCCGCGTAAGCCATGCGAAAAGCTCCCTGTAACGCTTCTGCAGCCGGTCAGCTGAAAATCTGTCGTCATAGGGCAGGGTGCCGGTAAGCAGTATTCCCTGCACGGTGCGGGCACCCAGCTGCATTTGCACGGTGTATTCAAATGCGTGCCTGCTGTCCGAACCGGTGCGTGATGTCAGCAGCACATGCACCGGTGCGGTTGCCCCTGCGGGCAGGTCGGCGGCAGAAAGGCGTATATGGGGCATGCGCCGTACCGAGAGCAGAAATGCGTGGCAGGAAAAACCGCACAGCCAGCGGGTGTGCAGCGCGGCAAACTGGGCCAGTGCTTCAGTCATGAACCATGGCTCGCCGGAATGCCCGCCCCCGCGTACTGTCCCCCGTATGCTGCTGCTGCAGACCGCACTTACCGCGGCGGGTACAACGAACAGGGCCGTGGCCGGCGTATGGAGCGTTTCCGGCGCCGGAGCGGCGTTGCAGCGCAGCGTGATAGTGTTTTTATGTTTCATGCCGGTATATTGTCATCCTGTATTGCCGCGGCGGTTGATGCGCGGAAGGGACGTACCGCCAGCGCGGCGTTCTGGCCGCCGAACCCGAAGCTCTGCAGAAGCGTCAGGGCGGAAAGCTTTTCCGGACGTCCGGCAGCGTACAGCTCTGCAGCGGTGCACGGCTGAATGCGGCGGACAAACGAGAGACTGTCGCACAGCGGAGCCTGCAGGTTGCGCACGGGGGGCAGAAAACCGTGCCGGGCACAGGCCAGCAGTACGGCCAGTTCCACGGCACCGCAGGCAGAGGCGCAGTGTCCTGTCCATGATTTGAGGGCAAGAACCGGCGGCCGGTGTCCGGTCGGGGCAAAAAGCCGCGTGAGCATGACTGATTCGGCGGTGTCGTTGCGCAGCGTGCCCGTACCGTGTGCACAGACGGCGGTCACATCGGCCGGTCCGGCCCCTGCTTCGTGCAGAGCGGTTCTGACAGCCTGTTCCGCGTGCATGCCCTGCGGGTGCGGTGCGGTCATGGCGTGGCCGTCCATGCTGCAGCCGTATCCGCATACTTCAGCCAGCGGAACAGCGCCGCGTTTTTGCGCATGGTCCAGCGATTCCAGTACAAAAAAAGCGGCTCCTTCACCTGCGGCAAATCCCTGCCGACCGGTGTCAAAGGGCCTGCATGCCGCTGCTGCTGCGGCATGAGTGTCTTCAGAACACGGAGCCAGTGCGCCCGCCTTGGCATAGGCCAAAAGGCCGCCGTATGACAGGCGCGAATCGCCTCCGCCGGCCAGCGCCACAGGCAGTACCCCGTGGCGGATGCGGCGGAAGGCCTCTCCCACTGCCTGCAGCGAGGCCGCGCAGGCAGTACCGGTCACCAGACTTTCGCCGCGGGCGCCCAGCAACTGGCTGATGGCCGAAGCTGCCGTGTTGGGCAGATAGCGCAGCATCCATAAGGCACAAAGCGTATCATGCCGTTGCGGAAGATGCTGCGGCTGTGCGTAGTCGCTGTCCATATCCAGATGCGGACCGCTTCCGGCGAATATTCCGCAGTATCCGGGCAGACCCGCAGCAAAACCGGCAGCACCGGCAGCCTGACGTGCGGCATGCACGGCCATGGCCGCACCGCGGTTAAGATAGCGCCGGTGCCGCCAGCCCCGCAGTGCATCGTCGGCATCGAACTGCGCCGGTGCCTGTGCATACCCCGCCGGCACGGAAGTAGGTTCAAATACGGTGCGGCCGGTCATCACCGACTGCCGGATGTCCTGCGGTGTATGCCCCAGCGGGGTGACGGCACCGGCGCCGGTGATGACCACCCTGCGTTCAGCCTGCATGGCTCGGAGCCTTTTCATGCTGTCCGGCGCGCAGGGCGTGCAGCACGTAATCCGCAATATCCTGTACGCTCAGCACGGGCCCATCATCCAGTGTGCGGAGTATGCAGGCCACGCGGTCGCAGCTCAGGTGAGGATACCGTCCTGCCATCATTTTGTACGGGTCAGCATCTGCATGCCGGGCTTCTTCAAGGTGCACGCGCAGTGAGGTGAGAAACACCGTGTCGTCGGCGACCGGTATGCCGAATGCCGCATTGAGCCCCACGCCGAATTCGAGCAGATCGATGGATTCGGTTTCAAGATCGCGTAATACGCGGGTTTCCGGAGTGATGGTGTGCGGCGGAATATCGAGAACTTCCGCGATGATGCCGATGACCCGTTCTGTCACGGCGCAGGGGGCGGTCTGCTGAGTCATGCTGTGGTCTCCTTTTATTTGCAGGCGGTCAGACCGCCGTCCATGGTGATGGCGGTGGCGTTGATGGCGGCGGCTTCGTCGCTGAGAAGGAACGCCAGTGCTCCGGCAGCCTCGTGCACGTCCACCGCCCGTTGCAGCGGAATGCGCTGCAGCAGGTCCGGATGCTGCTTCAGATAGCGGGCTCCGCGCCCTGCAGCCACATATCCGAGACGCAGCGAGCATGTTGTGATGCCCCGTGCGGCCAGTTCTGTACCGGTGCTGCGGTACAGGGCTTCGGCAGCCAGTTTTGCCGCGGCATACAGTCCCTGTCCGGCGGCGGGCAGCGCCGCAGCCGTTGACGAGACAAAAACCATGCGGCCGCAGCGGCGGTGCAGCATATGGCGGCTGACCGCACGCACCAGACGGGCACGCCATGTTATATTGGCTTCTATGTATGCGCTGATTGTGTCCGGTGATGCCGATGCCAGCAGGCTTTCATGATCCGTATGCATCAGGTCCAGCAGATATGCCGCGGGCATGCCTGCGGCTGCTGCCGCCTGTTCCGGCAGGGCATCGGCGCGGGCTGTGTCTTCCATGCGCACGATGAGTACCGGCGGGCAGGATAGGTGCGCTGCGCTGAAAGCGTTGTGTATGCGGGCGGCTGCCTCTGCGCTGCCTGCCGTCAGGCACAGCGGTACGCCCGCACGGGCCAGCAGCGTGGCCGAAGCGGTGCCCAGCGCGCTGCCGCCGCCCGCCACCAGTACACATCCGCGGGTATGGCTTAGGCGCATTGTATGGTTCCTGTGACGGCGGCGACGCCGTCCACAAGCAGGGTGCACCGGTATGCGCTGCCGCTGCCGTCCGTGACTGCGCTGACCGTGCAGACGTGAGTGCCGGGCGGCACAAACTTCCGGAAGCGTACCCCCGTGAATGTCCATTGTCCCGCGTCCGGTGCAGGGCCGGTCATCTGTTCCGCGGCGCGGATAAACGCCTGCATGAGCAGCGAGCCGGGCACACAGGGCGCACCGGGAAAATGCTCTGCGTAGACAGGATCATCCGCAGGAAAACAGCAGAAGACGGAAGCGGTACGGGCGGCGGGAACAGCCGCGGAGCTTTTCCGGCCCATTTTTTCTGCGGGGTGTTTTTGCGCGCCGGACATGGCGGTATCACGGGGGGCGTCCGAACTTTCCCCGTCCCGCTCAGACACAGTTTTTTCAGGCATATTTTTTTCAGACACGGGGGCCTCCGGTCACTTCCTGTATGGCTTCCGCCGTGGCTTCGACCAGCAGGCCGCACTCCTGCGCGGTGATGCTCAGGGGCGGCATGAGCACCAGCACGTCGCCCAGCGGCCGGATGATAACTCCTCTCCTGCGTGCTGCCAGCACCACCTTGTGCGCGGTGCGCAGGGCAAAAGGATACGGACGGCGTGTGGCGCGGTCTTCCACCAGCTCTATGCCGGTCATGATGCCCCTGCGGCGGATATCGCCCACATGGGGCAGTGTTTCCAGCTGCCGCAGCAGTGCATCGTATATGGTGATGATATGCTGCAGCCGCTCCAGTGTGCTTTCGGTGCGGAAAAGCTGCAGGCTGGCTATGCCTGCGGCACATGCCAGCGCATTACCGGTATAGGTGTGCCCGTGGAAAAACGTGCGGCATTGCGCGTGGTCGCCCAAAAAAGCCTCGTATACGGCGTCGGTCACCATGGTGGCTGCCAGCGGCAGATATCCGCCGGAAATGCCTTTGGCCAGACACAGCAGGTCGGGAGCCACTTTTTCCTGTTCGCAGGCAAACATGGTTCCGGTTTTGCCGAAACCCACGGCCACTTCGTCGGCGATAAGCAGAATACCGAGCCTGTCGCACAGGGCGCGGGCGTGGGCCAGATAACCGTCGGGGTGTGTTATCTGACCGGCGGCACCCTGAACCAGCGGCTCTATGACCATGGCGGCCAGTTCCGGCGCGTGGCGTGTGGCCGTTTCTTCCAGATGGGTGAAGCACTCGTGGCGGCATGATTCTTTCTGCCGGCCGAAGGGGCACCGGTAGCAGTACGGTGCCTCGGCCCGTACGGTTTCAAACAGCAGCCCGCCGTACACGGCATGAAACAGGTCTATGCCGCCCAGCGAAACGGCCCCCACGGTGTCGCCGTGGTACGCTCCCCGCAGGCATAAAAACTTGCTGCGACCTTCTCCGGCGGGGCCGCGTTGCTTCTGGTACTGGTAGGCTATCTTCAGCGCCACTTCCACCGCAGTGGAGCCGCTGTCGGAATAGAAGACGCGGTTCAGTCCCTGCGGGGCTATCCGGGCCAGCATGGCCGCAAGCTCAATGGCAGGGCGGCTCGATAGACCCAGCAGCGTGGAATGTGCCACGTTGTCCAGCTGGGCGCGTATGGCCGCATCAATATGCGGGTGTCTGTGGCCGTGCACGTTGGTCCACAGCGAAGAAACCCCGTCCAGATAGCGGTTGCCGTCGGTATCCACCAGCCAGTTGCCGCGGGCTTTTTCGATTATCAGCGGCGCGTCTTCGTGCCACGTCGCCATCTGGGTGAAGGGGTGCCATACATGGGCCGCGTCCAGTGCGCGCAGCCGTTCCGTGTCGGGTTGAAGTGCGTTCATCGGAGTACTCCCATATGGCGCAGCATGGTGTAGTCGTCAGCGGTGCTGCGGCCCGCGGTTGTCAGATAATTGCCCACCATCAGCCCGTTGGCGCCGCTGATGAATGTCCACGAACGGTATTCGCCCAGCACATGTTCGCGGCCTCCGGCCACCAGTATGTCGGCCTGCGGATGCATGAATCTGAATACGGCTATGGTGCGCAGCGCTTCAAACGGCGGCAGCGGATCCATGCGCTCCAGCGGCGTGCCTGCCACAGGGGTCAGCAGGTTGACCGGCACCGAATCTGCCCTGCACCGTTTTATCTGACCGGAAAGCTCCGCCCGTTGCGCGCGGCTTTCGCCCAGCCCCAGTATGCCTCCGCAGCACACAGCCAGTCCGGCCTCGCGCGCCAGTTTGACGGTATATATGTCTTCGTCGTAGTCATGCGTTGTGCATACCGATGCAAAGAAACTGCGTGCGGTTTCCAGATTATGGTGGTAGCGCTCCAGTCCCGCCTGCCGCAGCATTGCAGCTGCCTGCGGGCTGAGCTGGCCCAGTGATGCGCAGGGCGAAAGGTGCGTGCGCGCCCGTATGCGGACCACGGCTTCGCATACTGTTTCCAGTTCGCGGGGGGCGGGGCGTGTGCCGCTGGTCACAATGCCGAATCTGTCCGCACCGGCGTCGGCCAGCTTCAGGGCGTGCTCCACCAGTGCGGCGGTGTTCAGCATGGGGTGTTCGGGCGCACCTGTGGCATAATGGGCCGACTGTGCGCAGAATGAACAGTTTTCGGGGCAGCGTCCGGAACGGGCGTTGACAATGGCACAGGTGAACGCCGGTCCGGCATGTGCCGTGCGTATGCGCTGGGCACAGGCGATAAGCGGCAGAGTCTGCTCGGCGGGCAGTTCCAGAAGCCGCAGTGCCTCATCTTCCGTGGCACAGGCTTCAGGGTCCGCCATAATGCGGCGGCACAGGTCGTCAGGGTTTATGGTCATGGGCGTGTATCCTTGCAGCGTGGCAGCATGTCAGGAAAGACCGCCCGGCGCGGTCAACGGCCGACTCCTAGCCTGCGTGACGGCTTATTGTCAACTTTTTAAGTTCAAATGGGTTTACAATTGGCTTTTCAGGAACAGGGAAAAGGCGGCGCTGTACGCGGTGCCATACTGGAAGTGCTGCGAAAGCATGACGGCAACTGGGTTTCCGGTGAGGAACTGAGCCGGATTCTGGGAATGTCGCGTGCTGCCGTTTCCAAGCACATGCGGCTTATCCGCGACGCAGGGTACCCTGTGGAGGCCATGACCAGGCGGGGGTACCGGCTGGGAGGCGATGCGGACAGCCTGCATCCTGCAGCGGTATGCCACGGTCTGGGAACCCGGCTTTTGGGGCGGGGCACGGTGCTGCACATGGAGTCCGTGCCGTCAACCAACATGGAGGCCCGGGTGCTGGCGGAGCGCGGAGCACCAGAAGGGTCTGTGGTGCTGGCCGACTGCCAGACGGCGGGGCGCGGGCGGCAGGGCCGGACATGGCTTTCGCCCCGCGGGGGGGTGTATATGTCTGTGGTGCTGCGCCCGCAGTGCGCCCCGCAGCAGGTGCCCGTGCTGACCCTGATGACTGTGGTTGCCGTGGTGGGGGCGGTGCGCGGGCTTACGGGTCTGCCTGCAATGCCCAAATGGCCCAACGATGTGCTTGTGCATGGCCGCAAGCTGAGCGGTGTGCTTATTGAAGCAGGACTGGTTGTCGATGCGCTGGACTATGCCGTTGCGGGCATAGGCATCAACGTGAATACCGTCTGTTCCGAGCTGGAGAGGGATGGTATGCGGGCTGTTTCGCTGCGCGGGGCGCTTGAGGCGCACCACGGTACGGAGCAGCCGCAGTTGCCCCGTGCGGGAGTGGCCCGCGCGGTTCTTGAAGCGCTGGAAGAAGCTTATGAACTGTTCCGCAGCGGCGGCGGTGCCGCGGTGGTGGCCCGGTGGAAGCAGCTGGCGGGCATAACCGGCAGCAGTATACGGCTGGGCAGGGGGGATGCCGTGCTGACGGGAAAAGTCCGCGATGTGGATGACAACGGCTGGCTGCTGCTGGAAGATGAGAGCGGCACTGTTCACCGTCTGCCGGCGGGAGACATTCTGGACGGCTGATTGTTTTTACGGCTTCAGGACCGGCACGGGGCGCACCTCTGGTGCGCTTTTTTGTTTGGCTGTCCGCGTGCGGCAGCGCCGGAGCATCAGACTGGCCGGAAAGCTCCGGCTTTCCGCGTGTGTCACGGTCCTGCCCTCAACCGGCATCCTGCTGCCGGTTGAGGGCAGGAGCACGGCGCGTGTACTTGGCTGTACGCCGCGCCGTACCTGCGGGCTGTCAGCTTTTTTCTGCGGGTTTTCAGGCTGCGGGCAGTCCGTCATTGCCGTTTCGTCCCGAGCCGGTGCCGCGGGGAATGATTTCGTGCAACGGGTGTGCGGTCAGGGTGTTGCCATGCGGCAGCGGAGACTTACTCTTACGTCAGCGTTGTCTGTTCCGTTGTTCCGGCACCATGCTTTTGCGCAGCACCACGGCCGAAGTGTCGCCCCGGCTGTCTTCTTCGGCTGCCGCAGGACCCATTATGATGGGGCCCTGTGCGGCGGGTGCGGCGTTTTTTTTCTGCGCCAGCGCGTCCAGCCTGTGCTCCGCTTCGGCCAGAAAAGCTTCCAGTGCATGGTCCACGGCTTCGTCGACATTAAGCTTGCGGGAAAGTTTTCTTGCCCGGTGTCTTGCTCTTTCCAGCCGCAGGGCAAGGCCGGAATCAATGTTGAAGATGACGCGTTTTGTTTCTTTTTCGTTTTTGAATATGTGCATGGTGCCTCCTGTGAAACGGGTGAGGTCTCTTTGTACATATTTTGTACATAATGCGTACAAAGAGATCAAGCCACAGTTACTTTCCGGTGCGTTGACCCGTTTTTTCCGCTGAGGCATACTTTCAGGCTGTTTTCAGTTAACCGGTGGCAGAATTCTGTGAAATCAGCAGGTTCTGCATTACCCTGCAAGGCAGGTTCATATATGTCGTCGGATAGTACCCGAACCATGCAGGCGGCGCGGGCAGGCGCCGCTGCGCCCGAACCGGATTCCGGTTCCGATACCGCCATTTTCAGCCTTACATGGCCGCAGATGATGATGATGTTTTTTCATTTCATCATCGGTTTTGTGGATGTGTGGGTGGCAGGCAAAATTCATCAGGATGTACAGGCATCGCTGGGTATCATCACGCAGTGTCTTTTTTTTCTGATGGTGGTGGGTATAGCCGTGGCCAATGCTTCCGTGGCGGCCATAGGTCAGTCCGCCGGGGCCGGACTGTACAGGCGCGCGCGGCGCTATGTGGCGCTGGTCATCAAGCTGGGCGTTGTCATGAGTCTGGTTGTGCTGGTCTGCGGCATGCTGTTCAAGGAGCCGTTTCTCAACCTGCTGCAGGTGCCGGAACGCATCCGCCCCATCACGTCGTATTTTTTTGACGTGTATCTGTATGTGCTGCCCATGTACTACATGCTCAACATGACCAATGCCATGTTCCGCGCCCGCAAAATGGTGCTGATTCCTCTGGGCTGCATGATGATTGTCAGTCTGGTGAACACCGTGGCGGATTTTGGTCTGGGGCTGGGCTGGTGGGGCTTTCCGCAGATGGGCTATGCCGGTGTGGCATGGGCCACATTCTATTCCATTACGGCCGGTGCGCTGTTCAACATGGTGATGCTGGTCAGAAAAGGCCTGCTGCGGCGCGACTCCGGCGCTCCGTGGCGCTGGGCCCGCTGTGCGGCACCGTATCTTATCAAGGTGGCGCTTCCGGCAGGCGGCATGCAGATAATGTGGCAGACCGGGTATCTGGTATTGTTTGCCATTACCGGCTCGCTGCCTGCGGGCAGCATTGATGCGCTGGCCGGTATGACGGCAGGCATGCGCATAGAATCTCTGCTGTTTCTGCCTGCGTTCGCTTTTAATATGACAGCCAGTATTCTGGTCGGGCATTTTCTGGGGGCCGGGCGCAAGGCCGAGGCCAAACGCGTGGGGCTGCGTCTTCTGCTGATGGCCTGCGGGTCGTTAACGGTGGTTGCTGTTTTCATGTGGCCTTTTGTGCCGGAAATCTGCGCTTTTCTGTCGCCGCAACCGGCGGTGCAGGCGCAGGCGGCCGTGTATCTGAAATATAATCTTGTATCCATTCCCTTCACCGTGGCCAGCATGACGCTGGGCGGCATAATGACCGGCGCCGGCGCCACGCTGTACACCTTTATTGTGTACAGTTCCGCCACATGGCTGGTGCGGCTGCCGGTGGCCTATGTCATGGGGCACCATGTGTGGGGGAACTCCGAAGGTGTGTTTGTAGCCATGCTGATTTCACAGATATTCCAGTCCGGTACCATGCTCTGGCTGTTCTGGTACCACGACTGGAGCCGTTTCAGCATGATCAAGCGCAACGGCAACAGAAAGAACACCACGGAGACGCCTGCAGGGGCGGCTCTTGAAGGAGTGAAAAGCAATGTGCGCAGTGGAATTTAAACCTTTGACCATGGACGTGATGGAAGAGTATCTGACTCTTTTCTCCGGCACACCGTCGCGGGCTTCTGATTACAGTTTTACCAATCTGTGGGGCTGGGCCAACGAATACGGGCTGGAAGTGGGCCGCACGCCCAATCTTTTCTGGATACGCCAGACCAGACCGGAAGTGGGTTACTGGGCGCCCGTGGGTGACTGGAACGCCGTGGCCGACTGGGCAAAATGCCCCATGATGACGGCGGGCAGAACCTTTATACGCGTACCGCAGCAGCTTGCCGACCTGTGGCAGGCGGCGCTGGGCGACGGCGTGCAGGTGCAGGAGGACCGCGATCAGTGGGACTATCTGTACGACGCGGAAAAGCTGGCTACGCTTTCGGGCAACAAGTACCATAAAAAAAAGAACCATGTGAATCAGTTCAAGAAGCAGTATGACTGGCAGTACCATCCCATGACGGCTGATTGCATAGAAGCCGTGCTGCAGCTGCAGCAGGAATGGTGTCTTTCGCGTGAATGCGAAGAGTCGGAAACCCTGCTGGCGGAAAATGAAGCGGTCATCCGTGTGCTGGAATACTGGGACACCATACCCGGATTGAAGGGCGGTGCGCTGTATGTCAATGATGTGATGGTGGCCTATACCGTGGGCGAAGCACTGACAGACGATACTCTGGTGGTGCATTTTGAAAAGGCGCGTTCGGAGTATCGCGGGGTGTATCAGGCAATCAATCAGATTTTTGTTGAGCATGAGGGCACAGGATATACATATGTGAACCGCGAGCAGGATCTGGGCGACGAGGGTCTGCGTAAGGCAAAACTGACTTATCACCCTGCGGACTGGCTGCGCAAAAGCACCGTCACTGTGTTGTGACGGACCGGGCGCTGTCCGGCGTCTGTCTGGCATCTGGCCGACAACTGGCCGACATCTGACCGCATTTGGCCGGCATCTGGCCGGCGCGCGTCAACGCTGCTGTACCGGCGGCGCAGAGATTCTGCGCCGCCTTTGCCGTTTGACACGGTACCGGTTAGCAAGTACGTAAAACGCCCGGGCGCTGCGAGCCCGAAGCAGGTATTTTTTCAGGCGGACATGGTGTTCGCCCTTTTACATATTTAGCCGCGGGGCGCGCCGCCCCGTCCAACGGCGCTCTGTTCGCAGAGCGCACCAAGGAAGCATCATGAGCAAGGTTGTAACGCGATTTGCTCCCAGCCCTACGGGGCATCTGCACCTCGGCGGTGCACGCACCGCCGTGTTCAGCTGGCTGCTGGCCCGCCATTTCGGCGGTGAATTTGTGCTGCGTATCGAAGATACCGACATGGAACGCTCGAAGCAGGAGTACACAGACTCCATTCTGGCTTCCATGGCATGGCTGGGGCTGGACTGGGACGGCGAGCCTGTCTACCAGAGCCGCCGTTTTGACCTGTACAACGAGTACATCGACAGGCTGCTGGCAGAGGGCAAGGCCTACTGGTGCGAATGTTCGCCCGAAGAAGTGGAAGCCATGCGTGAAACCGCGCGGGCCCGCGGGCTGAAGCCCAAATACAACGGCCGCTGCCGCGAGCGCGGCCTGCAGGGCGGTGAAGGCCGCGTGGTGCGGCTGAAGGCGCCGCTTACCGGCAAGACGGTGTTTACCGATCTGGTAAAGGGCACCATAGCCTTTGATAACAGCGAGCTGGACGACATGATCATCCGGCGGGCCGACGGTTCGCCCACATACAACCTTGCCGTGGTGGTGGACGATGCCACCATGGGCGTAACACATGTGCTGCGCGGCGACGACCATGTGAACAACACCCCCAAGCAGATTCTGCTGTACGAAGCTCTGGGACTGCCCGTGCCGGAATTCGGCCATGTGCCCATGATTCTGGGGCCGGACAGACAGAAGCTTTCCAAGCGGCACGGGGCCAAGGCGGTTATAGATTATAAAGAAACCGGCCTGCTGCCTCAGGCGCTTGTGAACTATCTGGTACGGCTCGGCTGGTCATACGGAGATCAGGAAAAATTTTCGCTGGATGAGCTGATAGAGAAGTTCTCCACTGATAATCTGTCGCGTTCCGCTGCGGGATTCGATCCGGAAAAGCTGCAGTGGCTTAACGGTCAGTACATCAGGGAAACTCCCGACGACCAGCTGGCCGGTCTTGTGCGGCCTTTTCTGGCAGAAACGGGATACGGCCAGATTGATGCAGCTTTTCTGACTGTTGCGGCGGGCCTGTACAAGGAACGCGCCCACGATCTTGTGGAGCTGGCAGCAGCCATGAAACCCGTGCTCTGTGCTGATGACGCGCTGGAGTTTGATGCCAAAGCCGTGGAAAAGGCACTGACGGCTGAAGGCCGCGGGCATCTGGCTGCGTTGCGGCAGGCGCTTGCCGCCTGTGCTGACTTTGACGGGCACACCGCCCATGAAGTGCTGCAGCGCTATGTGGCTGACAACGGGCTGAAATTCAAGGCCGTGGGGCCGCCTTTGCGTGTGGCCCTGCTGGGGGCCATGGGTGGACCCGACCTTTCCGCCGTCATGGGCCTGCTGGGCAGGGAACGCACGCTGGCGCGCCTTGACCGTGCGGCGGCATTGTAATTCTGTTTTTGTGCGTCAATGAATACAGCGCCGTATCCTGATGGATACGGCGCTGCTTTTTTTGAGAAAGGAGGCTGTGCGGCGGAGGGGAATTATCCGCGCCGGATGTTGTACACCCCGCGCCCTTCGGCCACATTCACGTCTTTGTTGTCCGCCGTCCAGACCATGACATGGGCGTTGCCCACTTTGTTGCCGAGCAGCCGGATGCGTGCTTCGGCATACAGGTCCGCCGGATTGGCAGGCCTCAGGTAGTCAACGCTCAGGGTGATGGTGGCCACGTGGTCTTCGGGCTTGCAGTGAGCCCATACGGCAAAACCGCCGCATATATCCACAAGGCTGGCTATGACTCCGCCGTGAATCATGGGCCGCCCCGTATGTCCTATGAGTTGCGGTGCAAATGGGATATACAGGCGTACCGCATCACGGCCCAGATAGTCGGCGCGCACTCCCAGATGAACGTGAAAGGGGAATTCTTTTTCGATGAACTGCTGGAGTGTGGAATCGTGCATGGGAATATCCTTTGTTTCAGCGGTCAGTGTCTGTGTGTTGTGTGCCGCGCGGCCGCGGGCGGGGTCAGCGTGTGCTGTCGCGCTGTACGAACCTGTCATCCGACTTCATTTCCTGCGCCTGCTCGGCGGTATTTTCCAGCCAGCCGCAGCGTATGTCACCCTGCGGCGTGTCAAAGCGCGGCACATAGGGTTTGATGTCCACCAGCGGGCTGTTGTCCAGCATGTCTACGCCTTCCAGTTCCAGCACATTGCCGTGTACCGCCGTCAGCCGCACCACGGAAAGGCCGATACCGCACGGACGCCGCGGCGAGCGTGTGGCAAAAAGCCCTCTTTTGCAGGTATCCAGAAACGGCGTGAGCGTGAGATCGTACCCGCTGGACTCGTGGAAGTGATACAGCAGGATAAGATGGGAAAAGCCTTCCAGATCTTTCAGCCCGTCTGCCAGTTCCGGATTGATGCGGGCTTCTCCTCTGCATGCCGAAGCTCCCGTGGGCTGTATGGGCATTCCTTCGCGCGATGTATGCGGGGTGCGCAGCACGCCGATGGGGGTGACGGTGAAAGGTTGCATCAGGGCTCCTTTACTGCAGTATTTCAGTTTGCGGGGTCATGACCTCGTCGCGGGTGAACATGCGCCATGTGACGCTGCCGTCCTGATGATGTTCAGGCTGTACGCGCAGGATGGGGGTTCCTTTCCAGCTGTATATCATGCTGTCGTCCGGGCGTACTTCGCACCGCATGTTTTCGGCAATTTCGTGCGGTTCAAGGCGCGAAGGGTCTTCGCCCATTTCCAGCAGTTCTTCCCGTAGCAGCTCTTCCACTCTTCCGGCGATGTTCCGCGGGGTGCTTGCCATGCTGTGTAATCCTCCGTAAGTATGTGACTATGAAATCACCGCGCCGTGGTGTCGCGGTGCTGTCTGCGTATGAACCATGGTGTAATCATTGTCGGCTTTGTGGGCAAGGTGCCGCACGGAGCGGAGAACAGAATGGAAAACAGTCTTTTTCTGGGGCGTATTCCCCTTTTCAGCGGGTTGTCGGCTCAGCAGCTGGAATCCATGGCATCCATAGCCGTGGACAGGCCGGTGGACAAGGGGCAGATTATTTTTGTCGAAGGAACGCGTGCAGAAGGGCTGTACATAGTGCTGGATGGCCGTGTCAAAATATTCAAGACGGCTCCGGACGGACGCGAGGCTGTGATGCATGTGTTCGGCGCGGGAGAACCTTTCGGCGAGGTGGCTGTGTTTCAGAACGATGTCTTTCCGGCCAATGCCATGGCGGTGGAACAGAGCCGCGTTCTTTTTTTGCCGCGCAGGGGTATTGTGGACCGCATTGCCCAAGACCCGTCACTGGCAATGAACATGCTGGCTGCCCTTTCGCGCAAGTTGCGCATGTTCACCCGGCAGGTGGAGGCGCTGACCCTCAAGGAGATTCCCCAGCGTCTGGCGGCGTATCTGCTGCATCTCAGTGTGAAAAAAGGGCACAAGGACGTTATCAGGCTGGATGTTTCCAAAAGTCTGCTGGCGGGTGTGCTGGGCACTGCGCGTGAAACTCTTTCGCGGGCACTGGCAAAACTGGTGGAAACAGGGGCCATAACCATGGAAGGCCGCACCATCACCATTACAGACCGTGAATACCTGACCGCACTGGCCGAAGGGCATGAGTCGCTGTAGCGCGTAGCGGGGACGCTGTGTATGTGCTGCCGGTCTGTCAGACCTTGTGATCAGCTTCCGGCAGGCGGACCACCAGAACAGGCACCGGGCAGCGCGAAACGACTTTCTGGGTCACGCTGCCCAGCAGCAGACCGGTCAACCGTCCGTGTCCCTGTGTACCCATGACCACCATGTCAAATTGCGGAGCGCGTTCCAGAATGACATCGGCAGGTTGCCCCACGGCCACCTCGATGTTTTCCGCCACGGGCATGCAGGCTGTGTCCGCCAGTCCTTCCAGACTGCATATGCCCGTAATGCGCCCTCTTACCTTGTGTTTGGCTTCCACAAGCTGTTCCGGAGTGAACAGCCGCCATGTGGCATCGTCAAACACTGTGGCGAAATCCAGCCCCGATGTGGTCAGGTAGTTCTGCTTTACGTCCGGCAGCACATGCAGCACATGCAGCGCTGCTCCGTACTGTTGCGCCAGACTGAACGCGTACGAAAGCGCATGGCGGGAATCTTCTGAAAGATCGGTGGCGTATAGTATTTTTTTGACGGGCTGCATAAAACCTCCCTTACTGCTGGTTTACCATGGATATAACAACGGCTGCGGGGGGTGTCAGCCCTGCAGCCATGAGAATCTTATCTGCTGACGGCCGGACGCAAAAAAGCCCCGCCGTCAGCGGCGGGGCCTGTGCCGGCCGGCATTGCCGTCAGCCGAAAAGGGTGTTCTGCGCCTCGTGCCCCTGACAGGTCATGATGACCTCGTTTATCTGCACGGAACTGCCGGACTGGCGCACAGCGCTGTTCACCGCTTCTGAAAGGCCTCTGCAGCAGGGTACCTCCATGCGCAGCACGGTGAGAGAAGCTATGCCGCTGGTTGTCAGTATGTCGGCAAGCCGCTGGGCGTAGGCTGCGGTATCGTCAAATTTCGGGCAGCCTATGAGCACCACTTTGCCTGCGGCAAACCGGCTGTGAAACTGAGGCGAAGCGGCAGCCGCGCAGTCGGCGGCCACAAGCACGTCGGCCCCTTTGAGAAACGGCGCTGTGGGCGGCACCAGCCGTATTTTGAGCGGCCAGTGGCCGGGACCGGCGGCCGGCTGATGAGCCTGTGCCAGCTGCGGGCTCTGCTGTCCGGTTGCGCCGAACGAGCGTACCATGGACCCGGGGCAGCCCCCTGAATGATGCGGGCGTACGGGCTGCGGCGGTTGTCCGGTCGCGGCATCGCGCCGGCGTACGTGTTCCATGGCGGCTTCCTCGTCAAATTCGTCGGCTTCGCGCTCTATGATGTGCAGGGCATCCTGCGGGCAGGCACCCAGACAGGCTCCCAACCCGTCGCAGTAGGAATCCTTGACCAGTTTCGCCTTGCCGTCGATGATGGCTATGGCGCCTTCGGCACAGTCGAGCACGCACAGGCCGCAGCCATCGCAGCGCTCTTCATCTATCTGTATTATTTTGCGTATCTGTTTTTTCATTATATTTCCCCCGTGTGACTGATGCCGCATGAGAGCGGCGGTGTGTTTGCCGGTACCGCACTGTGTGCTTGCGGGTACTCCGGGTGCGCATGGCCGCAGGACGGGCATGGGCACGGGGAATACGCCTCAGAGGGCGGCGGGAGGCAGAGCCTCCCGCCGCGGCGCTGTTAACCCAGAATGGCCTTCAGGTCTTCTTCAGCCGTGGAAATAGGCTTGATGTTGTAGTTTTCGACAAGGAAGTTCAGCACATTGGGGCTGACAAAAGCAGGCAGTGACGGGCCGAGGCGGATGTCCTTGATGCCCAGTGCCAGCAGCGTCAGCAGGATGGCCACGGCTTTCTGTTCGTACCACGACAGCACCAGAGAAAGGGGCAGGTCGTTGACGCCGCAGTCGAAAGCCTTTGCCAGTGCGACTGCTATCTGAATGGCGGAATAGGCATCATTGCACTGTCCCACGTCCAGCAGTCTGGGAATGCCGCCTATGGTGCCGAGTTCTTTGTCAAAGAAGCGGAATTTGCCGCAGGCGAGCGTCAGGATGACAGTGTCTGCCGGCGCTTTTTCCACAAATTCGGTGTAGTAGTTGCGGCCGGGCTTGGCTCCGTCGCAGCCGCCGACAAGGAAGAAGTGGCGGATGGCGCCGCTTTTCACCGCGTCGACAACTGCCCCTGCCACGCCCAGCACCGCATTGTGGCCGAATCCGGTCATAACGGTTTTGCCGGGAGCGTCTTCCGTGAAACCGGGCAGTTCCTGTGCGCGTTTGATGACGGCCGAGAAATCCCGGTTTTCGCAGTGTGTCAGGCCCGGCCAGCCCACCAGCCCGGTGGTGAAGACATTGTCCTGATACGATGCCTGCGGTTTCTGGATGCAGTTGGTGGTGAAAAGGATGGCGCCGGGGAACTGCGGGAATTCCTTGTGCTGGTTCTGCCATGCGGTGCCGAAATGTCCGTAGAAATGGGGGAACTTTTTCAGCTCGGGGTAGCCGTGGCAGGGCAGCATTTCACCGTGGGTGTAAATGTTGATGCCGGTGCCTTCGGTCTGTTTAAGCAGTTCATGCAGATCCCGAAGGTCATGGCCTGATACCAGTATGGCTTTGCCCTTTCTGTGTCCCAGAGGCACTTCCGTGGGCACGGGGTGACCGTAGGTGCCGGTGTTGCCGGCGTCCAGCAGTTCCATGGTGCGCAGGTTCACGTTGCCGCATTCAAGCAGCAGCCCGACCCAGTCATTCAGATCACGGGCCTTTCCGTCAAAGCCCGCGGCAAGACCTTTGTACAGAAAGTCGTACACCGCGTTGTCTTCCTGCCCCAGAATGGCTGCATGGTCGGCGTAAGCTGCCACGCCTTTCATACCGTAGAGCAGAATCTGCATGCACGAACGGATGTCTTCGTCAGGTGCCAGAGTCAGGGTGCCGTGTTCCGCCGCCTGCTGCACTATGGCCGCCGCATCGGCACCGGGAACAAATGCCGCCGGTCCGGAGGTGTAGGAAAGGCCTGCCTTGCGTACAAGGTCGTCGCGCATGGCCGTTATTTCGTGCACCCACGGCACAAAGCGGTCGGGGTCGAAGTTCACGTTGGTCAGCGTGCTGAAAAGACGGGCGGCGGTGTAATGGCCCATGCCCTGTTCTCTCACGCCTTTGGCTGCAGCGTCCTGTGCTGCTATGGCAAGGCCGCGCAGCGCGTATACGGTGGCGTCCTGAAGGTCGGAAACTTCGGGTTGCTTGCCGCACACGCCCATGGCGGTGCAGCCGGTTCCCTTGGCTGTCTGTTCACACTGGTTGCAAAACATACTGTACTCCTTCGGCTTGGTTTCGAAATAAACCGGAATCCTGTCCGGTTCTTCCGGGTTCAGCTGGTTTCCGCCGGAGCGGGGCAGGTTGTCTGCCGTTGTTAAAGACACCATAGCCGTCCTGCGGGGCAGGGGATGTGACCGGAGTCACAAAAGGGCATAACAATGTGCACCCTAGCAGCATTATTTTGTGCATACATGATATACTGGGCGCGCGTGACAGAAAAAATGGAAAAAAAGAAAAAGTCGCTTGACAAGGAAGGGGGTCCTGTATAGGTTGCGCCTCTGCCTCGCGATGTAGGCGCGTAGCTCAGTGGGAGAGCACTTCCTTGACACGGAAGGGGTCGGCAGTTCAATCCTGCCCGTGCCTACCACATCGAACAAAGCAGGGGGAGGCCCGTAGCCTCCCCCTTTTTGTCATTGGTGGCGGATAAATTGATTAGCAAGGAGTTTGCAAGGTGAAGGTTTCCATCGAAGGATCAGTGGTGGAGGTCGAGTCCGGCGCAAGCTGCCGGGACGTGCTCAAGCAGGCCTTGAGCGGCAAGAAATTTAAAAAAGTGCTGGCTGCCCGTTGCGGCGGCACCATGCTCGATCTGACCGCGACCGTTCCGACCGCCTGCGAAACCCTTGAGCCTGTCTATGCAGACTCGCCCGAAGGGCTTGGTCTTATCCGCCACAGTGCGGCCCACGTAATGGCCGATGCCGTGCAGCGCCTTTTCCCCGGCGTAAAGGTGACCATCGGGCCTGCCATTGAAAACGGCTTCTATTACGATTTCGACTACGAGCGTCCGTTCACCGCAGATGATCTTGAAGCCATCGAAGCAGAGATGGACAAGATCATCAAGGCGGCGCATCCGTTCGAGCGCAGTGTCATGTCCAAGGATGAGGCAAAGAAAATGTTTGCCGACATGGGCGAGACCTACAAGCTTGAGCTTATCGACGCCGTGCCCGACGATATTGTTTCCATTTACCGCAGCGGCGACTTTGTCGACCTGTGCCGCGGTCCTCATATTCCCGATACCGGCTGTATCAATGCCTTCAAGCTGATGTCCGTTGCCGGCGCCTACTGGCGCGGTGATGAAAAGAATGCCATGCTTTCGCGTGTGTACGGCACGGCTTTTCCTGATGAAAAAGAGCTGAAAAGCTATCTGAACAGAATAGAGGAAGCGAAAAAGCGTGACCACCGCAAGCTGGGCACGCAGCTTGACCTGTTCAGCTTTCAGGAAGAAGGCGGCTCGGGCATGGTGTACTGGCATCCCAAAGGGGCGCTTGTGCGCGCCATTCTGGAAGACTTCGAGCGTAAGGAACACCTGAAGCGCGGCTACCAGATTGTGCAGACGCCGCAGATTTTGCGCCGCGAGCTGTGGGAAAAATCCGGTCACTATGACAACTACCGTGAAAACATGTATTTTACGGATATTGATGAGCAGCCCTACGGCGTAAAGCCCATGAACTGCGTGGCTCATATGCTCATCTATAAATCACGCAGCCACAGCTACCGCGACCTGCCCGTACGCCTTTTTGAGCTGGGCGTGGTGCACCGCCATGAAAAAAGCGGTGTTCTGCACGGATTGCTGCGGGTGCGCCAGTTCACGCAGGATGATGCGCACATCATCTGCACTCCTGACCAGCTGGAAAGCGAAATCGTGGGTGTGCTGAATTTTGTGCGGGATGTCATGGGCGTGTTCGGCTTTGAATATTCCATGGAAGTGAGCACCCGTCCCGAAAAGTCCATCGGTTCCGACGAAGACTGGGACCGCGCCACCAGCGCGCTTGTGAAGGCGCTGGAAGGGCAGGGACTGCCCTACGAGATTAACGAGGGCGACGGCGCCTTTTACGGGCCTAAAATTGACGTAAAACTGCGCGACTGCCTGGGCAGAGAGTGGCAGTGCGCCACGGTGCAGTGTGATTTCACCTTGCCTGACCGCTTTGATCTGGTGTACATCGGACAGGATGGTGAACGCCATCGACCGGTTATGGTGCATCGCGTCATTCTTGGCTCGGTTGAGCGTTTCATCGGTGTGCTTACAGAGCATTTTGCCGGTGCCTTCCCCACGTGGCTGGCTCCTGTTCAGGCACGTCTGCTCACCGTGACGGACGCCCAGAACGAGTTTGCCGAAGAAGCCCGCGCCGCTCTTATGGCGCAGGGTATCCGCGTGGAAGTGGACACCCGCAATGAAAAACTCGGCTACAAGGTACGTGAGGCACAGCTGGAAAAGATTCCCTACATTCTCGTCATCGGTGACAAGGAAGTGGAAGCCCGCGGCGTGAACGTGCGCCTGAGAAAGGGTGATAATCTTGGCCTTAAGACGCTGGATGAGGTAGTGGACATCATCAGGGCCGATTGTGAGGAACCGTTTAAAAGTGGAGGGATGCGCTATAGCTTCTCCTAAGTTTCGTCGGCAGGAGCCGCAGGACGTGACGCGTCGCAACGAGCAGATTCGTGCACGCGAAGTTCGTGTCATCGATGCAGATGGCAGCCAGCTTGGTATTATGTCCCGTAACGACGCAGTTGCCGTCGCCAAGGAACAGGGACTGGATCTTGTTGAGGTGGCTGCTGGTGCCGTGCCCCCTGTCTGCAGGGTTATGGATTACGGCAAGTACAAGTACGAGGCGCAGAAGAAAAAGCAGGAAGCCAAAAAACGGCAGACTGTCATTCAGGTCAAGGAAATCAAGGTTCGGCCCAAGACGGACGAACATGATTACCAGACCAAGCTCAAGCACATCCGCCGGTTCCTTGAAGACGGTGACAGATGCAAGGTTACTGTGTTTTTCCGCGGTCGTGAGATTGTCCACAAGGACAGAGGCATGATGCTGCTGCAGCGCGCGCAGGAAGATACCAAAGATATCGCCAAGGTGGAGCAGGAGCCCCGCGCCGAAGGCCGTACCCTGCATATGCTGCTGACACCGCTCGCCAAGAAAGTGTAAATTTCTCGACTTGACTTGAGCATTGCGCGGATGTATCGCCTTTTCTCCGTTCTGGGGAGAAGTGCGCACGTCGTACTGTGCTCCTTTCAGATTTGACCAGGGATGGAAGTAACACGGAGCTGCCCGTACCGGGCATGTTTCGTCCGGTCGGCGGCAGCACTGCCGCACGGCCGAAGCATATGGCAAGGAGTGATCACATGCCTAAGATCAAAACCAGACGCTGCGCTGCAAAGCGCTTCTCTGTGACCGGCTCCGGCAAGTTCAAGCGCCGTCGCAAGAATATGCGTCACATTCTGACCAAAAAGGCTTCCAAGCGCAAAATGCAGCTTGGACAACCCGCGCTTGTGGACAAGACCAACGAAAAGGCTGTCAAGCGCATGCTGCCCTACGCCTAGGCGCAGGCGGCATCCGGATTTTCATAGCAGGCTCCGCTGGCCGGTCTCTCGCCTCGCGGAGTTCATAAATGGAGGTAATCCATGCGTGTAAAGAGAGGAATGGCGACTCACAGACGCCATAAAAAGTACCTGAAGATGGCCAAAGGCTACCGCGGTGGTCGCAGCAAACTGTACCGTACCGCGCGGGAAGCCGTAGAACGCTCGCTTGCCTACTCCACCCGTGACCGTAAGGTTCGTAAGCGTGAGTTCCGTAAGCTCTGGATTCTGCGTATCAACGCAGCAGCACGTGAAAACGGTGTTTCGTACAGCAAGTTCATCCACGGCCTGGCTCTGGCCGGAATCGAACTCAACCGCAAGGTGCTGGCCGATCTCGCCGTTCGTGAAAAAGAGGACTTCGCCAAGCTGGCGGAACTCGTGAAGTCGAAACTCAGCTAGATACGAATCGGGACTCCATCCCTATGACCCTGGTCAATGAATTGGAGAGCCTGGTCCCGGACCTTGCCAAGGGCCTGGATCAGGCTTCTTCTTTAGAAATGCTGGAAGAGCTGCGCATTGATTTTCTCGGCCGTAAAGGCCGCCTTGCGCAGATCATGGGCCGCCTGCCTGAACTCGCTCCCGAGGAGCGTCCCGTGGTGGGCAAGACGGCTAACGCCGTCAAGGAATCACTCAATAACCTGTTCGACCGGCGCAAAACCGCGCTGGAAGAAGAACGCGAAGCCGAAAAGCTGTCGCGTTTCGATCCTTCCATGCCCGGACGTATGCCCCGTGTCGGCTCGCTGCACCCCGTGACGCAGGTGATGGACGAAATCTGTCAGGTCTTCAAAGGGCTTGGCTATGATATCGTCACCGGTCCCGAGGTGGAGAACGACTACCACAACTTTGAAGCGCTCAACATGCCGCCGGAGCATCCCGCCCGCGACATGCAGGACACGCTGTACGTCACGGAAAATATCCTGCTGCGTACGCACACCTCGCCCCTGCAGGTGCGCACCATGAAAGAGCGCAAGCCCCCCGTGGCCGCCATCGCTCCGGGCAAGGTGTACCGCCGCGATTCCGACCTTACGCATACGCCCATGTTTCATCAGATTGAAGGATTCATGGTCGACCGTAACGTCAGCATGGCCGATCTGCGGGGCACGCTTACCTCGTTTCTGCAGCAGGTGTTCGGCAAAGACACCAGAGTGCGCTTCCGTCCCAGCTTTTTTCCCTTTACCGAGCCAAGTGCCGAGGTTGATATCTCGTGCTGCATGTGCGGGGGCAAAGGCTATCATAAAGACGGTGCGCCCTGCCGCGTGTGCAAGACCACAGGCTGGGTGGAGATTCTGGGCTGCGGCATGATAGACCCCGAGGTCTTCAAATCCGTCGGCTATGATCCTGAAGTCTACTCCGGTTTTGCATTCGGTCTGGGTGTGGAGCGTGTGACCATGCTCAAATACGGCATCGGCGATCTGCGTATGTTCTTTGAGAACGACGTGCGCTTTTTGCGGCAGTTTGCCTGATGCGGTTGTGCCGCGCGGCCTGCGGGCCGGTGCGGATGACCTGTTGCGTATTTGCTGCGGGGCGCTGCATGTGCCCCGCTGCGTGGCCTGCCGGATGCGCGGCAAACCAGAATTCAAGCCTGCATGACCGGACTCGCTGTCCGGCCACGGGAGACGAGGATGCTTCTTAGTCTTAATTGGCTGCGGGAATTTGTTCCCTATACAGGCACGGCACAGGAGCTGGGCGACCGGCTGACCATGCTGGGTCTTGAGCTTGAGGAAATTATCCGCCCGTTCGACGCCATAGCCGACATAGTAGTGGGCCATGTGCTTGAATGCGGCCGCCACCCCGAAGCGGACAAGCTGTCCGTGTGCAGGGTGGACGTAGGCACCGAGGTGCTGGATATCGTGTGCGGCGCGCCCAACGTGGCTGCCGGACAGAAGGTGCCGGTGGCCAAAGTGGGCGTCACCATGCCTTCCGGATTGAAAATCAAAAAAGCCAAGCTGCGCGGACAGCCTTCCTGCGGGATGATCTGTTCCGAATCCGAGCTTGAGCTTTCCGACGAATCCGACGGCATCATGGTGTTGCCGCAGGATTCTGTACCCGGCGTGCGGCTGGTCGACCTGCTGCAGCTTGACGACACGGTGCTCGATATCAGCATCACCCCCAACAGGGCAGACTGCCTTTCTGTTCTGGGGCTGGCACGCGAAGTGGCGCTTGCCTTTGATCTGCCGCTGACCATGCCGCAGCTTGAACTGCGCGAACAGGGCGAAGACGCCGGCAGTGACGTGACCATAGCCATTGCAGACGGTGCGCAGTGCCCAGTGTATCAGGGCCGCATCATCGAAGGTATCAGCACCTGTCCTTCTCCGCTCTGGATGCGCCACCGGCTCAAGTCGGTGGGTGTGCGTCCCATTTCCGCCATTGTGGATGTGACCAACTATATTCTTATGGAACTCGGCCAGCCGCTGCATGCCTTTGACCTTGACCTGCTTGAAGGGGCACGCATCGTCGTGGAAACGGCGGCGGAGGGTGAGCGCTTTACCACTCTGGACGGTCAGGAACGGGTGCTCAAGGCATCGGACCTGCTCATCAGGGACGGCGCCAAAGCCGTGGCGCTGGCCGGTGTGATGGGCGGAGCCAACACTGAAATCAACGATGCCAGCCGCAGGGTGTTTCTGGAATGCGCCGTCTTCAAACCGGCCACCATTCGCAGAACAGCCCGCAGGCTGGGGCTGAGCAGTGAATCTTCCTACCGGTTCGAGCGCGGTGTGGATCAGGTGCTTTCCACATTTGCCATGAACCGCGCAGCCCAGCTGATGTGCGAACTGAGCGGCGGCGTGCTGCGTCCCGGCGTATGCCGTGCAGAGCCCGCTCCGTGGCAGGCTGCACAGCTGCGGTTCCGCCCCGCCCGTGCTGCAGCGCTTCTGGGCATATCGCTTGATGACGGCTTCTGCCGTGAAACGCTGCAGAAGCTCGGATGCACGCTGAGCGGTGCTGATACGCCCGAATGGACGGTAACCGCCCCCAGTCACCGGCACGACCTTGAACGCGAAGCCGACCTGATAGAAGAAGTCGGCCGTGTTTACGGTATGGACAACATTCCTCCCGTGCTGCCCAAAGTTTCCAAGCCGCTGGAGCAGGGCCGTACGGACAGCGAATATGAATTCTGGGCGCGTATCAAGGCATGGGGCCGCGGTCTGGGGCTTAACGAGGCTGTGAACTACAGCTTTGTGGGGCACAAGGATCTTGATTTTCTCGGCCTGCCTGCCGGCAACCGCATATCCATCATGAATCCGCTGACCTCGGAGCAGGACGTGCTGCGCACAGAACTTGCTCCCGGTCTGCTGAACACTCTGCGGCACAACCTTGCTCAGGGCAGCACCGGACTTCAGGTGTTTGAACTGGCGCACATATTCGAGGCCGACCAGTCGTCTGACACTACCGCGCGTGAATCGGGCAGGCTCGGGCTGCTGGTTTACGGTCAGCGCTATCAGGACGGCTGGCCCCGCCGCGAAGAAGATGCCGGCTACGAAGACCTTAAGGGTATTGTGGAGCATCTGCTGCGCGTGCTTAATCTCGGTCCGGCTGCCTTTACCCTGCGCAAGGATCACAGCTGGCTGCTGCCCTGCGTGGAAATACGCGCGGGCAGTGTGTGCGCGGGCGTGGCAGGCCGCGTAAAACCCGATATCGCCGATGCCTATCATGCCCGCAAGGACGTGTGGATGGCGGAAATCGATCTGGACGCGCTGCGTACCCTTTGCCGCGATGTGGCGGTGCAGTTCAGCGCGTTGCCGGTGTTTCCGCCGGTCAAGCGCGACATCACCGTCATGGCGTCTGCCTCCGTGCCTGTGTCTGCCGTGACAGACCATGTACGCGGCATGAGCCTGAAGCTGTTCAGCGACATCGTGCTGGTTGACGTGTTTGAACCGGAAACGCCTGAAGGCGGGACTCCGGAGCGCAACCTGACCTTCCGGCTTACGTTCAGACATGCTGAGCGTACCCTCAAGGACAAGGAAGTGGACAAGGAACGCGACAAAGTGGCAGAATCGCTTACGGAAGCATTGGGAGTCCGTATCTAGACGCATATATCCGCCACAGCACTGTCCGGCGTGCGGCCGGACAGTGCTGTGAAGGTTGCGCTTAACAGCAGGGAATCATTCGTTTCGTCGGCATTCCGTCATATGGTCGGACGTGGCTGACGCGCCGCCTGCGGGCATATGCCCTTGCCGCGGCACGGACGGACATCCGCAGCACCGGCTGGTGCGTGCTGCTTCCAGCAAAGGGAGAAGGCATGTCAGGCACCGTTTACCGGATAGGCGAAGCCGCCAGATTACTCAACCTGAAGACGTATGTTCTGCGCTTCTGGGAAACGGAGTTTCCCCAGCTGGTGCCGGAGCGTGCAGAAAGCGGTCAGCGCCTGTACACCGAAGAGAACATAGCGCTGCTCAGGCAGATACGGTACATGCTGCATGAGCAGGGGTTGACCATTGAAGGCGCCAGAAAAGTGCTGGCGGAACAGCAAAGCAGCCGGAAGCAGCAGGCGGAGCCGCAGACATGCGCCCCTGCCGCGCCTGTGGCTGAAAACGGTATCGTGCGGGAAGTCATAGACGAGCTTCAGGTGCTGCGCACCATGCTGCACGCTGCCGGAACGGACCGCATGTAACGGTCCCGGGGAACCACTATGATTTTATCTCCTTCGTTGCTTTCTTCCGACTACGGAAGGCTGGCGGACGAACTTGCCGCTCTTGAAGACGCAGGCCTTTCGTGGGTGCACTGGGATGTCATGGACGGCATGTTTGTGCCTAACATCACGCTGGGAGCACCCATCATCAAAAAGCTGCGCAAAGCCAGCGGACTTTTTTTTGATGTGCACCTGATGGTGCAGGCACCCGAACGCTATATAGCGGATTTTGCCGACGCCGGTGCCGATATGCTGGTGGTGCACGCCGAAGCCACAAACCATCTGGAGCGTACCCTGAGCGAAATCCGCCGCATGGGCGTTCAGTGCGGCGTGGCTCTCAATCCGCATACGCCGCTCTGTGTGCTTGAGTACGTGCTGGATCAGCTAGACATGGTGCTGATCATGAGCGTCAACCCCGGCTTCGGCGGGCAGAAGTTCATACCCTTCACCATGCGAAAAATAGAAGAACTTTCCGCCATGATCACCGCCAGAGGGCTGAAAACCCTCATTCAGGTAGATGGCGGCGTGGATCCTGAAAACACACCGGAGCTGGTGCGCCGCGGGGCGGATGTGCTGGTCTCCGGATCTGCTTTTTTCGGGCATCCTCCCTATCGTCAGCGGCACGATGCCTTTCAGGCAGCGGCAGCCCGGTAGCAGTCATGTAATGGAACGGGGCACGGTAACACGTGCCCCTTTTTCGGGCTTCCGGCTTGATTCCTGTGCGGATGAACAGTCGCGTCCGGCGGATGGTGCCGCGGTGTCGTCGGTGCCGCCGTTTTTTGAAAAATGATTTCAGTGGTTGTCTTCCCCGCTTCAAGCGACTAGGGATGCACCAGCCGGCGCGGGTTTACGCACCGGCAATCAGTCACTCTTCAGGAGGATCAGATGGCTTCCCGCAAGGATCTTGCCAACGCTATCCGCGCACTCAGCATGGACGCCGTGGAAAAGGCCAAATCAGGCCACCCCGGTGCGCCCATGGGTATGGCCGACATGGCCGAAGTTCTGTGGAACGATTTCATGAAGCATAACCCCGCCAACCCCGGCTGGGCAGACCGCGACCGCTTCGTGCTTTCCAACGGACACGGTTCCATGCTTATTTATTCGCTGCTGCACCTTTCCGGCTACGATCTCAGCATCGACGACATCAGAAATTTCCGGCAGCTGCATTCCAAAACTCCGGGCCACCCCGAATACGGCGTGACCCCCGGCGTGGAAACTACCACCGGCCCGCTGGGGCAGGGCATCGCCACGGCCGTGGGCATGGCCATGGCAGAGCGCATGCTGGCCGAAGCCTTCAACCGCGACGGATTCACCGTTGTCGATCACCACACCTATGTGTTTCTGGGTGACGGCTGCATGATGGAAGGTCTGTCGCATGAAGCCTGCTCTCTGGCCGGTACGCTGGGCCTGGGCAAGCTTGTGGCGCTGTACGATGATAACGGCATTTCCATTGACGGTCGTATTGACAGCTGGTTCGGCGATGATACCCCCGCCCGTTTCCGTGCCTACGGCTGGCATGTGGTGGCCGGTGTGGACGGGCACGATGCCGAAGCCGTGCGCAAAGCCATTGAAGAAGCCAGAGCAGAAACAGGACGTCCCAGCCTGATCTGCTGCAAGACCAAGATAGGCATGGGCGCCCCCAATATGGCTGATTCCAGCAAAGTGCACGGTGCGCCGCTGGGTGCGGATGAAATAGCCGCCACCCGCGCCAACATAGGTTGGAATCATCCTCCGTTCGAGATTCCGGCCGATGTGTATGCAGGTTGGGACGCACGGCCCAGAGGCGCTGCCGCCCAGCAGGTATGGGATGACATGTTTGCTGCTTATGCCGCAGCACACCCTGCGCTTGCCGCGGAATTCACCCGCCGCATGGCAGGCGATCTGCCCGAAGGCTGGAAGGAGCTTTGCGAAAAAGCACTGGCGCAGATTGTGGCCGCTGCCGAAAACCTTGCCACCCGCAAGGCCTGCAACAAATCGCTTGAAGCCATCGGCCCTGCGCTGCCCGAAATGGTGGGCGGTTCCGCCGACCTTACCGGCTCCGTAGGTACCAAATGGAGCGGCAGCAGGCTGCTGGACAGCGCCAACTGGGGCGGCAACTATATTTCCTATGGTGTGCGTGAGTTCGCCATGGGTGCCATCATGAACGGCCTGACCCTGCATGGCGGCTTCCTGCCTTACGCCGGTACGTTCCTCATCTTCTCCGATTACGCCAAAAATGCGTTCCGTCTTTCCGCGCTGATGGGCATCCGCACCGTCTGGGTGCTGACGCACGACTCCATCGGTGTGGGCGAAGACGGCCCCACGCACCAGCCGGTGGAACAGCTGGCCGGTCTGCGTCTTATTCCCGGGGCTCATGTGTGGCGCCCCTGCGATACCGTGGAAACTCAGGTTGCCTGGCAGAGTGCCGTTGAATACAAAAACGGCCCCACAGCGCTGTCGTTTACGCGGCAGGGTGTGCCTTTCATGCAGCGTGATGATGCCGCAGTGCGGAACATCGCCCGCGGCGGTTATGTGCTGCGTGACTGCGAGGGTACCCCGGAAGTCATCCTTATCGCCACCGGTTCGGAAGTGGGCGTGGCCGCCGGAGCCTGCGACAGGCTGACAGCCGAAGGCCGCAGGGTACGGCTTGTTTCCATGCCGTGCAGCAATATCTTCGACCGGCAGGACGCCGCCTACCGTGAATCGGTACTGCCCGCAGCTGTTGAGGCCCGTGTGGCCGTTGAAGCCGCCGCTTCTGACTTCTGGTGGAAATACGTGGGGCTTAAAGGCCGCGTGGTGGGTATGACCACCTTTGGCGAATCCGCCCCCGGCAAGGTGCTGTTCGAACACTTCGGCTTTACGGCAGACAATGTGGCTGCCGTGGCAAAAGAAGTGCTGTAGCGTTTTTCGGGGATGACCCCGGACGCTGTTCCATGTACAACAAAAGGTGCGGGTGTGATGCATGATCACATTCGCACCTTTTTTATGCTGTATCCTTCAGTCTTAGCCCGCAGGAGACTTCATATGAACGTACTGAAAATGACTGATCTTGATCTGCGCGGAAAGCGTGTGCTTATCCGCGAGGACCTGAACGCTCCCATCAAGGACGGGGCGGTGGCCAACGACAACAGGCTGCGCGCAGCCGCGCCTACCATCCGCCTTGCCATGCAGGCAGGAGCACGGGTTATGGTGATGTCGCATCTGGGCCGTCCGGCAGAAGGCGCGTTTGACGAATCGGCATCCATGGCGCCTGTGGCGGCACGGCTGGCCGATATTCTGGGCTGCCCCGTGCCGGTGGTGCGGGACTGGCTGGACGGGGTGGATGTGCCCGAAGGCGGCGTGGTGCTGACAGAGAATGTACGCTTCAACAAGGGCGAAAAAAAGAACGACGAAGAGCTGGGCAGGCGCATGGCGGCCCTGTGCGATGTTTATGTGATGGATGCTTTCGGCACGGCGCACCGTGCGCAGGCTTCCACCCATGCCGTTGCCGCATTTGCTCCCGTGGCCTGCGCGGGCCCGCTGCTGGCGGCGGAACTGGAAGCTCTGGGCAAGGCCCTTGGCGCCCCGCGCCACCCTGTAGTTGGCATCATCGGCGGTTCCAAGGTCTCGACCAAGCTCACTCTGCTGGAAACGCTTTCCTCCAAGGTCGACAAGCTTATTGTGGGCGGGGGCATTGCCAATACGTTTATCCGTGCCGCAGGTTTTGCCGTGGGCAAATCACTGTATGAAGAAGATCTGGTGGCCGAAGCCGCCCGCCTGATGCAGGCCGCAGCCGCAGCCGGAGGAGAGATTCCCGTGCCTGTGGATGTGGTGGTGGCCACGGAGTTTGCCGAAACTGCAACGCCTGTCTGCAAGCCGGTGGATCAGGTGGCCGAGAATGAGATGATTATGGACATCGGGCCGCAAACCGCCGCCATGTATGCAGAGGTGCTGCGCGGAGCAGGAACCATCGTGTGGAACGGACCTGTCGGGGTGTTCGAGTTTGATGCCTTCGGTGCCGGTACAGAAGCGCTGTGCAGGGCTGTGGCGCAAAGCAGCGCCTTTTCCATCGCCGGCGGCGGTGACACTGTGGCCGCTGTGGATAAATACGGCGTCCGTGACGGCGTATCCTATATATCCACGGGCGGAGGGGCTTTTCTGGAGTTTCTGGAAGGCAAGGAGCTGCCGGCAGTGGCCATGCTGGAACAGCGCGCAAAAGCCTGAGCACTGCGAGGGCGTAACTGCCGGTGAGCTTGTGCCGCCACCGGCTGCTGCCGCACCGGTTTTCCTTCGTTATATCTGAAACAGCAGTCCCCTGCCGGACTGTTACCGCATATGCGGTAACAGTCCGGCAGAATCATTTTGCGGTGTGGCGCCGCATGTTCTTTTCACGACGGCGCTCAGGCGCAGGTTGTACAGACCGGACCCGATTTCCGGTGGCAGGTCAGCTGTGTTGTGCCCGCGGTGCGGGCGGCCGGTTTGCCAACGGCACACCGTCAGAAATTCCAGCGGAAATGAAAACGGGCTCCGGCGCCATGTTCTGCTTCTGCAGGGTTGGGATTTCCCAGCAGGGGAATGTTTCTGGCCGTGCCGTATTCAGGCCCGAAAGAAAGCTGCAGACGTTCGGTGGGGGACCAGTCCATGTATATTCCGGCGCGTACTCCCTGCATTTCCAGAGCCATGCGCTGTGCGTCATCTCCTGCGGGCACGGGCACCACATCGGTGGCAATCTGCGAGCGGATGGCCCAGTCGGGGGCATCGGAATAGTACAGCGTGGCACGGGCGTTGCCATATGTCTCTGCAGAAAAGGTGGTCAGGTCTTGCGCACCGGACGAATCGCCCAGCAGGCTGATTTCCGGCGTGATGGGCACTGCAAGCAGAGAACCTGCCGTATCTGCCGCCGGAGTGACGGCAAAAAGCAGCACGGGGTCGTCATGCCGGGCTGCCTCATCCAGCTTGCGCAGCACTTCCGCCTCGTTTCCGCTGCCGGTAAAGCCCAGTGCAAAAGTATAGTAGCTGCCCCGATAACCTGCCGGTACAGCAGTATCTTCACCTGTAATATCTGTTGCACCGGTTCCGGATGACTGCACCGGAGACGTTGCACCGGCAGGAAAGGCCGCTGCAGGCAATACCGCAAACAGCAGTGCAAGCAGCACTGCACGGCATGCCGCCTTTGTGCGGCGCAGGCGCAGTTGTCTGCCTGTGGATGTGCCGGTTGAAAACGCGCTACGCGGCGCAGCTGCATGCAAAACGTTCATGGTTGCTATGTAATACATTTTGCGGGCAGGGCAAGAAAAAAAACAGGGCTGCGGGGCGTGGTGACGGGGTCTGCGGCCGCAGGCAGGATGTAAAAAAAAGCCGCGCTCTCTGCGGAGCGCGGCCGTTGAATGCCCTGAGGCTGAGGCTAGAATGAGTAGGAAATGCTGATCCGGCCGCCTGCGGCAGCGTCGGGCTCCTGCTTGTCCCATCGTCTGTTTTCGTTGTCGTCGTAAACCTTCATGCTGCGGCCCCAGACAAGCTCGGGACCGGCGGAAAGCACCAGCCCGTCCAGAGGCTTCCAGTCAAGGTACAGACCGGTGATGATTTCTCGCATTTCAAGAAAGCCTTCTTTGGCAAGCGGGCTGTGGTCGCGCAGTCTGTATACTCCGATGTCGTAATCGGCTGCCAGCCGCACATCCAGCGCCTCAGACACGGCATAGCGTGCTTCCGTTTTGGGAAAGCCCAGCTGCAGGGTCCACGGGCCTTCTGCATAGCGTGCGCTGAACATGGGGAAGGCGTATGTTTTCAGCGGAGTGCGTATGCCGGCAATACCAGCCGCCACAGAAGCCTGCGGGCTGAAGGCATACCCCACCATGCCGCCGCCGAAGAACGTCAGATTGTCATTGACGAAATCTTCTTCGAACATGGACGTGATGCCCAGCGAGGCAGTGGTGAACCACGGTCCGCTGATGCGGAACGTGTCGTTGTACATCACGCCGATGCGCTGCAGGTTTTCAAAGGGCGTCTTGCCGTCTCTGCCGAAGCGCATGCCGGAAGTGTCGCTCCAGTCATAGTTGTCGTTACGGTAAAAGAACGAAAACTCGTTCCATGTTGCCCGCACTCTGGTCGATGTGCGCGCAAAGGAGCCGCCGTCATCAAGGTCGGCCTTGGCTGTGTACGCGCTTTCGAGGTTGAGTTTCAGTGTGTGCTCGCTTTCGGCCCGGGCACCGGCGGCCCCCAGCAGCAGAAAAGCAAGCAGAGAGAGAACAGCACCACAACGTCTTGCCATCAAAGTGACTCCTGTAAAAGGTTTTCTGATCCGTCGGAATCAGCGCGAGCGGAATGCTCTGGTGGCCAGTCTGCCCATTTCGGCAAGGCGTCTGTCCACCTTATGGTACAGCGAGTCCGGCGTGAAAGAGCCGTCCTTGCGTCTGTTACCTGTTTTTATTCCCGTAAGCAGTTCAAGTGCTTCTGTGATGTGGCGCACCGGATATATGGCGAACTTTCCCGCATCAACTTCTTTGAGAACATCGTATTTAAGCATAAGATGGTCGGTGTTGTCATGCGGAATGATAACTCCCTGTCTGCCGGTAAGTCCCCGGCGCACACACAGGTCGAAAAATCCTTCGATTTTGCGCGTCACACCGCCCACCGCCATGATGGAACCGGACTGCGACACCGCACCGGTGAACGCCAGCGACATATCTATGGGCACCTGAGCCAGCGCCGAAAGCAGCGCGGCCAGTTCCGCACCGGAGGCGGAGTCGCCTTCCACACCCACGTAGTTCTGTTCGAAGCACAGGCTGCCGGAAAGTACCAGCGGTTTGTTATGGGCGAACTGGCTGAGCAGGTAGCTTTTAAGAATCATCATGGCTTTGGTGTGAATGGGGCCGCCAAGCTGGGCTTCACGTTCAAGGTCGATGATGCCGCCTGTGCCCACGCCCACCGTGCACGATATGGAGTGCGGCAGACCGAACTCAAAGTCGCCGTACATGCTGACTGAAAGCCCTGTCACATGTCCCACGGCCTGACCGCTGGTAGCCACTTTTATCAGCTCGCGGTCGTATTCCTCCATGAAGAGCTCTTCATACAGATTGCTGCGGTAATGGCGTGCTTCCAGTGCGTTATGCAGCGTGGCGCCATCCACCATTTTTTTTCCTTTCATGGAAGCCAGCGCGGCGGCTTCGAGCATCAGCTCGCGCACCAGAGGGAATTTGAGCGACAGTTTTTTCTGGTCTTCGATAATCCGCGAACCATGATCGACAATGCCGGCCATGGCCTCGCGGGTGAAAGGAGGCAGACCGGCTTCTTCTATGATGCGGCCTATGCGGTGCAGGTAATTTTTGACCCCTGCAGCGTCGCGCCGCATGGTTTCGGCCATATGTGCCTTGATTTTAAACAGCTTGGGAAAACGGTCGTCGTGCTCTGTCAGCTGTTCGTACAGCTCTTCATCACCGATGAGGATGACCTTGAGCGACAGATCCAGCGGTTCCGGCTCTATGCCCTTGGTCTTGGTGGTGTCCACACCGTCGTCGGGGTCTTCGATGCGCGCACGTGAAGACCGCAGGGCGCGCATCAGCCCTTCCCATGCGGCGGGGTGCTGCAGAATATCTTCCATATGCAGCAGCAGAAAACCGCCGTTGGCCTTTTGCAGGGCGCCTGCTTTTACCAGCGTGAAATCGGTGACCAGCGCGCCCATTTCGGCCTCGCGTTCCACGCACCCCAGCAGGTTGGCGGGGGTGGGGTGGTCTTCGGTGACGATGGGGGCGCCTTTCAGCTCGGAATTATCGACAAAGAGATTAATCTCGTACCGTCCAAGAGTCTCTTCACTGGCGGAACCACCGGAGGCATCGCCCTGCTGCGGGGTGTCCTGCTTGGCCACAAAGCTGTCCAGATTGTCCAGCATGTCAGCCCGCAGATCTTCAAAATAATCACACAGCACGGCACAGGCACAGGCGCTGTTGTATTCTTCCGCCAGCGGCTTCAGATGTGTGTCCAGCACTTCGGACATGACTTTACGGTCCAGCGAGCGCTCGCCTTCGGAAAAACTCTGTTCGGCTTTGCTCAGCTGGCGCATGAGCCCTGTCATTACCTTGAGCAGCGCGTCACTTTTAACCTTCAGGTTTTTGCGCAGTCCTTCGTCCAGTCGTTCAAATTCTTCTTCGCTCAGGCGTTTGCCTTCGATAAGCGGGTACAGCGTGACTCCGCCCGCGTCATCCAGATCAAGGTTGAATCCCTTGCCCACGGCCACGGAATCCATTTCCTTGAGCAGCTTGTCGCGTATGTCCTGAAAACGCTCCAGCAGTTCGTTGCGCTTTTTGACATAGGCATCGTTTTCAAAGCGCGAGGGAATCTCTTTGCGGATACGCGTTATGGTCTGGGCAAGGTCGTTTTTGAGCGCGCGCCCCTTGCCGGCGGGCAGCAGTATAAGTCGCGGGTGGTCGCGGTCGTCAAAGTTGTGTACATACAGTTGGTCGGGCGGCGCGGGCATTTTGCGGGCGCGGGGCGTCAGCACGTCCATCAGCATGTACGTGCGGCCCAGATTGGCTTCGCCGGCCAGATATATGTTATAGCCTGTGTCGCGTATGTGCAGCGCCATTTCCAGCGCCTGCATGGCGCGGGGCTGGGCGCTGCCGCGCGGGGCCGAACGGGGCAGCGTGCGGCTGTCGTCGCAGGGAATGCGTGCGGGGTCCAGTCTGGTGCGTAGCTTGGAAGACGGTAGCGGCTTGGGTCTGCTCATGATTCTCCTGATCGGGCAGTGAATTTGCTTGGGCAAAAGCGATACGCAGTTGCTCAACGGGAAAGTATATCGCAGCATATGCTGAAAGTCATCAGGCAATAGCGTTTGTCAGGCGGCCGGGCTGTCTATATACTCAGGGATATCAGGCAATGACGTGTCAGAACGGTACTTGTGTCCGGCGTTGCAAGACGAGCGGAAACTCCGGTGGTCGGGCCTGCGGGGCAAACGGTGCAGACCCCGCGGTTGTTTCCGTGGTGGTGCCGGTGCTTGCGGGGCAAGGCATGGCAGGCAGGCTGGCGGAGCATCTGCAGGCGGTAAGCGGCGGTGTGCCCTTTGAGCTGATAATAGCGGACGGCGACCCGCAGCAGCCGCTGCCGCAGCCGGACTGCCTGTGCGGTGCCGCCGTGCTGCACAGGCACGCTCCCATAGGCAGGGCACGCCAGATGAATGCCGCCGCCGCATGCGCCCGGGGGCGTGTGCTGCTGTTTCTGCATGCCGATACCCGCCTGCCGCATAATGCTTTTGCGCATATGCTGGATGCGCTCTCGCGGGTTCAGGCCGGGGCGTTCAGTCTGGGCATTGATGGCGGGGGCCTTTTTTTCCGGCTGACGGAGCGGGTGGCCGACGCCCGCAACAGGCTTACGCGCACGCCTTACGGTGATCAGGCGCAGTTTTTCTGCACCGCGTATTTCCGGCAGCTGGGCGGGTATGCCGATATCCCTCTGATGGAGGATGTGGACATCATGCGCCGCATCCGGCGCAGGGGCGACCCCATAGAAATAGTGAAAAGCCGTGTTGCCACATCGGCGCGGCGCTGGCACAAGGAAGGTCTGCTGTACTGCTCGGCGCGTAACGTATGTTTGCGCGCATTGTATGCGCTGGGCGTTTCTCCGCACTCTCTTTCACGATGGTATCGCGCACACAGGGGATGATCATGAGCGAATCCTGCATTCTTTTTTTTGTCAAGTATCCTGAACCGGGAAAGGTGAAAACGCGTCTGGGCGAAGTGGTGGGCAATGACAAAGCCGCCATGCTGTACCGGCATTTTGTGCAGGACATGCTGCAGGGGCTTGCGCGCCTGCATGCCGACCTGCGCATCTGTTATGTGCCGGGTGACGCCGATCTGCCCGAAAAATTCAAGGCATGGCTGGGCCCGCAGCATATGTTTGCGGCACAGCAGGGGCTTGATCTGGGCGAACGCATGAAGCATGCCATGCAGAAAGCCTTTGACGACGGTTATGACCGCGTGGTGCTGATGGGCAGTGATATACCGGACTATCCCTGCGAACTGGTGCAGAAGGCGCTGAACGATCTGCAGCATTATGATGCGGCCATAGGTCCCGCTTTTGACGGCGGGTATTATCTTATCGGATTCCGTAAAGACAGCTTTTGTCCCGATGTTTTTGACGGCATACGCTGGGGCGAGGCGGACGTATATCAGCCCACGGTGGAAAAAATGCGCAGGGCCCGTCTTGAGGTGCTGCAGCTGCCCGACTGGAACGATGTGGACACGGTATGGGATCTTAACGTGCTGTACCGTACCAACAAAAACAGTTCGTTCCGCCGGTCGTCCACTTACGCGCTGCTGCGCGAAAATGACGCACTGATCAGGCAGTACGACATAGATCTGCCGGGCATGGCTCCGGTGGAAAAGGAGTAGACCGCGCATGCGGAATATCGCGCTTTTTCTCGCACTGTGCGGCATGCTGTGCTGCGCAGTGCCGGCGCGCGCCGACACCGCGGCGCAGACAACCGTTAAAGACAGCTATGTACGCACCAAGGCCAAATCCACGCGTACGCTGCTTTTTTATTTTGAAAACGACCTGTTCGGCGGAACTGACCAGTACTACACCAATGCCGTACAGATGACGCTTGTATCGCGCGATCTGCCCACCCTGGCGGCGGATGACATGCTGCCGGACAGTCTGGACGGCCTGCTGGACGAGCTGCCGCTGGAGGCCGGTAAGGACTCGCAGTACAACGTCTCGCTAACGCTGGGCCAGCACATTTACACGCCTTCGGACACACAGGTGGAGCACCTGCTGGAAGATGACCGGCCGTATGCCGGATATCTGTACGGTGCCGTGGGGCTGCATGCCAAACAGCACGACAGGCTGGATACGCTTATGGTCACCATGGGTATGGTGGGACCGGCCGCTCTGGGAGAATTTGCCCAGAACGGCGTGCACAGCGTGCGCAACATTCCCACCGCCAAAGGCTGGGAAAACCAGCTGCACAACGAGCCTGCGCTTATGGTCACCTTTGAGCGGGCGTGGCGGCTGAACCCCGAAAGTTCGGGCAGCGGGTGGGGCTGGGACGTGCTTCCGCATGCCGGACTGACGGCGGGCAACGTGCTGACGTATGCCAATGCCGGCGGCGAGGTGCGCTTCGGGTACAATCTGCCTGCAGATTTCGGCACTTCACTTATCAGGCCGGGGGCGGCCATCGGTGCCCCCACAGACGACGATGACCCCCGTCTGCATGCCGGCGATGAAGGTTTCGGGGTGTATTTTTTTGCCGGTACAGACCTGCGGGCCGTGGCGCGTAACATTTTTCTGGACGGCAACACATTTACAAGCAGTCACCATGTGGCCAAAAAAACGCTGGTGGCCGACGTAAACGGGGGCATCGCCCTGATGTACGGCCGCTACCGTGTTTCCTACACCCATGTGCTGCGTACTCGCGAGTTTTATAGTCAGGAGCGGCGGCAGCATTTCGGTTCGCTTACATTTGCCGTTACGTTTTAGTGCATGGTAAATAATACCGTGCCGTGTCGTGCTGCGGTACCGTTGCGCTGACTACGGAGGTATCGCTTTGCTGCTGCGTGTTTCTGCCATAGTATTGTGTGCGCTGCTGTTTGCCGGACTGTGTGCCGCGCGTGCCGCTGCGGCCACCATACTGGTCATTCAGAGCTACCATGCGGAATACGCCTGGGACGCAGAATGGCTGCAGACCCTGCGCCTGCGGCTGACGCCGGAGCATACCCTGCTGACCTTTGAGCTTGATACCAAACGTCTGCCCCGGGAAGAGTTTGCCGCCCGCGCCGGGCTGGCCATGGATGCGTACAGGCGGCATGCTCCGGATGTGGTGGTGCTGGCCGACGACAATGCCTGCCGTCTGCTGGGGCCGCAGCTTGTGGCGGCAGGTGCGCGTATTATTTACATGGGGGTCAACGGCAACCCGCGCGATTACGGGCTGCACGGGCCGGAAAACGTGGCAGGAGTCATCGAGCGTCCGCTGGTGAAGCGCACGCTGAGTTACCTCAGCCGCCTTGAAGGCCTGACACTCAGGCGTGCGCTGATGCTTTTTGACAGCGGCACAACGTCGCAGCTTATTTTCCGCACTGTTCTGCGCGGTGCCGCAGAGCAGAATGTCATGGGCATCGAACTGCAGACGCGCATCGTCGGCAGCTGGCAGCAATGGCGTGAACATGTGCTCTCGGCGCGCGGGCAGGGGGCCGATATCCTTATCATCGGTCTGTACCAGACGCTGCGTGATGCAGACGGTCGTGTTGTGCCCGATGACAAGGTGCTGCGCTGGACGGCGGAGCACAGTCCGGTACCGTGTTTTGCCGTATGGGAATTCAGCGTGGGACCGGGGCTTGCCATAGGCGGGCTGCTGCACTCTGCAGAAGAACAGGCACACAGGGCCGCAGGGCTGGTCGAATCCATGCTGGCCGGAGAGCCGCTGCCGGTGCAGCCGGTACTGGCCGAACAGGGCATGCTGAAATTCAGCCGCAGCGGGCTTGCGCGCTGGGGTCTGGTTCTGCCCGCAACCTTTATTGATCAGGTGGAAATGGTGCCCTGATTTTCCGGAGTTTCTTTCTGAAAGAAACGGGCGGCGCAGATAATATCTGCGCCGCCCGTTTTGTATGGCGTTTGTCAGACTCAGGCCTGCGGCGAGGCGTGGCCGTTTTCATAGACGCGCTGCAGAATGGCGTCGGCACCGGCGGCCTTTACCTGTGCTGCAAGCGTCAGACCGGTATCGCGGGCGTCTGCTTCGGTGCCCGCGGCAGTGCGCCTGATGACGGCGGTGCCGTCCAGTTCGGCCACAAGTCCCGTCAGCTCAAAGCTGTTGTCGCCGGTCATGACGGCGTATCCGGCTATGGGCACCTGACAGCCGCCCTGCAGCCCGAAAAGAAAGCCGCGTTCCGCCTCGACGCATATGCGCGAGGGGCGGTGGTCAAGAAATGCCAGCATCTCGGCAAGGTCCTGCCTGTCACTGCGGTATTCAAGACCCAGTGCTCCCTGTCCCACGGCGGGCATGAACAGGGGCGGTCCCAGCTCGGAATGAAAGGGAGCCGTTTCGCCCAGACGCTTGAGCCCTGATGTGGCCATGATGATGGCGTCGTATTCTCCGTCCATCAGTTTGCGTATGCGGGTCTGCACGTTGCCGCGCAGCCATTTGACTTCAAGGTCGGGACGCATGGCGAGAATCTGTGACTGGCGGCGCAGACTGCTTGTGCCCACCACGGCACCCTGCGGCAGGGCGTCCAGCCCGTCGTATCTGGCCGAAAGCAGCGAGTCCGTGGGGACTTCCCTCTCGGGAATGGCTCCCAGAGTCAGTCCCTGAGGCAGTTCCATGGGAACATCTTTCATGCTGTGCACGGCGATGTCTGCGCGGCCGTCCAGCAGCGCTTCTTCGATTTCTTTGACAAAAAGACCCTTGCCGCCCACTTTGGCCAGGGGCACGTCAAGAATGATGTCGCCTTTGGTTTTCAGAACCAGCAGTTCGACTTCAAAACTGTCGGGGTACTGCTGCATGATGCGTTCTTTGATATGTTCTGCCTGCCAGAGAGCGAGCTTGCTGCCGCGGGTAGCGATGACGATTTTTTTCATGTGCGCGCCTGTGAGAGTTAGAGAATTGGCGGGGCGGCGTTATTTGCAGGAAGAGCAGTTGCCGCCGGAACAGCCGGAACAGCCGCCGGATGATGCCGGCAGAGAGTACCCGCCCTGACCGTCGGATGTTTTGAAGCAGGAGCAGGACATTAGTTTTTCGGTTTTTGTAGAGCCGCAGGCCGGACATTTGACCGTGTCACCCGCACCGAAAACCAGTTCTTCAAAATCCTTGTGACAGGCTTTGCATGTGTACTCGTAAATGGGCATGGTATTCCTCTTTGCTGAAACTTAACGGATATATGGCAAGCCCCGCCTAGCGGCTTTCCGCCGGCTGTTCAAGCCAGGGCTGCAGTTCAAGCACGTTTTCAAAAAGATAATGGTCCACCAGACCGCACAGCAGGTGTCCTACGGCTATGTGTATTTCCTGAATGAGCGGAGTGCGGCTGTCTTTCACGTCGATGAGGTAATCACACAGTTCGGCCATGGCGCCGCCGCCTTTGCCGGTCAGCCCCACGGTGATGACGCCTTTTTCGGCAGCGGCCCGCAGTGCTGCAAGCACGTTGGGACTGCCGCCCGAAGTGGATATGGCTATAAGCACATCGCCCTGCTGGCCCAGCGCCTGCACCTGTTTGCTGAAAACCTGCTCAAACCCGAAATCATTGCCGATGGATGTGAGCACGGAGGAATCGGTGGTCAGGGCGATGGCAGGCAGCGGGGGTCTGTCCATAATAAATCTGTTCACGAATTCGGCGGCCAGATGTTGCGCGTCGGCCGCGCTGCCGCCGTTGCCGCACAGCAGCACCTTGCCGCCGCGCGCGATGCATACGGCCATGATACGCGCCACATCCACCACGGCGTCGGCGTTTTCCTGAAAAAACGCTTCCCGCAGGCGGCTGCCGTCCAGCGCGTGCTCCATGACCATTATTTTGGCAGTGTCTGACATCGGGGCTCCTTGTTGAAACATTCCGCGAAACGCAAGGGGCGAAACGGAACCACTTGGGACTACCCTAAATGGCGCAGGCTCGCAATGTTTCGTGGCATTGTTATGTATCAATCCGGTATTATTGATGTTGCATGAGTCTGTCTTTGCCGTCGGCGGGTGTTTGCACCTGTGCCGCGGCCGGTGCGGGCTTTTATTCTTGTCCGGCGGGCGCATGTGGGGTAGTCCCTGCCGCAAAGCCTTACGGCTTCTTGATGGAATCTGTGCTTTCTACTAGGGATAGTCATGCATCGCGAATTGAAAAGAGTTTTTATAGTCACCAAGCAGGCCCATGCCGGAGCCGCTGCCCTTGCCGCCGATATGCAGGCATGGTTTGCCGCGCGCGGCATAGAAGCGGCAACGGAAGAAAACGATACCGCATCGGCTCTTCCTGACTTTGCGCGCAGTGCTTCGTGCATCATGGTGCTGGGCGGCGACGGCACCATGCTGAGTGTTTCGCGCAGAGCAGTGGGGCTTGATGTGCCGTTGCTCGGCGTCAATCTGGGCAAGGTGGGCTTTCTGGCAGAGGTTTCAGCCGCAGGCTGGCAGCAGGCTTTTACCCGGCTGGCGGAAAACGGCCTGACGTGTTCGGAGCGGCTGGCGCTGCATTTTGCCGTGAGCCGGGAAGGACGCTGCGTTTTTGAGGGCACGGCCGTCAACGATGTTGTGCTGCACCGCGGCGTACTGGCCCGGGTGATCAATCTGGGGCTGGGCGTGGACGGCGAATGGCTGGGTGATCTGCGTGCGGACGGGCTTATCGTGTCCACCCCCACCGGAGCCACCGGGTATGCCGTATCGGCGGGGGGACCGCTGGTGCATCCCGATATGTCTGTCTATGCCATCACACCTATCTGTCCGTTTCTCAACAATTTTCATCCCATGGTGCTGGCCGGTTCCATGCGGTTCGAGATCAGGATTCTGGAAGGGCCGCAGGAAGTGTATGTGACGCAGGACGGTCAGGAATGCTTTGCCCTGCAGGCGGGTGATCTTGTCACCGTCACGCAGGCTTCCCGCGGGTTGCTTTTTGTCGCTGTTGAAGGCTCCACCTATTTCACGCGGCTGCGTGCCAAAGGCTTTGTACGCGACCCGAGAGGACGCGGGCGGGCCGTTCCCGCATCAAGCTGATGCGCGGCCGTTTTTCCGGAGGTTAGAATGACTGCGCTTCCCGAACTTGCTTCCGTGCGCGAAGTGCGCCAGGGGGTTGATCCTGTGCTGGATGCATGGCTGCATCATTTTCGCACAGAGAATAATATAGAGCATCTGCTCAACCCTACGCTTATTGCCACGCCCGAACAGCTGCGGTTTATGGTGGCTCTGGACGAAGACCAGATTTATTTCCCCTGTTCCGACAAAGTGTTCCGCATGCTTGTCCAGCCTCAGCCGCCCATGGAGCTGGTGCGCGAGTATGCCCGTGCATGGCGTTTTATCGTTATGATGATTAAGGCCCACGGCTTTGACAAATTCAACGAACGGCGTGTCATCCACTTTGCGCGGCTTCGTTTTCAGCTGGCGCTAAAATCGGGCATCATCATTCCTTCGCGGCTGGTCAAACGGCTGGTAAGCGTTGTGCTGACCCAGTGCGGCATTCCCGACCCCTACCGTGATTCCAAAGTGCAGGCCAACCGGCAGGCGGCGGACAATGCCGGCAGCCCGGAAGTGAACAGGGCCCTGCAGGCCTGTCCCGAAGACCTGCCCGCAGCATGCACCGATATCCGCGACTTCCGGTGGGAGCTTGATATGATAGAGCTGCGCCGTCTGCTTTATCTTTCCACCATGTCCGAACTGTGGAAAAATTCCAGTCTGGAAGGTGTGGACTTTGCCGCGGAGCTGAACAAGCCCTGCGGTGACTGCGCCAGACTGCGGCTGGTTTTCGGTCCGGAAGAAGAAGCCCGTCGGAAAGTAATGTATCTGCCCGATGTGAGCGGCGGCATTATCTATGACCTGCGTATAATCAGGGCGCTGCTGCGTATGGGGCATCAGGTGGTGCTGGTGCTCAAGGAAGGCTTTCACTTCAAAACCCCCACCATGTGGGATGCCGAGTTTGATCCGGTGCTTAAAGAGCAGCTGGAGGGCGCCATGTTTCTGCATGACGAGGCCGTGACCAAGAACAGCCTGCTGGCCACCCTGCGTGAACACCGGTTTGTGGTTATTTCGGACGGAACGCGCGAACAGCTTAATCTGTACCGCACCAGTGTCACCTTTGCCCGTGCATGGAAGGAATGTGATGTCATTCTGGCAAAAGGCAGACGCAATCATGAAGTGCTTATAGAAAGCAGCCATGATTATACCCGCGACATTCTGTGTTTTCACAGAGACAAGCAGGGTGAGTTCCACTTTGCTTCCAAGCCCCGGGCCGCCGGAGTGCGTAAATTTTCGGAGCAGGATCTGCTGGGCAAGGCGGACACCATCATACGCCGTATGCGCGAAGCCAAACACGCAGGCCGCACCATCATTTTCTACAGCTGCGTCATCGGTTCCATACCCGGGCAGACAGCCACGGCCATCAGCGTGGTGGACACCTTTGTGGCACATCTGCGCGAGCGCATGGAGCAGGTGTTCGTCATCAACCCCGCAGAGCATTTTTCTGAAGGCATGGACGGCGACGACCTCATGTTCATGTGGGAGCGTGTTCAGCGGAGCGGACTTATTGATGTCTGGCGTTTTCAGACAGTAGAGGATATAGAAACCAGCTTTGCGCTGATGGGCCGCAAAGTGCCGCCCGTGTGGTCGGGCAAGGATTCAACCTATTCCACCGGCTGCACCAAGGAAATGCATATCGCCATAGATATGCAGAAAAAACATCCCGAGCTGCAGATCATCGGCCCTGCACCGGACAAGTTTTTCCGGCGGCGTGAATACGGCGTGGGCAAATTCTTTGACGCGGGCATTAAATAGCCTGCACAATGCAATATAGTTTCCGGAACGGTACAATGAGCACTATTTCTTTTGAAATCATAAAGAGCGGGCTGGAGCGCGCCTTTGACGCGCAGGCGGATGCCACCGCCCGCTGGCATGACAGCGAACCCGACACTGCAACGCAGGCCGGCAAACAGGTTACAGAAAATGAACCGGCACTGGCCGCGCTGCACAGGCTGGTGCTGGCTCAGCATCTGATGAATTTCAAGCTGTGGCATGTGGAAGACATCGCCAGGCGGAAGGATGTGGGGCCGGAAGTCATCGCGGACTGCAAATACCGCATCGACGGATACAACCAGCAGCGCAACGACTACATGGAAAAAGTGGATATCTGCATGATATCGCTTATGGAGCCGCTGCTGCCTCCGGCGCATGAGCAGGTACGCATCAATACAGAATCGCTGGGCATGGCGGTGGACAGGCTGTCCATCCTCAGCCTCAAGATGTTTCATATGCTGGAACAGGCCGCCCGCGAAGACGCGCCGGAGCAGCACAGAGAAAACTGCCGCGCCAAGCTGGCCGTGCTGGCCGAACAGCGGCACGATCTGAGTCGTGCCGTCATGGAGCTGCTGGACGATTATGCCCGCGGCGTGAAGCGTCCTAAAACGTACTACCAGTTCAAGATGTACAACGACCCAGATCTGAATCCGGAACTGTACGGCAACAGAAAAGGAAAGGCATAGCGCTGCGGGGCCGCCCTGCTGGCACATGCTTTTGTCCAAGGAGTATCTGTATGGCTGAATACGAAGTCGTCATAGGGCTGGAGGTGCACGCCCAGCTGCGCACCCGCTCGAAGCTGTTCTGCGCCTGTTCCACGGAATTCGGAAGCGAACCCAATACCAACGTGTGTGAAATCTGTTCCGGCATGCCCGGCGTGCTGCCGGTGGTTAACAGAAAAGCCGTGGAATACGCTGTAATGATGGGCATGGCTGTGGACTGCACCATCAATAACGATTCGGTGTTTGCACGTAAAAACTATTTTTATCCCGATCTGCCCTACGGTTATCAGATTTCGCAGTTCGAGCGGCCGCTGTGCGAACACGGGCATCTTGATATTCCGGTGAACGGCGGCACAAAGCGCATCGGTATAACGCGTATACACATGGAAAATGATGCCGGTAAAAACATTCATTCGGCTGCGGACAACGCCAGCTATGTGGATTTGAACCGTGCCGGAACGCCGCTGATTGAAATCGTCAGCGAACCGGATATGCGCAGCGCGGAAGAAGCCGTGGCCTATCTGAAGGAACTGCGCTCCATACTGCTGTATCTCGGTATCTGTGACGGTAATATGGAAGAAGGCAGCTTTCGCTGCGACGCCAACGTTTCTTTGCGCCCTGCGGGACAGAAAGAATTCGGCACCCGCACGGAACTGAAAAACGTGAACTCGTTCCGCAACGTGCAGCGGGCCATTGAAGTGGAAATAGCCCGCCAGCAGGATTTGCTGGAAGACGGCGAAAAAGTGGTTCAGGAAACACGCCTGTACGATGCCGCCCGCAATGTCACCGCATCCATGCGGGGCAAAGAAGAGGCACACGACTACCGCTACTTCCCCGATCCTGACCTTATTCCTCTGCATCTGGAAGACGGATGGCTGCAGGAATGGCGCAAGGCGCTGCCCGAGTTGCCCGCACTCCGCAGAACACGTTTTATGGAGCAGTACGGACTGTCTGTGCAGGACGCCGAACTGCTTACCGCCGAACGTGAGCTGGCGGATTTTTATGAGGCTGCGGTGCGGCACGGCGGCGTGCCGAAAAAGGTGGCCAATCTGATGATGGGTGAATTCATGCGCGAGCTTAATGAGCGGCGCATCAGCGTGAACGAAGCCGCCATGACTCCCGAAGCCGTGGCCGAACTGGTACGGCTGCAGGAAGAAGGTGTGGTGAGCAGCAAGATTGTGCACGATATCTTTTCTGACCTGTTCACATCGGGGTCCATGCCGGAAGCCTATGTGAAGGCCAAGGGACTGGTGCAGATATCTGATTCGGACGCCATAGAAACCGCAGTGGACGAGGTGCTGGCTGAAAACCCTGCAGAGGTTGAAGCCTACCGCGGCGGCAAGACCAAACTGATGAGCTTCTTTATGGGGCAGGTCATGCGCAAGACCAGAGGCAAAGCCAATCCTGCCGTGGTCACCGGATTGCTGACGGAAAAGCTGGGATAGCAGGCTGCCGGTATAATGGCGCCGTAATTATTTTATGGAGCAATGCAACAGGCGGTCCCCGGACCGCCTTTTTTTATGCATAAGATGCGTCCGCAAAAAGACAGCCCGCATTGCTTTTGCACCGCTATGCTGTGTTTACGCAATGGCGGAACAAAGCGTTACGCGGTTTTTTTGTACGATAGCATCATGCGGGGCATAACAGGATCATTATGACACACAAACGCAGCATACTGTGGTGTACACTGTGGTTGTTGTTGACATCGTGATTTTAGGGACTTAATGAAAATGTACAAGTTGGGGGTCAACTGTAACAAACTGGCACTTGCAATATACCATGCGAGAGAGGTGAACATGGATGACTATCTGAAGGAAGCGCTGGAGATTGTGAAAGCGCAGGCAAGCGTTCGGAATATGACTGAAGATGAAATTACGTCAATGGTCATGAAGCTTGCCAGTGGAATCAAAGGAATATGCGAAGGCTCTGTGACTCCTGACGGGGGGATGGACGCACAGGCTGCGCAGCGCTCTATCAAGGAAAAAACAATTACCTGCCTTGAGTGCGGAAAGAGCTTTAAAATTATCACTAAAAAGCATCTGGCTCTGCACGACCTTGATGCCGTTTCCTACCGTGAAAAATGGGGATTTAAAAAGAATACCCCGCTGGTCTGCAAATCGTTGCAGCGTGAACGCCGCAAAAAGATGAAAGATATGCAGCTGTGGGAAAAACGCCGCAAGCAACCTGCTGAATAACACCGACGGCCTGTAGTTTTACAGGCCGTTTTTTGTGCCGCGACAGTCAGCCGCTGTGCCGCGGTGCCCTGCAGCTGCAGTCCGGGGCAGCCGCTGCTCCGCATTCTGCAATCAGGTCATTTTTTTATTATATGCTTCTGTCATGGCAGAACGGCCGGCATTGCTGCCGGCCGTTCTGCTTTTCGGTAATATGGCTGCTTCTGCTTCATAAGCAAAAGGCGGGGGAGGGAAGGAACATGCCGCAGCTATGTTACTGCCGCAGCGCGTCCTCCTGTACAAGCTGCATTCTGCCCTGCTGCCCGCCGGAAACGGCATCGGGCGGCTGTTCGGTAAGCAGCATGCGGTAGCCGAATGAAATGTACTGTGCGTCCACGGTGCCGGCGTCAAAGGTGAATTCCAGCGGAATCCCCCGTTCTTTGCCTATGGGACGCGGAACATAGGTATGCGTGTCGCGGGCGATGACCTGTCCGGTGTGGTCGCTGAGGTATGCCGTGATGGTCAGCTGCCCGTACCATGCCGCCCATTGCGGATACAGTTCGGAGTTGGGCAGGGCGGTGCCGATCACACCCACGCTGTCGCCCATATCCACGGTGGTGAAACCGAACCGCCAGAACTGCATGCCTATGTGGTTGTCGCCGGATCTGCCCCACGTCTCATGAGCCAGATGCCGGACATTCTGGCCGGAGCATCCTGCCAGCACGCCCATGGTCAGAACAGCCAGAAGGCCTGCCGTCAGCAGGAACCGCAGTGAGAAAGGCCGATTCATGTGTCACCGCCATACAGGGTTACAGTTTAGGAGGACCGTAGAAAAGCATTTCTGCAAGCGTCAAGTCAACCCGGGGCAACTTTTTCAGTCTGGGGCCCACGTGTTCCATTTCCAGTGCCGCCAGCTCGCGGTAGTAGGGGGTTCTGTCCACCGTGGGCACAGCCTCGGCCTGTTGTCCTGCCGTGCATTCCACAAAGCGGAAGCACCCGCTGAAGCTGCGCAGGCCGCCGTCGGGCAGGGCCAGCACATTGCGGGTGCCGTGCATCCGGCAGATCATCAGCCGGTGCTCGTATATGCCGCACAGCCCGTCATCATTGACAGGACACATCAGGCGGGGGCGTATGCCACGGGCGAGCAGGTCGCGGCTTTGTTCCACCACGTCTTTTGCGCGTGCCAGATATGCCGCGCGGCGTGCTTCCGGCAGCCGGTTCATGCCGCGCCACAGGTACAGCCACTCCACATGGGTGTGGTGCTGAAAATAGCTCGTACAGCAGTTGTCGGGGCATCCTGCACAGGTCAGCCCCGCAGCCCGGGCTTTGTCGCTGTATTCCTGTTCCATGCGGGTGTACAGGTCTGCAAGGCGCGCAAAAACACCTGTTTTCCGCTTTGCTGCGGCTGTTCTGCTGTGCTTCATCTCAACTCCGTCAGCAGTCCGCTGATGGCCGTGACACATTCCTGTACACCGGCTGTGGTGCACGGAACGGTTATATCGGCATAGGTTTCATACAGGGCGATGCGCTCGTTGTACAGGTCTTCAACAGTCTGTCCGGGGGCGATGGCCAGACCCCGGTCAGGGTTGCGGCTTATGCGTTCCAGTATCACCGGCAGATCAACCTGCAGGTACACCACAGGCCCCAGTGACTTCAGATGTGCCATTCCCGCGGCTCTGTACACCACGCTGCCGCCGGTCGATATGACGGTACGCCGTACGTTTATACGCCGGCAGACGGCGCTTTCCACGTCCAGAAAGGTCTCTTTGTCCATGCTGTCGGCAACCTGCTGCAGGGTGGTGCCGTAATGGGCTTCTATCAGATGATCACTGTCCATGTGTGCCCAGTTCATGTGCCGGGCCAGCGCCGCGCCTATGGTGCTTTTGCCGCAACCGGCCATGCCGATGAGGATAATGCACCCGTCCTGTTCTGATGGTTCGGGACGGGGAATATATGTATTCTGCGTCATATGGGTCTGGTTTCCTTGCTGTGAAAGAAGGCGGTGTTGTCTGCGGCAGTTTGCTGCGGCGGCGGGCCGGTGTCAACCGCGGACGCTGCAGGACTGTGCGGCAGGTGGCGCAGCAGCCGCGGACCGGCGCGGATGTAAAAAAAGGCAGACCCCAGAGGGTCTGCCTTGTGATGTTCCGTAGCAGCCGGAATTAACGCTTCGAGTACTGGAAGCGGGCACGAGCTGCGCGCTGACCGTACTTTTTACGTTCCTTCTTACGTGCGTCACGGGTAAGGAAGCCTGCGCGCTTGAGCGAGGAACGCATTTCAACGTCCACTTCAAGCAGGGCACGGGAAATACCGTGGCGAACGGCTTCGGCCTGTCCGCGAACACCACCGCCCTGCACATTGACATGAATGTCAAAGCTTTCGACGTTCTTGGTCAGCGCCAGAGGCTGACGGATGATCATCTGAAGGCTTTTGCGGGGGAAGTATTCGTCATAGGGACGGCCATTGACAACGATCTTACCGGTTCCGCTGTAGAGGCGGGTCCTGGCAGTGGCGGTTTTGCGCCGCCCGGTGCCGTAATTGAATTCCTGAGTCATAGTATCTCCACCTCTGTATTAGTACTTAAGCTCAAGAGCCTGAGGGTTCTGAGCCTGGTGGGGGTGCTCGCTGCCAGCGTACACCTTCAGCTTTTTCAGCATGGCGCGACCCAGACGGTTGCGCGGCAGCATACCCTTGACAGCGTTGATAAGCGCACGCTCAGGCTTGGTTGCCAGCACGTTTGCCAGAGTCTGCTCGCGCAGACCGCCAACGTAGCCGGAGTAACGGTAGTACTTCTTGTCGGAAAGTTTCTTACCCGTTACTGCAATCTTTTCGCAGTTGACCACGACGATGAAGTCGCCGTTGTCCACGTGCGGGGCAAATTCAGGCTTATGCTTGCCGCGAAGCCGGTGCGCGATCTGTGCGGCCAGACGACCGAGAATTTTGTCCTCGGCATCCACCACATACCAGTCGCGGGTGATGTCCTGCGGCTTAGGGCTGAACGTCTTCATAATTATAATACTCCTTGACCTGCGAAGCTCGAAAGGCGAACTACATAGGGAGTTTTTTTTCTCGTGTCAACGGAAAAAAAGCCCGACAACAGGGGTAACGGGTTCGGGGTTAGGGCTAGTCCCTGCCATCTGCTTTCAACCCTTGTGGGTTATACCAAGATAGCCTACTTTGCCAAGTAGTTTATTGGATAAAATTTGGAGGACGTCATGGTGAGCATCCGCAAGAGCCTTTTGCAGTTTGTATTTGCAGGCTCTTACATGAAACGCTGGAATGACAAACTGCGCCCTGTGGAACTGCTGGAAGTGGACAAACAGGCGCACAAGATGATCGTGGCGTGGCTGCTTTACCAGCAGAATTCGGATGACCTTGACGACGCAAGCCGTCTGCGTCTGGGCAGCGACATTATCGAAGGCGGCATTTTTGACTATTTTTACCGTCTTGTCATCACAGACATCAAGCCGCCCGTATTTTACCGCATCAAGGACAATGCCCAGCATTATGCCCAGCTTTCGGCCTGGGTGCTGGATGAACTGGAACCGCTGGTGCAGCCACTGGGCGAAGATTTCTGGGGGCGTATGCGCGGGTGGGTGCAGCGTCCGGAAAAAAATTCCAGAGCGGACCGTATTCTGGATGCCGCGCATCTTTTTGCCAGCAACTGGGAGTTCCGGCTTATTGAGTCGCTGAACCGTTTTGACGACGAAATCGAAGATATCGGAGCTTCGTTCGATGCCAAGCTGGCGGGGTTTGATGACCTGAAGGGCATGGACAGCCTGCGGCATGCCACGGGGGCAGTGGGCCGGTTTGCGGCGTTGTGCGGCCAGCTGCGTTTTCAGAAACGCTGGTCGCAGACACCGCGCATCCCCGAAACGTCAGTGCTCGGCCATATGTTTCTGGTGGCATGCTATTCGTATTTTTTCAGCCTTGCCGTCAACGCATGCGGCGCGCGCAGGCAGAATAATTTTTTCATCGGTCTGTTTCACGACCTGCCGGAGCTGCTGACCCGCGACATTATTTCTCCTGTAAAAAAGTCGGTGGAAGAGCTGGACGCTGTGATAAAGGAATACGAAGAAGCCGAACTGCGCCGCAAGGTGCTGAACCCGCTGGAAGAAGAGGGCTTCGGGGGCATTGCCGCGCGTCTGTCGTATTATCTTGGTCTGGAGGTGGGGTCGGAGTTTACAGAGGCGGTTGTGGATAACGGCAATGTACTGGCGGTGGACTTTGAGCTTTTGCAGAGCAGGTACAACCACGACCGGTTTGACCCGCGCGACGGAAGAATGCTGAAAACCTGCGATACGCTGGCCGCGTTTATCGAGGCGTATACCGCTGTGCGCAACGGCATCAGTTCTGATCAGCTGCAGGCGGCTTTGTGGCGGTTGCGTGACAAAAACCGCCGCACGGTCATCGGGCCGGTGCATGTGGGAGCCCTTTTTGCCGACTTTGACTGAAATGTTGCATAGGGTGCTTGTGCAATCTGCCGTTCTTATGGATTTTTTTGCAGCCCTGCTGTATGGTGGTGCTGTATATACGCTGCAAAGGGCGTTGCTGCGCCGTTCTGCGGACAGGGGTGTCCGCTTTGCCAAACAGTTTTCTGCGGGCCGCTGGGGCACGGGCGGTCTGCGCGGAGGAGCCTGATATGCTGTTACGTAAACGAGCCTGGGATATAGCCCGGGAAGAGTTTCCCGTTGTCCGCACCACCGATTCACTGGCCGAGGCCATGCGCCGCCTCAGAGAATTTCAGGCGCGGGATTCCGCCTGTATCTGCGCTCTGGTCAACGATGAGGGCGGCAGTTTTGCCGGTGCAATTTCCGTATGGGACACCATGCGTTTTATGGAAAGGCATCTGCTGCGCGGCAGTGCCTTGAACGGATTTGACGAAAGCGGTTTTGACAGGGTGTTTCACAACGCCTGTAAAGTTGCCGGCTCAACCCCTGTCAGCAAGATAATGGACAGGCATGTGACCGTGCTGCGGCCTGATGAGCCCCTGCCGCTGGTGCTGGAACAGATAGTACAGCGTGGCCGCAGCTATGCCGTGGTCAAAGAAGGACCCAAGGTCATCGGTGTGGTGATGATTACCGACCTGTACCGTGAAATAAGCGGCGAGATGACCTGACCGCGCTTGCCGCCGGTCTCTGTAGGGTCATGCCGCCGTTCCCTGTAGTGGCATGCTGCCGGTCGTTGTGGGGGGATGCTGCCGGTTCCTGTAGGGGCATACGCTATCGGTCGCCGCGGTTTTTATTGCAGACAAAAAACGCCGCAGCATTTGCTGCGGCGTTTTTGTGTACGGAAACATCATATCGGGGAACACCGCTGCGCGCGGACTACTGCGGCTCGTCCGGCCTGAATCCCAGCGCGCGGGCTGCCGCACCTGCCTGCGCGTTCCACGGACGCATGGCCCATACGCGGTTCTGCACGGGCCACCAGTCCAGTCCGGCCACATGTTCCGACAGGGTGCGTACCAGTTTTTCCAGCGCCGTCCACTGCACAGGGGACTCCAGCAGTTTCAACGCGGTCTGCTGGGCTGTTGCTTCCAGCCTGCGGCGCGCACCTGCCGGCAGTTCCACCTTGTAAAGCCATGCCGCGGCGGCCTGTGCGCGGGCGTCCTGCGGGCCCGTTCCGGTGGCCAGCGCCAGCAGCATTTCCGGCGCAAATTCCTCCCACAGGTGTGCGTCCGGCTGATCCTGCTGCGCTTCCTCCCACGGCAGGAACAGGGCAAGGGCATCGGGCGTGCGGGCCAGCGCATCCGCCCGCCGCTGGGCCACCGAATGCAGAATGTATGTCATGGCCAGCGCCTGTTTTTTGTTCCATGGCAGCTGGTCAAAGCCGCACGACGAGTCGCCCCCCTGTGTGCCGGTCACCGTAACCTGCAGACCGTCGGGCGGCGACAGCAGAATGTTGCCGCCGCGCCGGAGCGTCCGGCCGCAGGTGTTGCACAGCTCCCAGCTGAACGGCTGATCCCATGCCGCGGGATGCCAGCGTATCCGGGCCGTGCCGCTGGCGGCGGGCGCGTTCCGGCTGTTTTCCGCGGGTTGCCCGTCCGTGCCGGCGGGAACGACTGTTATTTCCACATCCACTGCCGGCCACGAGGCACAGGCCGGTACTCCGGCCTGCAGTCTCCCCTGATAGGCTGTGGTCAGCAGGGCCTGCAGCACCAGCGATGCCTGTGTTTCGCAGCGCGGGAGCACGCGGTTTTCAAAAATGGTTCTGCCGGTGCCTTCTTCCGGCTTGTTTGACAGGGCCTTTTCAAGCTGCCGCAGAAACTCTTCGGGAATGTCTCCGCCGCCTGTCTGGCGCCGGATTTCCAGTGCCCGCAGGGCATAGGTCAGAGCGTTGACCGGTTCGATGCGCGAAAGCTCGTCAAAAAACCAGGCGCAGCTGGCATATGCGGCCAGCATCTGTTCTTTCATGGTCAGCAGTTTCCAAGCTGAACCGGCCGCGGCGTCATCAGCTGACAGCATGATATGCCGCGCGGCGAAGTCCTGCCGCTGCTCCGCACCGCACAGCACCAGTCCGAAACCGGAGAGCGCCTGTTGCGGGTTTGTGAAAAGAGCCGGTGCCTTGCTTTCGAAATGGGCGTCAACAGCATGGCTTGCAATGTCCAGTGCGTCCCGTAGCGGTTTGCGCCATGCCTGATTCCAGCCGGGATGCCCGCCGTCCGTGCAGCCGCAGTCCGAACGCCAGCGTTCCACGCCGTGAACGCAGCTCCACGAGGATGGTTCGTGCAGTTCTGCGCGCCATTCTGCAGGGTGCCGGGCCAGAAAGGCCGCCATGTTGGTGGGGCGGATGCCGTCTCTGCCGGAATAGGCCTGCGCAAGGACGTGGGCCAGTGCCATCTCGCCGAAGGTGGAGTGGTGGCCGTAGGTTTCTCCGTCTGTGCACAGTGTCAGCAGACCTTCGCCTGCTGCTGCGGCTATGCGGTGCCAGAAGCTTTCTCCGTCGCGCAGCAGCTTTTCAAACGCCACGGCGCGCGAGATGGCACCGTGATAGAAAAATACAGTGATGCTGGCGCCGGAAGGCAGATCTATACGATAGGGCCGTCTTACATCCAGAGAATGTTCGTCCACGGCGTTCCAGCTGCCGTCCGGCGTGCAGATCCGGCGGGCCTGCCGGGGAGCCAGCACGGTGAAACGCACTCCGTGTGCAGCCAGTTCTTCCAGTGTAGCGGTGTCTGCGGCGCTTTCTGCCAGCCACATGCCTTCGGCCTGTCTGCCGAAACGATGGGCGAAGTCGTCAAGTGCCCATTGTATTTCCAGCCTGCGTTGTTCCTTGCCGGCCAGCGGCATAATGATGTGGTGATAGACCTGCGCCAGTGCGTTGCCGTGGCCCCAGCGCGACATGCTCAGCCTGTCGGCTTCCAGCATGCGGGCATAGGTGTGCGGATCATCTCGTTCCAGCCAGCGCATCAGGGTCGGGCCGGCATTGAAGCTGATCCATTCATAGCAGTTCAATATGTCTGCAATGCGTCCGGAGCCGTCCAGCCTGCGTGCCCAGCCCATGGGGGCATAGCTTTCACGCAGTATGCGCTCGTTCCAGTTGCAGGCCGGTGCGGCGCTGCCTTCGGGCAGCACGGTGCCCAGCCACGGGTCTTCGCGGGGGGGCTGGTAAAAATGGCCGTGAATGCACAGGTATTTGTCCATGCCGGACCTCCGGAGCGGTAAAGATGTCTTGGCAGGGCGCCGGTAAACACAGTCAGCATACACCGTTTTTGCAGCGGCGGACAGGCAGGTGCGCAAAAAGTGCGCGGCGGCCCGCATGTGGCGGCCGCCGCGTTACGTCAGGGTTTTATATAGGCGAATCCTTTCTGCTGCAGCTGCACTATTTCAACCACGCCCGCGGGCACGACAATGCAGTCTGCCAGCAGATCCTGCCGGGCTATGTCGAATTTGCGCAGCGCATTGGCGCACAGGCGGAAAGAGGCTCCGCGTTCCTGCAATGCCTTGATTTGCGCGGCATGCGGGGCTTCAGCGGTTTTAAAAAGCTGCACCGCGGGGCCGTTGACAACCATGACTGTTTCAAACTGCTCTTCGGGCAGGGCGTTCAGGTAGTTGTCGATATTGGTCAGAGCCAGCCCCAGACGGGCCGGGTCGGCAAGGTCAACATGAAATACGACGGAATAAGACATGGCAGCTCCCGTTGGGTGTCCGGCAGCCGGGGTGCCGGAGCGCAGAGGTTCAGCCGTCAGAGACGGAACTTTACTTACTGCGGGCATTGTTCCATATTGTTCTACCCTTGCCAAGCGGTGCAAGCGTTGTTACCCATTATATCACAACGCACCTGCCGGTACCGCACCCGGTAGAACCCTGTTTCGCACCCGGTTCCGCCGGATGCGTTGCACGCGCCTGCCGCTTTTGCAGACAGGGCAGGCCCGTTAAAAATTTGTATTCAATTTCCCAAGGAGGGATAATTACAATGTTGAGAACCGCCCAGCGCAGCCAGAGCCGTACTGAAGTCGTCAATGCCTTCATGCGCGGCGTGTACCAGTGGATGGCGGCAGGACTGGCCGTAACAGCCGTATCCGCTTTTGCGGTGGCCAGCAGCCCCGCGCTGCTGCAGCTTATTTTCGGCACCCCCATGCTGCCTCTTGTGCTTATGATCGGCCTTGTGGGGCTGGTGTTTTATATGTCGGCCCGCATCGGCACCATGTCTGCAGGCACGGCAACCACGCTGTTTATGGTGTACAGCGCGCTGAACGGCGTTGTGCTCTCCAGCGTACTCATTGTTTATGCCACAGCTTCGGTTTTTCAGGCTTTTGTCACCGCGGCGGCCATGTTCGGCGCCATGACGGTGTATGGCATGACCACCAAACGCGACCTTACATCCATGGGCAGCTTCATGTTCATGGGGCTTATCGGTATTCTTATCGCCTCGGTGGTTAATATCTTCCTCGGCAGCTCCATGATGGAGCTGGTTATCAGCGCCATCGGCGTCATTGTGTTTACCGGGCTTACCGCGTACGATAGCCAGCAGCTGCGCCAGATGGGTGAAACCGCTCCCATGGATGATCCGGTGGCCATACGCCGCGGAACCATTCTTGGCGCGTTGCGGTTGTACCTTGATTTTATCAACCTGTTCCTGATGCTTCTCAGGCTCTTCGGCGGAGCACGGGATTAACCGTCAAATGAGTACACGAAGGGAGCCGTGAGGCTCCCTTTTTTGTGGTGGCTGCATGTCTTCTCTGCCGTTGCAGAAATCTCTTTACCCCCTGCTGCGTCCGCTGGGCGCGGCATATCGTGTATTGATGCGGGCGCGCAGACGCCGGTACGAAAACGGCGCCGCCTGCGGCACTGATGTTCCGTGTGTTTCCGTGGGCAACATCGGCTGGGGCGGCAGCGGCAAGACGCCGGTGGTGCAGTGGTTGCTGCAGTGGGCTGCCGTACACGGCCTGCACGCCGTGGTGCTGACGCGCGGTTACAAGGCTTCGCCGCCCGGACTGCCTTATGTGGTGACGCCGCAAAGCTCTGCGGCACATGCGGGGGACGAACCGCTGATGCTGGCGCGCAGCTGTCCGCAGGCCACTGTGGTAGTGGACCCTGTGCGCAGCCGGTCCGCCCGTTGGGCGCAGGAGCGGCTGGCTCCCGATTTTTTTGTGCTGGATGACGGATTCCAGCATGTGCAGGTAGCCCGCGATACTGATCTGGTTCTGCTGAAAAAAGATGATCTGCACGCGGAATGGGGGCGTGTATTGCCTGCCGGTTCATGGCGCGAAGGGCCGGAAGCCCTCTCACGCGCAGCGGCGTTCTGCATAAAGTGCGGCAGCGGTGAGTTTTCCGGTCTTGTTCCGGATTTTGAGAACCGGCTGGGCAGCTTCGGAGTGCCGGTGTTCGGTTTTTCACTGCGGCCCGGCGCCCTGATACCTGTCTGCGGTGCGCATGAAGGTGCGCAGCTGCCTGCGGGGGCGCCGTATGTGCTTTTCAGCGGTGTGGGCGACCCTGCTCAGGTTGCAGTTACCGTCAGCAGTTTTTTAGGGTATGATCCCGTCAGGCATCATGTGTTTGCCGACCATCACGGGTATACACAGGCGGACATGGATCGCATGGCCGGTTACGGGCTGCCGCTGGTGTGTACTCCCAAAGATGCGGTAAAACTGACGGCACCGTGCGGGGTTCCGGTGTGGACCCTGTCGCTGGAGACAAATTTTCATTCCGTATGGAACGCGCAACCTCCGGCAGGGCAGGCCGGTGAAGGTTTTGCGCAATGGTGGCAGTGCCGCTGGCAACGGCTGGCAGGCCTGCGCTGAAGGTGCGGCATGCCGGATATACGGTGGCGTATGTCCGCATGTTGCCGGATGACGGCAGCATGACAGCTGCCGGTTTTTCAAAGGTTCTTTCGGGGCCGGTTTGCACCGGCCGCGGTCTGCATGCCTTTCATGCCGCTTGCAGCGGTATGCCGGCATCTGATGCAGACAGGCACCCCTCAGGCTTTTTTCTTTACAGAAAGCGGGCAGAGGGCTGCCGTCCTTGCCGGTACTTCCCGCGGCTCAATGCCGGGCAGGGATGATCCGGTTACAAATTTTTATACGTTTCCGGCTTGTTTTCATTCCGGATTCATGAGGTTTTTTTATGGGTAAAAAGAAAAGAAAGCAGGCCGAGAGTCTGCCTGTACGCAGCGGTGATCTGCTGCAACTGTTCAAGGACGAAAAACGCCCTCTTAAACTGCAGGATTTCTTCCGGCTGCTGGGACTGAGCAAAAGCTACAGGGCGGCGCTGGAGGAAGCGCTGGAAGACCTGCGGGCCAAAGGGCGCATTCTGCAGCTGCGCGGCGGCTCGTGGGGTCTGGCGGAACAGTTGAAAATGGTTACCGGCACGCTGGAAGTGCAGCGCTCAGGAGTGGGCTTTGTTTTGCCCGAAGACAAGCGCCGGGCCGATATTTTTATCAGTCCCGCGCAGATGGGGCAGGCATGGCACGGTGACAAGGTTATGGTGGCGCTGCTTTCCGAGCGGGCAGGCAGAAAACCCGAAGGCCGTATTGTGCGCGTACTTGAACGCGGGCACGAGCTTGTACCCGCCCGTGTGGTCAAGCTGATGGGCAAAGCCGGTGTGCTGGCGCAGCCTGCCGACACACGTCTTAGGTTCAGCATGCTTGTCAGCAGGGGGGCTCTGGACGGCAAACCGCGTAAAAACGAGCTGTTGCTGGTCGAACCGGGCGAACGGCTGGAACCCAACCTGTGGTCCGGTGTGGCCGTTGAAAGTCTGGGTGTGGAAGAGGATGTTTCCACACAGGAAGTGCTGGTCAAGCTGAATCATAACGTGCCCACGGAGTTTCCGCAGGAGGTTCTGGATCAGGCCGCGGCATTGCCCGACCAGCCATCCGAGGACGATTTCGCCGGTCGTGTGGATTTGCGGCATGTGGATTTCGTGACCATAGACGGTGCCAAAGCCCGCGATTTTGACGACGCCGTCTATGTGGAAGAGCAACACGACGGCTGGCGGCTGTGGGTGGCCATAGCGGATGTGAGCCATTATGTGCAGCCGCGCACCGCACTGGACGAGGAAGCGCTGACCAGAGCCAACTCATATTATTTTCCGCAGTCTGTCGAGCCCATGTTTCCCGAAGCGCTTTCGAACGGATTATGCAGCCTCAATCCGCGGGTGCCGCGTCTTGCCATGGTGGCCGAGGTGTATTTTTACGCCGACGGAACTCCGGGCAAAAGCCGCTTTTATCCCGCTGTTATTGAAAGCAAGGCACGCCTTACCTACGGGCAGGTGAACAGGGCCGTGCTGCAGAAAGACCCGCACGAGCGCAAGCTGCTGGGGCCTGTGCTGCCCATGCTTGAACAGGCGGAGCAACTGGCGCGCGTGCTGAAGCGCAGGCGGCGTGACAGGGGGTCGCTCGATTTTGATCTGCCTGAACCGGAAATTATTTTTAACATTTACGGCGAAACAGTCGATATCGGCCGCCGTGTGCGCCATTTCGGTCACCAGATGATCGAGGAATTCATGATAGCCGCCAACGAGGCGGTGGCCCGTTTTCTGACGGAAAAAGAAACAGGCCTGCTGTACCGTGTGCACCCTGCGCCGGACATTGACAAGCTGGAGAACTTCTTCAAGCTCATGCGCGGCACGGCGCTGGCGCACAAGGTGCCGCCTCAGGCCGGTGCCGCCCAGCTGCAGACGCTGCTGCATGCGGCCGAAGGAACAGAGCAGGAGTTTCTGGTAAACAGGCTGGCACTGCGCACCATGATGCAGGCACGGTATACACCGGACCTGGAAGGCCATTTCGGTCTGGCATCAGAGTGTTACTGCCATTTCACCTCTCCCATCCGCCGTTATGCCGATCTGGTGGTGCACAGGGCGCTTAAGCACGCGCTGGGACTTGCCGGTGCCACGCCGCCGCCTGCGCCGCGCACGCTGCTGCGTATCGGCGATCAGCTGAATATCCGCGAAAGGGCGGGTATGGAAGCAGAGCGGGAAATTTTAAAACGTATCACCGTGCTGTACCTGCGTGACCGTGTGGGCGAGGAATTCAGCGGTGTTATTTCCGGTGTTTCCGATTTCGGCTTCTGGGTGGAACTCGGTGAGGTCATGGCGGAAGGACTTGTGCGTCTTTCTCTGCTGCATGACGATTACTATGAGTTCATCCCCGAACGTCAGGAGCTGATGGGCGAGCGTACGGGAAGAACCTTCCGGCTGGGTCAGAGCGTGCGGGTGCTGCTTTCCGGCATCAATGTACCCCGGCTTGAGGTTGACCTTGAACTGCTGGAGCATGAAGACAGCCGTGTGCCGCAGCGTAAAGAGGGAAACCGTTCCGCAGAGCGTGACCGGCGCCGTGGCGGTTCCGGTGACAGGAAAGGTATGACCGTTGCCGCGCAGGCCCGCAAGGCGGAAGCACGCCTGAGGGCGCAGGGCGGGGCACCGCAGGAGCACGAAGACTTTCAGGCCCCCGCAGCGCAGTCCGGTGATGCGGATGTGCTGGTACGTGCCGAGGATGGTTCCTTGATTGTTGCCGATGATGCAGATGACCGCCCCGCCGCCAGCGGCAAGCCCGCACGTGGCAGGTCACGTCGTTCTTCCGGAGGCAGGACCGGCAAAAAAACGGCCGGAGCTTCAGGCAATTCCGCAGGCGGTAAAAACGCAAAACGCGGCGCGCGTCCCGCAGCCGCCGGAGCAAAGAAGAAAAAACCAGCCGCGAGGCCTGAAAAGGCGGGCGGTACAAAGAAAAAAACTGCCTAGCGCAGACACTCCGGCACGGCGGATGCCGCTGTTTTAGACGGCCGGCAGAGCATTGCCGGTGGAGTGAATAACCGTACACCATATCGCCGGAGGCAGTGAAAGCTGTCTCCGGCGTTTTTGCGCGGTTCCGGAAAAATGAACTATGTGCCGCCTGCCGCAGAAGTTGTGTCCGTCGCGCGGCCCGGCGGGGCGGAGCAGGTCAGAGCCTGCTGATGCCGAAGCGTGCCAGAATTTCAGCCAGTTTCTGGTTCAGATTGGTTGTTGTGCGTGAAAGCAGCTCAAGATTGATGTGCACCCTGATATCGACTTTGAACGCAGCGGAATCCCACAGCTTTGTCACTGCGTCAGTCAGAGCCGCTTCCATCTGGAAAAGGTGCATGATGTTTTGCAGTTCCTGTACTGAGGCCATCAGAAAAAGCATGGATTCATCATCATCCGGATCCTGCCGCCATATCTTGTTGCGGCGTATACGGTTCATGCCCAGTTTTTCCAGATCAGCCACTGCAGCCGCAGGTACGCGGCGTTCCCTTACCGTGCGTATCTGCATTTTACCGGCATCCTCGCCGAAGCACCGGCGCAGAATAGCGATAAACTGGCTTTCCAGCACAAAGCTGATCACACGGTGCAGCCCTCTGAGACTGAACGGGCCCAGCAGAGCGCGGATAACGGAAAGTTCTTTGGGGGTAAGCATCTGCGGCGCACGCAGAAAATCTTCACGCATGACGTTAAGGCCGATGATGGCCCCGGCGGCGATGGCCGCCACCTGTTCCAGCACAAACAGTGCGCTGTCCCGCGTAAAAGTTGTGCCTTCGGGCTGGGCGCCGGAATGCAGAAAAGTTCTGGCCGCATCAAGCTGGGCGGTGCAGGGATCGATACAGATAAGCTGGCTGACGTGGGCCAGATCCGATTCACTGCACGGCTTGCCGGTTCGGGCCATTTCCGCGCGCAGAAAATCCATCACCAGCTTGCGGGTGCGGCGTGATTCAAAGCTGGCGTCTTCATCCTCAAAACGCAGCTGAATCCGGCTTTTTTCGGGGGCGGCAGGTGAAACGTCCAGTGTGCGCAGCAGGTTGTCAAAACGGTAAGTAAGCACCAGCAGGTTGCCTTCCCGCCCGAGCGAAAACTGCTCTTCGCGGGTCATGGCGGCAAAGGCCGTCTCCACCGAACTGTCGATGAAAGCTTCAAAGTACCGCTGCCACAGCCTTACGCCCAGTTCTTCTTCCTGAATGATGGTATCAATGGTCTTGTAAGCCTGCTCGCCGAAATAGCCTGTGAGCGTTTCGGAAAGATTATCAAGCGTGAGCGCCGAGACAAACACCACCCCCTGAATGCTTTTGACCAGCAGCACTTCCAGATTGGAAAGTTCCGGTATCAGCTGCTGTGTTTCGTCGGGGTTCTGGTTTTCCAGCGCTTTTCCGTATTTATTCAGACACTGTATAAAACCGGTGATGATGTTTTTCACGCGCTCGTACTGCGGGTCTTCCAGCCCCCGCAGAGTGAAAAGCTCCGAAATGGATCGCTGCTGCGCTTCAATGAGTGGAAATTCGTTGATGCGGCCACGGTTGATTCTGATAAATTCAAGCAGCAGCTCTCTTTCCAGAATCTCGCGTACCGCGCGGCTTTCTTTCATTTTGCTGAGTCTGGCCGCATACGCGGAAAACCGTTCCTGCTGGGACATGTTGTCCGTTGGTTTCATGCGGGTCTCCTCGGTCTTTTCCGCTTCAGCGATGCTGCAGGTGCGGTGTCAGCAGATTGCCTGCAAAGGCTTCTCCCTGTTCACCGCCGCCGGCCATGCGGCTCAGCTCGTTGCTTATGCCTTTTGCATCCAGTGCCGTGCAGTAGGTGTATGTGGCGTCGTCATGTACTTCTTTGCGGACATGAAAGTGACGCTGGGCCTTGGCCGCCAGCTGCGGCCAGTGTGTTATCAGCAGCATCTGCCGTTGCGATGCCAGCGAGCGCAGGCGCTCTGCAACGCTGTTCAATGTCAGTCCGCCCACGCCGGAATCCACCTCGTCAAAAATCAGCGTGGCCGATTCCTCTCTGGCCATCAGTCCCACCACGGCCAGCAGAAAACGTGAAAGCTCACCGCCGGAGGCAATTTTATCCAGCGGCTGCGGGGGCTGGCCCGGGTTGGGCAGCCACAGCATTCCGGCTTTTTCTTCAATGCAGTTTTCTGCCAGCTTGTGCGGAGTATGGGTAAAACGTACCTGCACCTGATCGGAAAAACCCAGCCCTTTCAGCTCCGCAACAATGTCCGCCGCCAGTTTTTCACCTGCTTTGCGGCGTGCCGGATTCAGCTTTTCCAGCAGAGCGGCCAGCTTTTCACGGGTTTCCTGCTCCTGCCGTGCTATCCGTTTCAGGTCCAGCCCGCACGAATCTAGAAATGACAGGTTTTCCTCGATTTCCCGCTGCAGGTCAACAATCTCATCCAGCGAGCGTTTGAGCTTGCGCTTCAGTTGCGCAAGTTCGTACAGCCGGGCTTCGATTTCTTCCAGATCTTCCTCGTCTGCATCGTGCACGGGCTGACGGCGCAGGCGTCCTTCGATGTCATGCAGCGTCTGCCTGAAGCCGGACACGGTGGTTGCGTCCTCCTCGTATTCCGGCAGAGCCGCGGCCAGCTGGCGCAGAGTGCTTTCCAGCGTGCCCAGCGCGGGAATGATACCTCCCTCGTACCCGCCAAGACACGAAAGCGCATCCTCAACCAGTTGCTTTGATTGAGTCTGGCCCCGCAGCAGGCGTTTACGTTCAAGCAGCGCATCCTCTTCACCGGGCTGCGGGTCAACCTTGGCTATCTCCTGCTGCTGAAATTCCAGCAGTTCCCGCCTGTCGGCCAGCGACCGGCTGCGTTCATGCAGGGCTTCTTTTTCTTCGGCAAGGCTGCGCAGGCTGCGCAACAGGCTGTCCCGCTGCTCCAGCAGGTCGGGGCGGTTCATGTACGTGTCCAGCAACGCAGCCTGAAAAGAGGGTTGCAGCAGTTTCTGCTGCCCGTGCTGGCTTGTATGGATGATAAGAGAAGAGCGCATGTCGCGCACGGTTTCCTGCGAACTCAGCTTGTCGTTGATAAAAAGACGGCTGCGTCCGCTGTGGGCGGTCAGTTCTCTGCGGATGATAAGATCGCCGTCGGAAAGGGCGAACAACGCCTCAACCGTGGCTTTATCAGCTCCGGCGCGTACGATGTCGGCTGACAATCTGTCGCCGGTAAGAAAATTGAGCGCCTTGAGGATAAAGCTTTTACCGGCACCGGTTTCACCGGTGAGTACATTCATACCGGGAGCGAACTCCAGCTCCATATCTTCGATCAGCGCGAGATTTCGGATTCTAAGCAGTTCTAGCATGATTCAGTGCACTACATACTGGTGACAGGTTTGGGCGAAAACTTTTTTTACCGTATCTACCCTCAAGAGTATAGGGCGGCAAGAGGTAATGCCGCATAACAACGCGGGAAAGGGTTGCGGTGACCGGTGCGGAGTCAGCGGCGCAGCCGCGGATCCAGAATGTCGCGCAGGCTTTCTCCCAGCAGGTTGTACCCCAGAACGGTGATCAGTATGGCCGCACCGGGAAAGAGAGACTGCCACGGAGCAAATTCCATCACGTCTTTGCCTTCCATCAGCATGTTGCCCCAGCTGGGCATGGGCGGCTGAACTCCCAGCCCGAGAAAGCTCAGGGCGCTTTCCGTCAGTATGGCGCCGGCCACGCCCAGTGTGGCGGCCACCAGCACCGGCGCGATGGCGTTGGGCAGAATGTGCATAAAAAGAATGCGGACCGTACCTGCCCCGGCAAGGCGTGATGCCGCAATGAAATCCCGCTCCCGCAGGGTCAGCGTTTCGGCACGCACCAGTCGGGCCACTCCCATCCACGATGTCAGGCCGATGACGATCATTATGTTGCCAAGGCTCGGTTCCAGAAAGGCAATGACCGCGAGGATGAGAAAAAATGAAGGAAAGCAGAGCATCACATCGACAAAGCGCATGATGATCTCATCGGTCAGTCCGCGGAAATAGCCTGCCACCAGCCCCAGAACAGTGCCGATGGCCGCGGCAATGCCTACCGCCACAAACCCTACCCAGAGAGATACCCGCGCGCCGTACAGCATGCGCGAAAAAATGTCGCGCCCCAGTGCATCTGTTCCGAAAGGGTGCACCGTGCTGGGCGGTTGCAGTATGGCATGAACATTGAGAAGCGTGGGGTCATAGGGTGCTATCCACGGTGCCAGCAGCGCCAGTACGGACATGCTGCCAACTATGGCTGCGCCGGTCCACAGCATGCCGTAACGTCCTGCTGCTTTGCGAAAGAAAAGACCCACGCGCAGGGGAAATAAACCGGCCATGTCAGCGAGCCTCCCGTGCAGAGCGGATACGCGGGTCGGCCAGTCCGTAGCAGACGTCCGCCAGCAGGTTGCCTGCCAGAGTAAGCACCGCACCCAGAACAAGGTTTCCCATAATAAGCGGATAATCACGGGCCATGACGGCACCGTAGAAAAGCTGCCCCAGACCGGGCAGGGCAAAAATGGATTCTATGATCACGCTGCCGCCTATAAGGCCGGGTACAGAAAGCCCCAGAATGGTTATGACCGGAAGCAGGGCGTTGCGCAGTGCATGGCGGAAAATCACCGTGCCCAGCCCCAGCCCTTTGGCGCGGGCTGTCAGTATGTAATCCTGCCGGAGTACCTCCAGCATGGAAGAACGCATAAAGCGTGACATGCCGGCGAGGCTTCCGAACGTATAGATAAACAGCGGCATGGCAAGGTGCGCTGCCACATCAAGTATTTTGCCCGTGGTGCTCAGCTGGGCGTAATCAAGAGACGTTATGCCGGAAATGGGCAGCCAGCCGAGATGAATGCCGAACAGCAGCATCATAAGCAGCGCAAGCCAGAATCCCGGCATGGCAAAGCCTATGAATACAAGCACGGTGCTGGCGCGGTCAAACCAGCGCCCCTGCCAGTAAGCCGAAGCAATGCCGACAGGCAGGGCAATGAGCAGCGTCAGCAGCATGGAGGCAAGGTTCATCCCCACGGTCAGCGGAAGTCGCTCGCTGATTTTGTCCCATACGGGCCGCATGTCTCCGGACATGGACATGCCGAAGTCAAGCCGGATTAGCCGGTTAACCCATTGCCCGTATTGCACATGCAGCGGCTGGTCCAGCCCGTACAGCTTTTCCAGCCGCATGCGGGCGTCGGCTCCGGCCTGCGGGTTCAGAGTTGTCTGCAGGTCGGTGGGCGACCCCGGCGCCAGATGTATGACGGCAAAGCTGATAAGCGTAATGCCCCAGAACACCGCCATAACCCATAAAAGACGTCTGCCGGCCCGTACGGCCAGTCCGGCAGCCTTCCGTCCCGCTGCTTCTGCCGTTGCCGCGTTCACTGCCTAGTCTCCGGCTGCAAGCCAGTTGCGCAGAGCTTTGACTTCTTCCTGCCAGTCAGCGGGAGCCAGACGTACCGTAAGAAACTGCCTGTACACTTCATCAATATACCCGAGACATGTCTCGATCAGGTATATCTTTTCCAGAAATGCAGCATCGGGGTCGTCATCTTCACCGTCTTTTTCAATAACCGGTGTTTTCAGGCTGTTCATCTGAAAGTCTTCAGCTTTGACGGAAACAGTCCATGTGTCGGCATCGCGTTCGATGCGCAACAGTGCCCGGTTGACTTTTTTGCCGGTGGAAAGACCCAGCCGTGCTTCGCGCAGCTCGGACATGGGGCCGGAAACAGTGGCCGTTTCCAGGCTTTCACCTTCTCCGCCCTGAACGGATATGCGCTGTTCCATGAACAGTCCGAAAGTGACCCCCTCAGGGGTGCGGAACTGCCCGTTGCCTGCTTCGCTTCTGAACCAGAGCCATGTAAGAAATTCCTGCCCCAGAACAACATCCGTCAGTTCACCCATATATGGTGTGTCGCTCATTATATATCCTTAAGGTTACGCAAAGCTGGTAGGTTCAACGGCGTCCAGTCTGGGCTGTATTTCTTCTCCCAGCAGACGCAGCGCCAGTGAGTACGGTGTCAGTTCTTCCAGATGCAGATCAAAGGTCAGAGTGAAATAGTCGGTAAACAGGTCGACAACCTTTGACTGGGTGGAAGCAAAGTAAACATCGTTGGTCTGCATGTTCCAGACAACATTGAATTCTGCCGGAACCGGCAGCGTGCGCGCCATCAGTTTAAGCTTAACCTGTTCTTTCAGCTCTGTCTTGCGCGCGCGTGATATGAACTTCTTCCCCTGATCCTTGTTGCGGGCTTCTTCGTCGCGCAAAGCCAGGGCGAGGTGCTTCTTGATCACCGCGGCAGACAGGCGCCGCGTATCAAGCCGCAGAGAAAATGTTATGTAGCTGCCTTTTTCCGGCGGAGCGGCACGCCACCACGGATCCAGCATATCATCGAAACAAACCCAGCCCCAGCCGCGTTCATCGGCTGTGTCCTCTATTTCTTTAAAGCCGAACTGCTTGAGTTTTTCCGGTATCTGTCCCCACAGTTCCTTGGGTATGTCGTCGGTAATCCTGAAGCGCGTAAAGCTGCTGCTTGCATTTAAAAAACCCATTTGGTTCTCTCCGGTCAATAAAATGTGATTGCTGTGTGTAGCGCATCTTCACGCCGTGCGCCAGCGCATAGGGTGGTACATGCCCTCGGATTATCATGCTGTAACGGCGTTTGTTTCATGACAAAAGTCTTATGAATTAAGAGTGTTGAGATGTTTGTTGTTTTTATTTGAAAAAAGCTGTTGACTTTTTCTTGCTTCAGCGTAGATTCCCTCTCCGCGCCAACGAGGCGCAGACAAACGCTCTTTGCAGACACCGCTCAGCGGTTTTTGAAAAAAAAAGTAAAAAAATTGTTGACGCGGAAAACGGGTTCGTCTAAAAAGGCCGTCCCCGCAGCGAGAAACGCTTTTTGCTTCAAGGGCGGGTCTTTTGGAGTTCTTTGACAATTAAATAGCGAGTTGGACAGGAAATAAGTTCAGCTTTATTTTGGCCATAGAATTTTATGGCTTCAGTTTTCTAACTGGAGAGTTTGATTCTGGCTCAGATTGAACGCTGGCGGCGTGCTTAACACATGCAAGTCGTACGCGAAAGTTCCTTCGGGGATGAGTAAAGTGGCGCACGGGTGAGTAACGCGTGGATTATCTACCTGCATCACCGGAATAACGGTTGGAAACGACTGCTAATGCCGGATAGTCTTGAAAGGGTAAAGGGGGCCTCTGCTTGCAAGCTTCCGGGTGCTGATGAGTCCGCGTCTGATTAGCTAGTTG
>NZ_AXWQ01000005.1:300000-462168 GCF_000482745.1 Oleidesulfovibrio alaskensis DSM 16109 | reverse complement strand
ATCATCTCCCTGCCCGCCGGAGGCAGTTACTAAGCAACCATAAATACGCCTCCGGCGGGCAAGGGGAATGATTCCCCTTGCATCCCCCGTTGCGCCCGCCCTGCACCGGTCAACCCGACTGCTTCGGGCGTACGGCTGCGCCATACGTTGGGCGTTCGGGAACCTTGCATGTAACGCTGCTTTATGGACCAGCTCATCGGGCGATTGTTGATGGGCATTCGGCAAGGCATGACGTAAGTTGCAGAGCAAACACAGCTCTGCCGCGCCGGAGCCATTTCTCTGCCGCCCGCCGACCCCGCGCATTGCGGGTGCAGGGAGATCATCTCCCTGCCCGCCGGAGGCAGTTACTGAACAACCCTAAATACACCTCCGGCGGGCAAGAGGAGTGATTCCCTTTAAAGCACAGTAGGTGATGCTCTGTGTTGGCAAGCTGGAAGGTGTATTTGTTACAAGGTGAAACCTGTAAGGCTACCGTGATGAAGAAGGCTTGATTTGTAGGCTCGCGGGGTTTACAGCTTTACTATACTGTGCAGTGGCCGGACAGAATATGTGTGGTGAATGCTTGTTGTTGGGCGACTGTGGACAGTATTTTTTGCTGTGCTGCTGTTGACACTTGTCAGGTGGTTGTGGATAGTGGTTGTAAGCGCTGACTAGCTGCTCAAACAAACTGTCTATGCTGGTGGCTAAAACCGTACCACGTTGAAACAATTTGCTACCGGCTGGCTTTCAGCGGATATCTATGCCAGCGTACTGATTCTGTATTTTTCCGCACTGGCTTTTTTTGCGGACGGTATTTGTCCGAGGACTTTCTGTTGCCGTTCATGGCCGGCAAACCTTTACTGCATGCATCGGGCTATTAGGGGCTTGAAAAGATTCTGCGAAGATATGTCCGGTTTCGATGTCATGCGGTAGAGCGGCGCAGATAGTTTTGGGCTGAGGGCTCCGGAGTTTTCCGGAGCCCTCTTTCGTTGTTTTTTCGTGGGATGAGATTGTTTATATGAGTCTGGCAGCGTTGTTACTGAAATTATACATGAGTGAGTGTTGTTGCGGGGCTGGTGCTGATGTGCTCTGATTCTGCACGTTTAGTTTTGCACGCTGCACCTGAAAGGAATTGGCGGACGGTCTGGATACAATGAAAATAGGGCGGGCAGCCGGAAGAGCGGTGAAGTGATGTGGGGCGTGGGAAATCGGGTGACGGGTACACAAAAAAAGACTGCAGTGTAACTGCAGTCTTATACTAGCGGATGGTGGGCCATCAGGGACTCGAACCCCGAACCAACTGATTAAGAGTCAGCTGCTCTACCAATTGAGCTAATGACCCGCTCTTGCGTCAAGCGCGGAGTGCAAACTATGCAGAACTCCACAGGTTGTCAACACTATTTTTCCATTTTTTTGGGGTGCGGCTATTCTGTCGCAGGCAGGCCGAATGCCTGCTGCAGAGCCTCCTCCATTTGCTCTGTTGTGAATATATCGCGCAACACGAGCGGCTTGTCCGAATGTTGTCCGGCAGGGAAAAGAGCCACAACGGGGATGGAACTGCTGCCCAGTGATTTGAGCAGCGATTCACCCTGAACAGACGGTTCTGTAAGATCGACCTGCACGATGCGTGCATTGTACTGCGTCATCCAGCGACGCAGGTTTTCGGCGTGTAGCGTGGTATGTTCCAGCACTTTGCAGTTGGGGCACCAGTCGGCGGTAAAGTCAACAATGACAGGCTGCTTGCCAAGCATCTGTTCAAAGCGGGCAGCCTCGAAGCGTTCCCACCCCGGGTGTGGAGCAGGCGGCTGATTGAGCCACCATGCCGCAGCCATCACAGTTGCTGCACACAGCACTCGCACACAGAGGCGTTGGCGGAATGATTTTTCAAGCCCGGAAAAACGACCCCACACCCACGCGGCAAGGCCGGTGATCCACAGCAATACCAGCATCGACGGCCAGAGGGTTTCAGGAAGAATACGCAGCAGGTAAACGGTTGTTCCCATGAGGAAGAAGCCGACGAGGCGTTCGAGTATACCTATCCAGCTGCCCGGTCGGGGAAAGTGCTTTACCAGTGCGGGAAACACCGCCATGGTGAGATACGGTGAAGACATGCCCAGTCCTACGCTGGCGAATACGGCCCCCAGCACCAGCGGAGACTGCATGAACGCCCAGCCCAGCACGCCGCCCAGAAAAGGGCCCGAGCAGGGAGTGGCAAGCAGGGTAGCCATCATGCCTGTAAAAAATGCCTGCCCGCGCGGGGAGCTTTGCGCTTCTGCGGGGACGGCTTTCAGGTCGAGCACCGGCAGGTTAAATACCCCGAACATGCTCAGACCCAGCGTAAACACCAGAACCACAAGAACGGCAACAAGAGTCTGGCTCTGGAACGCGCTGCCCCAGGCTAGTCCGGCCAGCCCCAGAACTGCGGCCAGCAACAGGAAAAAGCACATGATGCCGGCGGAAAACCAGATATTATGCATTCTGAAATGGTGTATGCGTTTATTCTGGTCCTGAATGCCGCTGGCGGTGAGCAGGGTGGACAGCTTGAGACTGACCACAGGCAGCACGCACGGCATGAAGTTAAGTATAAGGCCTGCAATCAGGCCGAAAAGCAGGGCCTTTCCCATGGAGCGCACTTCCAGTGATTCCATGAAAAATCGCGGGGTGAAGTTCCAGCTGAGCCGTACTTCATTTCCGTCAGCGGGGTGTTGTTTTACAGCCGCCATACCGGCATCAATGCGCCGGACGGCTGAAGGGGTGCGTGAAGTCTGTTCCAGCCGGGCGTATTCGCCCCACCACGGCTGTGCTTCTGCGCGTTGCAGCTGACCGGCCAGTTTCGTAGTGCCTTCGCGCGAGACCGGCCAGCAGTTCGCAGCCGAGCACATAAGGGCCGAAACACTCCATGAGAGCGTCTGTACCGCGGGGTCTTCGGGCAGCGGCACATAAAAACGTGCCGGCCCGTCATGCACGTTTACGGTGAGGGAAGGATCAAATGCGTCCGGTTTCGGGGTGCCTTGCGGGTATAGTACCGGCCTTTCCTCATCACCTGCCAGCGCGATGATGGCGACCGGTTTGCCGGCTTCTCCTGCCTCGCGGGCATAAAAATGGTAGCCGGCGGCGGGGGTCAGGGTGATAACCGCCACACGACGCGCAGGGCCGTTTATGCTGACAGAAAATGCCTGACTAGCGGTTACCAGCGGATCCGGTGTGTCCGGCGTGCCTGCGGCAGAGGATGCAGCAGGAGGCAGCTCAACGGCCCGGGCGGTCAGAAAGGCCGGCAGCAGACAGAGTAAAGTGAAAAGACAAGAGAAAAAAGATATACGAAGTGTCTTCATGGACAGGCACACTACTTTTTTTATGAAGAAACGAAAAGCCGCTTGACATCACGGCTCGATCCACTTAAATCACACTCCGCGCTTGACGCAAGAGCGGGTCATTAGCTCAATTGGTAGAGCAGCTGACTCTTAATCAGTTGGTTCGGGGTTCGAGTCCCTGATGGCCCACCATCCGCAAGAAATAAGGTTACGGTTTGTTCCGTAACCTTTTTTTTGTGCCGCGGGCAAGGGATATCAAATGATATCTGAATGCTAGCCGGTAAAATGATTACTGCGGACCGGTTTTTACCAGAATGCGTATGTACAGATCGCCGCGCCATGCGCCGATTTTGCGACCCTGACCCCGCAGGCGGATGGGCCGCCCCACCACAAAGTCAGGGGGCAGGGTTACTTCCAGTGTCTTTTTTTCGCCGGTGAACCCGACAGATATGTTCAGCCGCACTTTGCTGCCCGGCACCAGATTGGCAGGTGGCAGATAAACGGTCTGCTCATCGTCCATCTGCCCGCGCATCCAGCCTCTGATACCTGCAACCAGCCCCTGACTCAGGTCCAGATTCAGCTTTGATTCTCCCCATTCCAAAGCCAGCTTACGCCGTTTCTGCGGTTTTTTGCGGCTCAGTGCGCTGCCTTCGCGCCTGACCTGTGCATAAATGTCTTCAAACACGCGTCGGGCGAAAGGATCTTTAAGGATGTCCTGCAGAACATCTTCCTGCCGGTAATAGAAGCTGCCGGAGGCTGTATCCTGTCCTGCTGCGGTCTTTCGGGTGGTCTGCTCTTTCTGTTTGCCGGTGCCGGAGCGGAAGTTCTGCTTGGCGCGGGAGTATGCTCTGAATGCGTCGTCACGTGCCTGCCTGCCCGCAGCAGTGCCGCCGGAAGGTGCCGCGCCGGAGGTGGTGCCGCCGTTACCGGCAGCTGTCCCGCGGCGGGTCAGAATGACATAAGCCTCGTTAAGGCGCCGGAACTGACGACCTGCATCCGGTTTGTCAGGATGCAGGTCGGGATGCAGTTCAAAGGCGCGGCGACGGTACGCCGCTTTGACAGCTTCGTTGTCCGAGCCTTCGGGAATCTGGAGAATGCGGTAACATTCCTGCAGGGTCACGTTGTCACCTGTGGGTTGTCGCGACTACGCTGCTGCAGTGGTCGCCGTGGTTATCGGGTACCGGCGGGGGTAAGCGGACAGTCCTGCGCCAGCCGGGCGGCTTCGTCGTCATCAATGATAAGCGCTCTTGCCTCCGCGTTTCTGTCGCGGGCCAGCAGGCCCTGTTCGCGCAGATACCGCACCCCCTGTGCCGCAAATTCGGCATGTGTCACATTGCTGCGGATTCCGGGGCAGAAATCTTTGGCCATGGTCAGACTGTTGCTGTCTATCAGATTGCCGCGGAAAAAAGGCCATGCGCGGCAGATGTCAGGTTTGGCCACATGTACCGAGCATCCCTTGTCTTTCTCAAAGAATATACAGTAGTTGTCGCTGTCTGTCCGGATCATCAGCTTGCCACAGCGGCGTTCTCCGTAGGCGGCCTCAAACTCTTGCGATGTCAGCCCCAGATGCGCGCATATGCGGGCAAGGTCTTTGGGGCCAACCACTATGCCGCCTTTACCCAGACAGCAGTGGCCGCACATTTTGCAGTCAAATGCTTCTTCGTCTTTTATGCTCATATTCTTTACCGCATAACGCGTTGATGTTCCACCATGATGCATCTGTCCTCGATGACGGCCACATGTTTTTCGGCCATCATGGCTCCGGCCTCGGTGCTGCGTATGCCCAGCTGCATCCAGAAAGCAGCGGGCAGCTGCGGCATGCTGAGCACCTCGCGGGCGTGGTCGGGGCAGTACTGCGGGGCACGGAACAGATTTACAATGTCTACCGGTACGGGAATGTCCGTTACCGAGGGATACGTTACCAGCCCCCACACCTCACGCCGCACCGGATGGACGGGGATAACCGTGTAACCGGCTGTGATGAGGTAGCGTCCCACGTTGTCCACAGCCTGACCGGGCTTGTCTTTGGCGCCTATGATGGCGATGGTTCTGGCCTTGGCAAGCAGTTCGCGCAGAGTCTCGTCGAAAAGCATAGTTAGCACCTCGCTGGTCGTGTGGGAATTTTGGCAGAAAAAAACGGCGGCCCGCGCCGGAACGAGCGAACCTATATGATATGCATGCCTGCCGTAAAGTGCAATTGTCGCTTTGGTGCAGGCCGGCTGTGCAGCGTTGCGCCGGTGCGGACGTTGTTCTACAAGCAGATGAGATATCCGGGCGCGCATACGAGCTGCCTTGTCCTTTTACTTTACAGGAGTTGATATGCCTTCAGTTTCAGCGGGGCGTTTTGCCGCAGCGGAAAGAATGCCGGAAGATGAGCTGCAGCAGCGGCATGAACGCCTGCGCGGCATCATGCACCGGCGTGTGCCTGCGGCTTCGGGCATGCTGGTTTTTTCACGCGTCAATATTTATTACCTGACCGGAACGCTGGGCAACGGCGTATTGTGGCTGCCCGTGCAGGGTGACCCCGTGCTTATGCTGCGCAGGGGACTGCAGCGGGCCCGTGCAGAAAGTCCTTTGCGGCATATCGTGCCCTTCCGTTCGTTTTCAGACGTGATGCCGCGCTGTTCCGATGCCGGTGTGCCTGTGGGCGATGTGGCCGCCGTGGAACAGGGCGGGCTGACGTGGCAGCTGGGGACCATGCTGCAGGAACGCATGGGCGGGGTGTCTTTTGCACCCGCAGACAGCTGTCTGAGCGCCTGCCGCAGCGTGAAGACAGAGTGGGAACTGAAGAAAATGCGGCTGGCAGGGGCGCGGCATCATCAGGCTTTGCGGCATCTGCTGCCCGACAGGCTGCATGCGGGCATGACGGAGCGTCAGGTGGCCCATGCAGGCTGGCAGGTTTTTTACAGTCTGGGGCACTGCGGCATGATGCGCATGAACGCCGCCGGAGAAGAGATTTTTCTGGGGCATGTCTGCGCGGGCGACAGCGGCAATTATCCCAGCCATTTTAACGGGCCGCTGGGGCTTGTGGGCGAACATCCGGCAGTGCCGGCCATGGGGTATGCCGGAAAGGTGTGGCAGAAAGGGCAGGTGCTTTCGTGTGATATCGGTTTTTGTCTGGAAGGGTACCACACGGACAAGACGCAGATATATTTTGCCGGTGCAGCTGCTGCCGTGCCCGATGTCGTGCGCCGGGCGCATGATGTGTGCGTGATGATACAGCAGAAGACCGCTGAGGCATTGAAACCCGGTGCCGTCCCTTCCGAACTGTACGCACAGGCACTGCAGACTGCGCGGCGCGAGGGATTTGAGGCCGGATTCATGGGCGTGGACGACAGAAAGGTGGCTTTTCTGGGGCACGGCATCGGTCTGGCCATTGATGATCAGCCCGTTATTGCCGCCCGTTTTGACGCACCTGTGGAAAAAGGCATGGTCTTTGCGCTGGAGCCGAAGATAGGCATTGAGGGAACCGGCATGGTGGGCGTTGAAAACACGTATGAAGTGACGGAAGACGGCTGCCGGTGCCTTACGGGTGACGATTTCGGTATTGTGTGCGTGGAGTAGCCTGCGGCGCGGTCAGGCTCCGGAGTGCGTGTAACCGGTGCTGCGGGCGTAGCGGGTTGCTTTTGCTTATTAGCGGAAGGGGCTGTGAACTGGCTGTGACGGGTAGCGGCGTGTCCGTCTGGTGCTGCGCTGCTGCCGCGCATGCTCCGGCCGGTGCCGAACGGTGGCCGAACGGTCAGCCCGCTGTCAGCCGGCCTTCAAGCCATGCGCTGACTGCCTCCTGCGGCGGGCAGTCGGGAGCACCCGTAACACATGTGATGCCTTCGCGGCGCAGGCGGTTTTCCATCTCGGCGGAAAGCCCGCCGGTGATGAGCACGTTGACTCCCTGCCCGGCGAGCCACTCCGGCAAAGTGGTCGAGTCTGCGGGTGCAGGAACGGTGCGTACCTCTTGCACCTGCCTGCTTTTACCGTCAGCCTGCGCCAGAATAATTTCTTCGCAGTAACCGGCGTGGCGGCACAGCGTGCCTCCGGCGGCAGTGACAGCCACGGTAACCGGCCCGTGCAGTGATGGTGCCTGCGGCCTGTCGTTTTCCGAAAGGGCAAGCACTGTCTGCACCACACGCATGACAGCCTGCGCCGCTGCTGCTTCAGGGCGGGCCTGCACAAACACCAGCCCCTTGTCACCGGACCGCACAACCTGAGGGTCCAGCGGGACGGCGCCAAGAAAAGGCACGCCTGTTTCTTCTGCCAGATCTTTTCCTCCGCCTTTGCCGAACAGCGCCTCCAGATGGCCGCACTGCGGGCAGGCTATGCCGCTCATGTTTTCTACCAGTCCCAGTACTGGATTGCCCAGATCCCGGCAGAACGATATGGAGCGGCGTACGTCGTCAACGGCGACAGCCTGCGGCGTGGTGACAATAAGGCCCTGGGCGTCGGCACCGAGCAGTTGCAGCACCGAAAGCGGTTCATCTCCGGTGCCGGGGGGGCAGTCGGCGATCAGATAGTCAAGGTCGCCCCACACCACGTCGGCCAGCAGTTGCCTGATAAATCCCATTTTTACGGGGCCGCGCCAGACAACGGCCTGATCCATGTCGGGCAGCAGAAAGCCCAGCGACATGACGGAAAGACCGGCACTCCAGCGGACAGGCTCGATATAGTCGTTTTCAATGGTGACACGGGCATTGTGCAGGCCGAGCAGGCGGGGCACGCTGGGACCGTGGACATCGACGTCTATAAGGCCCACGCGTTTGCCCGCCAGCGCAAGCCCTGCCGCCAGATTGACGGCAAATGTGGACTTGCCCACGCCGCCCTTGCCCGACATGACCACGACTTTGTGGCGGATGCGTTTCAATGTACGCTGCAGGCGCATTTCTTCGGGGTTCAGTTCCTGCAGACCCTGTGCCTGTGCTCCTGCGGTCTGCCCGCAGCCGGTATTACTCATGGCTTTATGCTTCCTGAAAAAAGTTGTGGCGCGGCGGGATGTGCTGCCCGAAAAAAAGCCCGCAGCGCGGTGCGTTGCGGGCCGGTGCATATACGGAAAATCAGGCCGCGCGCTTGGCGGTTACGGCTGTGCGTATCCAGTCGTACCATGCTTGCAGCCCTTCGCCGGAGCGGCATGAAACAGGCAGGAAAGCAAGGTCCTTATTAAGGTGAGTGGCAAACCGGCGTGCACGTTCCACGTCAAAATCGACATAAGGCAGCAGGTCGGTTTTATTCAGCACCATGGCTGCGGAAAGGTTGAACAGCAGAGGGTATTTTTCCGGCTTGTCGTCACCTTCCGTCACGCTGAGCAGGGCGATTTTAAAATCTTCGCCGCAGTCAAATTCCACGGGACATACCAGATTTCCCACGTTTTCGATGAACAGGATATCCGTTGCTTTCAGGTCGAAATGCTGTACGGCATCCAGCACCATGGCGCTGTTCAGATGGCAGCCGCCGTCGGTGTTTATCTGTACTGCCTTTGCTCCGGTGGCCGCAACGCGCCGCGCATCGTTGGATGTCTGCAGGTCGCCCTCCACCACGGCCATGACGAATTCGTCCTTCAGATCGGTAAGAGTGCGTTCCAGCAGGCTGGTTTTGCCCGCGCCGGGTGAACTGATAAGGTTCAGAACCAGCAGATCGCTTTGAGCAAACAGTTTGCGCAGCTGTGCCGCGGTCTGTTCGTTGGCTTCCAGAACGTTGCGGATAACGGGAATTTCCATGGCGCTTCCTTATTCTGCTTCGATGTGATCGACAAAAAGCTCGCGCCCTGTCAGCACCTCGTGGGCAAACTCGCGCCCGCAGCGGGGGCAGGGCATGTACAGTATGTCCTCATGTTCGGGGGTGAAAGTTTCACCGCACCCGCCGCAGGCAACCGTCAGGGGAACCTCTTCCAGTTCCAGTCTGGCATCTTTGATGCCTGCCTCAAGGCAGGTGGCTTCAAAGCCCATCTGCAGGGCTTCGGGAACGATGTTGGTCAGCCTGCCGTAGCGTACCCGCACCATCAGCAGGCGGGTGGCTCCGTGCTTGGCCATTTCTTCCTTGACGATATCTATCAGGCTTGCGGCGATGGACATTTCATGCATGAATGATAGGTAAATCAAAAGAAACACGGCGTAAAGTGCTGTTGTGATATTCAGGGTTTGCATGGCATGCCGCGTTGCGTGTATGCTGTGGCTGCGTGCGGGATGCGGCGGGCCGCTGTCCGGCCGTATGGCCGCGCATATCAGCTTAATTTGCAATACCAAGGATCATACCGTGAGGCTAGACAGGTATCTGGGTGTATATTCAACTGTGGAAAGCGCGCCTTTTTCCGCCGGAAGGCCCGGAAAACCTTCGTCACGCAAGCGTTACTGGAGTGTCTGGGCAAAAGACGGTGAAGAGGTGCTTGTGCAGCCGCTTACCGGCAGCCTTGACCCCGGCGGTGACATACGGCCTGTGCCCCGCGCCGAACTGGAAAGCCGCTTTATGCACGAACCGGGGCTGACGGCCCTGTTGCCGGCAGAACCCGATGCAGCAGCCGGCGGTCAGCTGAAAATTGAACTGGAAGGCGATGACCCTTTCTACGCGTCAGATGCCGCCGCCGGAGAGGATTACCGTCAGGAGGATGAACGGCCGGCACGGCTTGATCTTGACGAGCTGACGCTGGAAGAGGCCGAAGAAACAGAGCATGCCGCCCGCACCGACTTTGCCTTTGCCCTTACCTATCTGCGCAGGGGCGAAACAGACAGGGCCAGAGCGCTGTTTGAAAGTCTGGCCGCGCCGGATGCGCGTTATCAGCCCGGACACCGGCATATGTTTACCGATTTCGGCATAAGTCTGCGCAAAAGCGGTCTGCCGGAGGTGGCGCTGATGCACCACAAAAGGGCATTGCAGCTCAGTCCGTCCGACGACCATATTCATTTCAATATTGCCAGAGTCTGTTTTGATATGGGAAACATGCGCGATGCGTTGCATCATCTTGAGGCATCGCTTGCGATGAATCCGCAGCTTGAAGCGTCGAAGCGCTTCAAAGAGTATATTCTTAACCATGAGAAACATGGCCGCTAGCGCCATGAGACCACCGGAGTGAATACATGAACCGCGTAATTGCCATGCTGATTCTTGGCGTGCTGCTTACCGCCATGGTGCTGATCGTGGCTAACTACATGTCGCGTCCTGATGTGCCGGCCAACTATGCACAGGAAGAAACCGTGCCTTCCGTGGCTGTGCCTGCCCCGCAGGACGGCAACGCCACTCAGCCGGAAAACGTTGATCTGCGCAGCATGCTGCAAAAGCCTGCCGCCGTGCCCGAAGATCTGCCCGAAACCGTGGACGGCGGGCTGCCTCAGCCCGAACCTGTGGCTCCGGGAGCGGCAACCCCCGGAAGCGGCGAAAATGCGAGCGTGCCCGCTCCGCCGGCGGTTGACCTGAACGCCGTGCGCGCCGCGGCGCCGCAGAAAGACACCGCACAGGATGACGTTGCCGCTGTGTCCGGCGGCAGTGAAGAACCGGTGAAACAGGCTCAGCCTGCCGCACCTTCCGTGGCGGAAAAAACTCAGCCTGCGGCTGCCGCGCCTGTCGTTAAAAAAGAACCCTCCGTGCGCAAAACCGGAGCCGTAACAATGGAGGCATCCGGTTTCCGCTTCGACGGCAGCAAGCTTATTTTTTATGTCAGAGGGTCGCGTCCGTTCGAGCATTCGGTGTTTACGCTGAGCAAGCCCGACAGGCTGGTTGTGGATGTGAAGGGGGCGTGGACAAAGGTCAGCACGCCGCAGACACCTTCCAACCGCCTTGTGAAAAACACCCGCTCCGGCGTGTACAAAGATCACGTCAGATTTGTTCTTGATCTTAAAGCTCCTCTTGTGTCGCATACTGCAAAAATGCAGGGTAATGAGCTTGTGATCATAATGAATTGATGTTCTGAAAGCCTATATACTGTTTTTTCTGTTCAAGCGTCCTCAGCCTGCAGGCTGAGGACGCTTGTTTTGTGGTGTGCAAGAGAATGTGCTGTTTCATTTATGACACAGTGTATTTTTGTTTTTAATGTTTGCCAAAAATAACATTCGCCATTATATTTTTATAATAGTTATCGTTTAGTGGACAATTGCGGATCGGATGTGCGCAATCATCGGGGGCTGTATGGCATTGCAGAAGCGGCTTGATGCGGTAAGCAGACGTCTGGAAAGTCAGTTGCCGCGCGAGATAATTGCGGTGATGGATACCGTTGCAACGCAGCTGCGGCTGGCTGATGTGCAGGGAAAAGCGGCACGGCAGGGGGCATATGCTCCCATGTTCAGTATGCGTGATATGCTGGGCAACGTGATCAATCCTGTGGACAGGTTGCTGCAGGGGCCTGTGCTGATCAGTTTTTTCAGAGGAAAATGGTGCAGGTACTGCATCGAGGAACTGCTGGAACTTAATGCGCTGGCGGCACAGGTGCGGCAGGCCGGTGGCAGCATTATTGCTGTTACCCCTCAGTTGCCCCGTTTTAACAGGGCCATGGCGTACGAGTGCTCACTTGGGTTTGATGTTCTGACTGATACGGGCTGCCGCATGGCTTCGGCGATGGGGCTTGCCTATCAGGTGCCGCCGGCGGTGAAGAATCTTTTTGTACATTTCGGCATTGACCTGGCCAGATATAACGGAGCTTCGGGGTGGCATCTTCCTGTCACGTCGCGGTATGTGGTCGGCACAGACGGTCGTATTGCCTGCGCCCATATTGATCTGGACTACAGCAGACGGACACCGCCGGAAGAAACGCTGGGCGTTTTGCGGTCTCTGGGCGCGGCCTGACAATCCCTTCCGGCTGCAACTGTGGCCGGCCGCCTTGTTGCATAAAAAAAGACATCGCATTGCGATGTCTTTTTTATGGCGCGGTCATGCTCTGCCGTGCAGGGCATAAAAGGCCTATTCCGCTTCAAATCCTATGCCGGTGATGGCATCTTTAATCTTTTGCACATCCACAGGAGCAGAAGGATCTGCCTCTTCCCATGTTGCTTTGCCTTTTTCCAGATCAACGGACACGTTCTTCAGCCCCTGAATGGCGGAAAGTGCATTGGTGACTGATGTCTTGCAGTGGTTGCACGACATTCCTTTTACTGTGATGTCCGGCATGTCTGCCTCCTGTGTTTTGTTCCGCGACGGAATCGTTGTGTATAAAAAGTTGACACTCTTTTTTTTTGCACCTGATGAATTGCTTTCGCCCTTGAAATGAGTATGGTATTTTGAGAATCGATGTCAACTGGGAGAGCTCAAATGAAAGACGATTCACAATTGTCAGCCGCGGACGGGGGCGAAACCGGCGCGGCAGGTGTAACGCACGACGGTGCACAGCCGCCCCGTACAGCCAGAATGCCGGTCAAGGGTATGACCTGCGCGGTCTGCGCCGGACGGATAGAAAAAGTTGTCGGCGCCATGCAGGGCGTGCAGTCCGTCAATGTCAACCTTGCTTCTGAAATCATGGACGTGAGCTGGAATCCGGAAGTGGTCCGGCTTGATGATATTACTGCCGGAGTGAAAAAACTGGGCTTTGAGGCGATGCCTCCCCGGGACGAAGCTTTGGAAGAGACTGTGCTGCGCTTTTCTGTGGGAGGCATGACCTGTGCCGCCTGTTCCGGAAGAATAGAAAAAGTTGTGGGCGGCATGGAGGGCGTTGCTTCGGTGACGGTAAGCCTGCCGGCGGAAACGGCCACCGTGGTGCCCATGGCGGGAACGGCGCACCGGGCACTGGTTGACGCTGTGGAAGCGCGCATACGGGCGCTGGGTTTCACCGCGCAGTACATGGCGCCCGAAGCGGCGGACGATGCACATGCTCTGTGGGAAAAGCAGAAGGCCGAAAGCGACGCCCGTCTTGCCGAAATGCGGCGCAGGCTTGTTCCTGCTTTTCTTTTTGCACTGCCGCTGTTTGTCATCTCCATGGGAGAAATGGCGGGGTTGCCCATGCCCGCGTTGCTTTCACCGCATCGGTCGCCGGTGTCGTTTGCCCTTGTGCAGCTTATGCTGGTGCTGCCTGTCATGTGGTCGGGCCGCAATTTTTACCGCGTGGGTTTCAGAAACCTGATCAACGGCGGACCCAACATGGATTCGCTTATTGCGGTGGGTACGGGAGCGGCGTTTGCCTACAGCCTGTGGAACACCGTGGAGATTGTGCTGGGCGTGGATGTGATGCAGCGCGCCATGGACCTGTATTACGAGTCGGCAGCCGTGATCATTGCCTTGATTTCGCTTGGCAAATACTTTGAAGTCCGCTCCCGCGCCCGCACGTCCGAGGCCATACGGGGACTCATGGAGCTGACGCCTGATACGGCTCTGCTGGTTGAGCCGGAAGGCCACCGCGAGGTTCCCGTGGCAGAAGTGCATCGCGGCGACAGGTTGCTGGTGCGCCCCGGTGACAGAATTCCCGTGGACGGGATATTGGTTTCCGGCACTTCAAGTGTTGATGAATCCATGCTGACGGGTGAAAGCATGCCGGTGACCAAGCGTGAAGGCGACAGCGTGGCGGGCGGCACCATTAACGGTACCGGCTCGTTCACCATGCGCGCGGAACGCGTGGGAGCCGACACTGTGCTGGCGCGTATCATCCGGCTGGTGCAGGACGCGCAGGGATCCAAGGCTCCCATTGCCAGTCTGGCAGACAGAGTGTCGTTGTATTTTGTTCCCATTGTCATGGCTGTGGCACTGGTGTCCGGTCTCAGCTGGTTTGCTTTCAGCGGAGAAGGCTTTGCTTTTTCGCTGCGCATTTTCATTGCGGTGCTGGTTATCGCCTGCCCGTGCGCCATGGGACTGGCCACTCCCACTTCCATTATGGTGGGCACGGGACGCGGAGCGCAGCTGGGTGTGCTGATCAAAAGCGGTACCGCGCTGGAAGCCGCCGGCAGGGTGCAGGCCGTTGTGTTTGATAAAACCGGAACCCTGACGGAAGGGCATCCTGTGCTTGAGGATGTGGAGCCGGTAGGCTCTGCGGCACAGCCGGATGTTCTGGTACGGCTTGCCGCGTCTCTCGAATCTGCTTCTGAACACCCGCTGGGCGCGGCCATTGTGGAAGGTGCCCGCAGGCGTCAGCTTTCGCTGTGGCCGGTGGACGGCGTATCTGCCGTGCCGGGACGCGGGGTTACGGGCACTGTCGCTTCACCGGAAGGTGAGCGCAGGATTCATATAGGCAATACCGCATTTCTGCGTGAAGCAGGTATGCAGGCCGATTGGGACGCTGTGGGGCGGCTTATGCAGGGTCATGCCGAAAAAGGCCGAACCCCCCTGCTGATGGGGGTGGACGGTCAGGTGGCCGGGGTGCTTACGGTGGCTGATCCGTTGAAGGAAAACGCTCCGGCTGTGGTTGCCGGTCTGAAAGATATGGGCATCCATGTGGTGATGCTGACCGGTGACAACGCCACCACGGCGCGGGCCGTGGCGGAGCGTGCCGGTATAGATGACGTGGTGGCCGAAGTGATGCCCGATGAAAAGGATGCCAAAGTGGCGGCGCTGCAGGAGCGCGGCTACAGAGTGGCCATGGTGGGAGACGGTATCAACGATGCTCCCGCACTGGCGCGCGCCGATGTGGGCATAGCCATGGGAACGGGCATCGATGTGGCCGTGGAGGCCGGCGACGTGGTGCTGATGAAAGGAGACCTGCACGGTGTGCTGACTGCGCTGGCGCTTTCGCGTGCCACGGTGCGCAACATCAAGCAGAACCTTTTCTGGGCATTCGGCTATAACGTGCTCGGGATTCCGGTGGCCATGGGGCTTTTGCATGCGCTTTTCGGCGGCCCCACGCTTTCGCCCATGATAGCCGGCGCTGCCATGGCCATGAGTTCCGTGTCCGTAGTCAGCAATGCGCTGAGGCTGCGATTTTTCAGGCCCTCATAGGCATGCGTGCAGAGCTGCTGTAATCTTGTATGACGGCGGGCGTGACAGCCCGCCTTTTTTATTGCCGGCGGGGATGATTGTGCGGGGCTGTAAGGTTCGCAGCGGACTGTACAGGGCGGGTCAGTAGTTTCTTATGTATGCGTCCAGATTTTCTGCTGTGCAGTTCTTGCTTACCCAGAAAGCGGCAGCCCATACGGAAAGCGCGGCGGCCTGCGTATCGTCCAGGCGGCGCAGTTTGGCTTCCAGCGATGCTTTGCCCGCTCCGTGTCTGGTGTGCAGCAGGTTCAGTTCGCAGGCGTCCTGCACGCGCAACAGCAGATAATCAAGCCGCGTCTGTTCCGGCATGAGCCTGATGTCTTTATGCGCTTCGACTATGGTTTTCAGCTCAGGAGCGGTAAATTGATCCTTGATGCTGGATATGGCGCGGAAAAAGGTATCCACTGCCCACGGCAGAATGAATTCGGCTCCCGCACTTTTGGTGCGGAAATAATCTTTGAGCCACTTTTCCTGATCGCCGGAAATTCTGGCGGCTACCTGCGGCATGGCTTTCCCCCTGCGCTGTGCGCAAACGCTTGTCCGGTGGGGCGTTCCGGATTTTAGGACAATATCGGAAAACATACCTTGCCCGGAGCCAGAGTTCAAGACATTTTCTAGAGCTTTGCGGAACACTGAAAAAGGCAACGGCTGCAGACCGTTGCCCTGAACTCTGTGTTTTGTATGGATGCGAACGCGTGAAAAACTACAGTATTACTTCGCCTTCAAGTTCCGTATTGTCCGGAATATGTGCGGTTCCGCCGGTTGTGATGGTTGTGTCGCCGCGGATAACCACGTTTCTGCCAAAGGTCACATCGCCTTTTATGGTCAGACTGCTGCACTCTTTCAGCGAAGGCGGACCATATGGAATGCGCTGCAGCAGTTTGTCGTAATGGTCGTAGTACCTGTCGTCCAGAGTGACCTGCGGGGTGGGGTAGCGGCATTCCGGACTGAAGCTCACCGTGCCCTGATTCAGCGCGAAGCAGTCGGACATGACGGCCAGCAGGTCGGAACATTTTTTGACGGGGATGAATCTGTCACGGTTGACCACTACGGCCTGCGCACCGGTAAACATGGAAATACCCGCTCCCATGGCTGTTTCCACCTGCCAGACCGGTTCCGAGCTTTTGTCCCGCGGGTTCACCGTTTTGGGATTGAGGATGACCGGCAGACGCAGGAGTCCCTCTTTTTCAATGCGTTTTTTAAGCGCGTGCAGGTCGACCCACAGGTTGTTGGTATTGAAAAGTCCGTAACGGCGGATATCCTGAAAGGCGTCGGTTTCATCGGGGGGGCACTGCGCCAGTTCGCGCAGTATCAGACCGCCGTCGCGGTGTTGCGCCAGATGACCGCCCTTTTTGTCAGAAGCTGTGCGCGGAGCCACCTCCATGATAAAGGGCAACTCGTTGCCGGCCATGTATCCGAGAATACGCATATCCAGCACGGCACCCAGATTGTCGGAGTTGGAGACAAAGGCATAGCGGCGCCCGTGGGAGAGCAGATCGTCCAGCACGCCTGAAGTGACCAGCGAAGCATACAGGTCGCCGTGTCCGGGCGGGTTCCATTCCATGTCCGGACTTTGCGGGTACGACACAGGCTGCAGCGTACGGCGTGAAACCTTGGGAAATTTGTGCTGCACAAAGCATACCGGTGTGCACTGGCGGCAGTCTTCTTCGCGTATGTCGGCAAGTGCCTGCAGAGTTTCTTCGTGCGTGCTGAAGCTGTTCATGAGAGCAAGCGGCAGCGGGCCGCCGCACTCTTTTTGCTGCAGCAGGGCCTGCTGCATAATAATATCCAGAAAGCGCATCTCGCCGAAAACGGGTATAAGCGATTTTGCATGGGTCATGCCCATGCTGGTACCCAGTCCGCCGTTCAGCTTGATAACCACAGCCTGACGCGCCGCCTGTCTGCCTGCTTCGCGGAAGGACTCCAGCGAATCGACATGAGGCAGGTCGGCAGCGGAGACAGGCAGCAGTTCCGCTTCGTGCAGATAGCCGGTGTGGCGGGCCACGATTTCGTCGTAGTAACTGTTAAAAAGGCGTATCAGCCCTTCGGATAGGCCATGCAGCCGCATTTTGCGGGCAAAAGGGGCAAAAGCCGTCTGGCCGTTACCGGCGCGGGGGCTGTCGTCTGCAGCAGGTGTCTGTTGTTCTGTCATGGTACCGGATGGAAAAACCCGCATGGGTGTCACAGGCTCCGTGTGGGTTGCGGTTGTGATGCGGAAAACCGGAAAAACGAACCTGTATATTACGATAACTGTGGTATATTGCCAGTATAAATTTGTCCGCGGTCCAGATGTGCGGGCATGCCCCGCAGCATCGGGAAATTTGGTGTTCAACTGTCTATACTATTTCGTGATTTATGGCAAAGTCCGTGCAGGGCTTGCGGTGCGGCAGACCAACGGACGGTAAAGGCGGAGCATGCAGGCGGGGTGTGCGGGTGCCGGATGTGTATCAGGCCGGCTCTCCGGCTTTTTCTATAAGCACTGTGCCGTTGGTGAGCTCTGTCAGTGCCTGTCGCAGAGCGGCTACGTTCTCCTGCGGCAGGGTTATGGTAAAACCTGCATCAGCGGCGTATTCTTCGTGCGTCACTACGGCCTCGTGTTCTTCAATCAACCGTTTAAAAACGGTCACATGAGTGTATTCCATAATTATATTCAGATGGGCGGGAAAAATTTTTTCACGCACGGGCAGGCTTTCCAGTCCCAGCGAAACCATGCCACCGTATGCGCGTACCAGCCCCCCTGTGCCCAGTTTGGTACCGCCGAAGTACCGCGTGACCACCACGGCGATTTCTCCCACGCCGCCATGCAGCAGCACATTGAGCATGGGGCGTCCTGCAGTGCCGTGAGGTTCTCCGTCGTCGCTCATGCCCACGCGGGCGGTGTCACCCGGCGCGCCGCACATGAAAGCCCAGCAGTTGTGGGTGGCATCGGCATGGCGGGTGCGGATGCTGTCAATGAACTCTCTGGCCGAATCCGGACACGGGGCATGGGCCAGATAGGCAATAAACAGACTGCGTTTAATGGTGTCCTGCACGGTATGCACTGCCACCGCGGGCACAGGATAGCGCTGATTCATGGCCTGTGCCTACTCTGCAGGCGCGGCGGGGTCAAGATGCGCGCCAGCTGTCATTTGACGCCCGCCTTTCAAGCGGGTAGGTAGCGGCTCAGACTGGCTCAGAGCCTGTCAGGCGGAATCATATATTATGTCTAAAATACTTATTATTGCAGAAAAACCATCCGTAGCGCGGGAAATTGCACCGCTGGTCGGTGCCGTTTCCAGACGTGACGGCTTTCTGGAAGGCCCGACGCATATCGTCAGCTGGGCGGTGGGGCATCTGGTTAACATAGCCGAGCCGGAAGAACAGGACGAAGCATGGGGCGGACGCTGGGCGCTGGAACAGCTGCCCATGATTCCCCGGCAGTTTCGACTGACCGTGCTGCCCGAAGCCCGCAGACAGTATGAAACCGTGCGGCGGCTCATGCATCGCGATGATGTGGCGCATGTGGTTAACGCCACCGACGCCGGACGGGAGGGTGAGCTTATTTTCCGGCGCATCCAGCTGCACGCCGGCTGCACAAAGCCTGTGCAGCGCATGTGGGCCAACGATATGACGGAAGAAGGGCTGCGCCGCAGTCTGGGCAACCTGCTGGAGGATGCCGCCAAGCGTAATCTGGGGCTTGCGGCCTTTGCACGGGCCGAGGCGGACTGGCTTATCGGTATGAATCTTTCGCGCCTGTTCACGCTGAAGGCCGGTTCACTTATTTCTGTCGGTCGTGTGCAGACGCCGGTGCTCAAGCTTATCTGTGACCGGCGTGCGGAAATAGAACATTTTGTTCCTTCTGATTTCTGGACGGTGGAGGCCCGTTTCGGCCGCAGCGCACCCTGTAATGCCGGTGGTGCCGCAGCTGCGGCCGGTTCCGCCGCGCCGGTGTGTTTGTCTGCCGGGGCGGCGGACGCGCAAGGAGCGGAAAAACACCCCCCGCAGGCCGCTGCGGCAACTGCCGGTCAGGCATCATGCCCGCCGGATGAGAACGCGGATGCCCGAGGCACGGGAACGGAGACACCGGCTGATGATGTGTTCAGTGCCGTGTGGCACCTGCCGCCGGACTTCAAGGAAACACGTCTGGAGCGGCAGGATGATGCCGAAGCAGTCATCGGTCGTTGTCAGGGCGGTACAGGCGTGGTGGACGCCACGGAAAACCGCAAGGGTTCTCAGAAACCTCCGCTCCCCTTCGACCTGACTACCCTGCAGCGCGAAGCGAACTCGCGTTTCGGCTATTCAGCCAAGGAAACACTGGCCATAGCGCAGGCTCTGTACGAACAGCGCAAGCTCATCACTTATCCCAGAACTGATTCGCGATACCTTACCCGTGATTTGTTCAAGGAAATTTTAAAGCATTTCAGAGCGGTATATCATCTGTACCCGCAGGAGACGGTTCCGGCAGTGGAGCGTGTCAAAGCGGGGTGCAAGTTTGACTGTGTCAATGACAAAAAAGTCACCGATCACCACGCCATCATTCCCACCGCTGCCAAAGGCAGGCCTGATGCGCTTTCTGCCGAAGAACGTAATGTTTACGACATGGTCTGCCGCCGTTTTGTGGCCGCGTTCAGCGCTCCGGCCAGTTTCATGTCATCCACGGTACGGGTGCTCTCCGGTGAAGATGTTTTTGTAGCGCGGGGAAAAGTATTCAAGGATATCGGCTGGCTGGCTGTGGAACCGTGGCGCACGGCCGAGGACAACCCGTTGCCCGCACTGCGCAAGGGGACACGGCTGCATGTGCATGAAGTTTCGGCTGTCAGACGGCAGACAAAAGCTCCGGCGCATTTTACCGATGCTTCGCTGCTTGCCGCCATGGAAACCGCGGGGCGGCTGGTGGATGACGAAGAGCTGCGCAATGCCATGAAGGAGCGCGGGCTGGGCACTCCGGCCACAAGGGCACAGATTATTGAAACCCTGCTGGCGCGGGGATATGTGGAAAAGAAAGGCAAAAGGCTGATTGCCACCGATTCCGGCATGCAGGCCGCGGCGCTGGTCTCTTCCATGCTGCCTGATATGGCCTCGGCGGAACTGACCGGTCTCTGGGAAAAAAAGCTCAAAGATATCGAAGCGGGAAATAATACATACCCTTTGTTCATGCAGGAAATCAGAACCATGCTGGCGCAGAGTGTTGAAAGCATAAAGCCCCGCAATGTCAAAAACATACTGGTAGAAACCGCTGCGCGTCTGGCCTCGCGCGAGCTGGACGGTAAATGCCCGTTGTGCGGGGCAGAAGTGGAAGAGCGGGACAAAGGCTTCGGGTGCAGCCGCTGGAAACGCGCTGACGGCGGGTGTCCCTTTATGATCTGGCGGACATTTATGGGTACGCAGATTGATGCGGGTATGGTACGCGAGCTGCTGGAGACGGGCTTCACCAGTCAGGAACTGCAGCTTACTTCCCGCGGCGGCAATACTTTTTCGGCACGGCTCAGACTGGAGCAGGGAAGAGTGCGCCCCGACCTGCCGGAAAAACATGCCCGTGCGTCCGGCGGCGCTGCACCGTCTGCCGGTGTGGACATGCACGACCCTGCCGAAAATCCTTTTTTCGCGGATGAAAATCCGTTTCCGCCGGAAATGCCCTGATTGACCTGCGTGCTTGATGCCTGCCCGTTTTTGCGCAGCTCAGGCTGACCTGTATGGCTCGACCGGAAAAAGCAGACTTGCTCCGCTTTTTCCGGTCTGTTTTTTGTTCCTGTTGCTTTTTGATGCCGAGATGTTAAGTGTGGCGGTGCTTTTTTCCTCCGGGCAAAAAAAAAAATTGCAGAAAAGGGTTTACAAAGAGAAAAAAGTTTGTTTAATAGGAATCGTTACTGATTGAGAGCGGAGTGCTTCCGCAGAATATAACTGAAAACAAAACATACAGGAGCATTGAAATGTCCAAGACCATGGAAAATCTGATGGCTGCTTTTGCCGGTGAATCTCAGGCCAACCGCAAGTACCTTGCCTTTGCCAAGCAGGCAGAAAAGGAAGGCCACCATCAGGTTGCCAGACTGTTCCGCGCTGCCGCCGATGCCGAGACCATTCATGCTCACGGTCATCTGCGCAATGCCGGTAAAATAGGCACCACAGCCGAAAACCTGAAGGCCGCCATTGAAGGCGAGACCTATGAATTTGAAAAGATGTACCCCGTGATGATTGAAGAAGCCGAAGCCGAGGGCGAAAAGGTTGCAGCACGGTATTTCGGGTTTGCCAACAAGGCGGAAGAAGTGCACGCCAATCTGTACAAGAAGATGCTTGCAGCGCTGGAAAGCCCCGAAGAAGTTGACTACTACAACTGTTCCGTGTGCGGATACACCCACGAAGGTCCTTTTGACGGCGATAAGTGCCCCATCTGCGGCGCCGCCTCCAAGGCTTTCTACAAGGTAGATTAATTTACGGGACAGGGTTTTTGCCCTGCCTGAGTTGCCTGCGGGCCGGAAATATATTTCCGGCCCGTTTTTTTTGTGCCGGACGGTGTGCTGTGCGGCTTCCGGGTGGCCTATGGGCGGGTGCAGGCCGGTAATGGTTCCGGATTATTCAGAATAATAACGTTGTATATATCGACGCGTGTCATTTTTTATCTGCTGTTTATGTGCTATGATCCTTTAAGGTAACCGTGTGCACTTCCGGCGGCGCACGTCCGGCGGCGGGCGGAACGTATGAAAACAATTATTCCGGGGCAGGGTATGACAATTAAGGTAAGGCTGATTGCAGGACTGGGTGTGCTTGTTTTTCTGACAGTTCTGCTGGGCGGTGTGGGTATATTCGCGCTGGAGCAGGGTAAAAAGGATCTCAGCCATCTGATAGACGAACAGGTGGAGCTGCGTGACATGGCGGATGCCATACGCTATGGCGCGGCGCAGCACCGCAGGTTTGAAAAAGACCTGTTTCTGAACATCGGCGACAGAGAGCGGCAACAGCGTTATCTTGCCCGTTTCCGCGAGGCTTCGGCCGCGCTCGGCGCAGATATTGAGCGTCTGGGCCGCATAGTTTCCGCCAGCAGTGCCATGAGCGAACACCGGAGACTGCCGGATGTGCTGAAACAGGCGCACGCGGACTATGTGCGGGCATTTGAATCGCTGGCCGCGGAAACCATGGATGACCCTGACCTGACTCCGCAGGAAGCCAACAGGCGGTTCGGCTCGGCCAAGGAGCATATCTACCTGCTGGAAAGTACAACAGATGAAATTGTCCGGCTGGTGACACACGGCCTGGACAGTTACATTGAGCTTATTCTCAGCCGTAACAATACATTGCGCCTGTTGATGATCTGCCTGACGGTGTTTGTGGCTGCGGCGGGAGCGGGGGCGGCCCGCTGGCTGTTCCGTTCTGTGGAGGTTCCGCTCGCGGCTGTTATAGAACATACGGAACAGGTGGCCGACGGCAGGCTGGATCATCGCAGCACATACCGTTTTTCCGGTGAAATGCAGACGCTTTTCGGTGCTGTGGAACGCATGGTGCAGTCCATCAAAGAACGAATTCTGCATAATCAGGCTATCATTAACGGTGTACCCGATCCTATTATCGTGACGGATGCCGGCTGTATGATAACCTCGGTGAATGCTGCCGCACTGGAGCTTCTGGGCAAGGATGAAAAGACGCTGGCAGGGCAGGCGCTGACTTCTGTGCTGGGGCGCGATTTTCACGGTGGCGAGTCTCCGGTGGAAACCATTGCCCGCAGCGGCGCAGCGGGGCACGCCCTCACGTTTGCCCATGCTTCGGGAGGGCAGGAGCGGTATTACCATGCGCGGGCCGTGAAGCTGGCGGACGGCGGGGGGCATGTGTACGGCTATATGGAGGTTCTGCAGGATATCACATCAGTCAAGGCGGGCGAGCTGAACGCTCTGCGTCAGTCCGAGCGTCTGGCGGGAATTGCACGCAAGGCTGAAGGAATTGCTGCCAATGTGGCCGAGGCTTCCGGAATTTTGGAAGAGCAGGTTACCGAGGCTGCCCGGGGTGCCGACCAGCAGCAGCAGCGCAGTTCGGAGTCGGCCACAGCCATGGAAGAGATGAACGCCACGGTACGGGAAGTGGCGCAGAATGCTTCGGATACGCATCTGATGACCGAAGACGTGCGCCGCAAGGCGTCGCATGGTGCCGAACTGGTTGACGGCGTGGTGCGTGCGGTGGACGGGCTGGAACGTCAGTCGCTTGAACTGCGTACGGAAATGGAGCAGCTGGGGGCCAAAGCGGCGGATACAGGCAAGGTGCTGGGAGTGATAACGGATATTGCGGACCAGACAAACCTGCTCGCCCTTAATGCGGCCATAGAGGCCGCCCGTGCCGGAGATGCCGGAAGAGGGTTTGCCGTAGTTGCCGACGAGGTGCGCAAGCTGGCGGAAAAAACCATGCAGGCCACCGGTGAGGTGGAGCAGGTCATCATGGGTATTCAGCAGTACACCGCGCGCAGTGTGCAGGCTACGGAAACCGCAGTACGCGCCGTAAGCGAAAGCCGCGGGCTGGCCGGAGAAGCAGGACGTATGCTGCACGAAATAGTGGGTGCGGTGCATACTGCCAGCGATCAGGTAAATTCCATTGCCACCGCAGCGGAAGAACAGGCCGCCACCAGTGAGGAAATTAACAGGATAATTATGGAAGTAAATGAAATTTCTGATGATACGGCACAGCGGATGGCCGAGGCGGAGCATGCTGTGCGCAGCCTTTCCGGCGAGGCTGCCGCTTTGCGGGCTCTCATTGATTCCATGCATGACGAAACCTAGCCGCGGCGGAACACCGTCACAGCGGCAGGAAGGGTATGACAGCGCGGCGTTTAACGACGCCGCGCGCTTGCGCTGAAAGCATATTTGCGCCACTCTTGCGCCTCGACGACACACCTACTCACCTTAACAGAGAAGGAGATGGTTCCGTGCGTTACCGCAACATGACCATGCTTCTGGAAGACCTTGAGCGCCACGGGCAGCTTATCCGTGTGGATGCCGAGGTGGACCCATACCTTGAAATTGCCGCCATCCAGCGTCGTGCGTATCGCGCGGGCGCACCGGCAATGCTGTTTACCCGTGTGAAAGGCACGCGTTTTCCCATGGTTGCCAACCTGTTCGGCACCATGGACCGCACGCGGTTCATTTTCCGCTCTTCGCTGCGTGCGCTGGAAGGACTGTTCCGGCTCAAGGTTGATCCGTTCGACTTTTTCAAACATCCCTGGCGCTATGCCGGGGTTCCCCGTGCACTTTTCAGCGCCATGCCGCGCACGGTGAAAAAAGGTTCTGTTTTTGAAAACACCGCTGCCGTCAGCGAACTGCCGCAGCTTGTCTCGTGGCCGCGTGACGGCGGCGGGTATGTGACGCTGCCGCAGGTGTATACAGAAAGCCCCGAGCATCCGGGGTACAAACATTCCAATATGGGAATGTACCGCGTGCAGCTTACCGGCCCGCACTATGAAAAAGACAGGGAAGTGGGGCTGCACTACCAGATACACCGGGGCATTGGGTACCACCACGCGCAGGCACTGCGTGTGGGCGAGTCGCTGAAAGTCAATATCTTTGTGGGTGGCCCCCCGGCCATGACTCTGGCCGCGGTGATGCCTCTGCCCGATGATATTCCTGAAGTGGTTTTTGCCGGTGCGCTGGCCGGGTTCCGTATTCCCATGGTGCGGCGCGGGGGTGACCTGCCCGTGCTGGCAGACGCCGATTTCTGCATCAGCGGCACCATAATGCCGTATCAGAAGCCGGAAGGGCCTTTCGGGGATCATCTGGGGTATTACAGTCTGGAGCACGATTTTCCCGTGCTGCGCGTGGATAATGTCTGGCACCGTAACGGCGCTGTCTGGCCGTTTACCACTGTGGGACGCCCCCCGCAGGAAGATACCGTTTTCGGCGATTTTATCCACGAGCTGACTGCGGCCATGGTGCCGCAGGTGTTCAGCGGGGTGCACGAGATACAGGCGGTTGACGCCGCGGGTGTGCATCCGCTGTTGCTGGCCATAGGCAGCGAACGTTATGTACCCTGGGCCAGCGAACGCCAGCCGCAGGAACTTATCACATCGGGCATGGCGCTGCTGGGCAGCACCCAGACCTCGCTTTCCAAGTATGTGATGATCACCGCGCGCGAAGACGCTCCCGCGCTGACAACTCATGACTACGACGGGTTCTTCAAGCATATGTTGGAGCGTACCGATTTTGGCCGTGACCTGCATTTTATCACGCGTACCACGATAGATACGCTGGATTACACCGGTATCAGCCTTAATCAGGGTTCCAAACTTGTCTGGACAGCCTGTGGCGAGAAAAAGCGCGCCCTTGCCCACCATCTGCCTGCGGATCTTACTCTGCCTGCGGGGTTTGGTGATGCGCGGCTGTTCGGGCGGGGTATTGTGGTGCTCAGAGGACCGGCGCATACGGCAGCGCGTGACGAACATGACGAGGCCATGTTCCGGCTTGCCGAGCACCTCGGCGGTATCGGCGGGCTGGAAGGAACACCGCTTTTTGTGGTGGCGGACGATGCCGCTTTTACGGCAGAGGACTGGACGAACTTCCTGTGGGTCACGTTCACCCGCTCTGATCCCGCAACGGATATGTACGGTGCAGGCGCCTTTACCCATTGCAAGCACTGGGGATGCCGCGGGCCGCTCATCATTGACGCCCGGCTGAAATCGTTCCATGCCCCTGCGCTGGAGACAGACCCTGATGTGGAACGCAGGGTGGACGAACTGGGTGCCCCCGGGGGGCCGCTGCACGGATTTGTGTAAGGCGTTTACATACGAAACAGAAGGACGGGAGTACGCTCAGGTACTCCCGTCTGTTTTTTAGCAAATGCCTGCGTCCGCAGCGGAACCGTTATGCTGCGGCCTGCAGAACGCTCAGGCTGCCGGCTGCGCTGCGGCCTGATCAATGACCCAGCTCAGCCTGCCGGCAGCGGGGGCGATGTGCTGTATGGGCAGGAGGCGTGGTTCCAGCAGGTTGAGCGCTTTTGCCAGCACCGGATGTTTCGCGTGACCGCTGGCCATGACAATGACATCGCGGGCATTGTTGATGACCGGCAGGGTCAGGGTCAGACGCGTGCTGTGCAGCGAGGGTACATACTGGTCAATGACCAGTTTTTCGCGCTCCTCCAGTCCGGTGGAGTGCGGAAAAAGCGATGCCGTATGACCATCGGCGCCTGTTCCCAGCAGCACGCAGTCAAAGCGGGGCAGCTCACCCGCTGACAGCCCGAACTGCCTGCGCAGCAGTTCTTCATATGCCTGTGCGGCAATTTCCGGCTGTGCTTCTCCTTTCATACGGTAGAATTTTGTGGCGTCCACCTTATGCAGCAGCTCGTCGCGGGCCACACGGTAGTTGCTCTGCTCGTGGTCGGGGTGGACGCAGCGTTCGTCCACCCAGTATACGCTGACTTTATTCCACGGAATGCGGTCTGCGTATTCCTGCCCGGCAAGCAGCCGGAACAGCGGCACCGGCGTGCTGCCGCCGGAAAGCGCTATGGTGAAGGCATCGTGCGCGGCCACTGCCGCGGCGCAGCGTTCTATTATAAGCTCCGCCGCCTGCCGTGCCATGGCATCGGGGTCGGGTGTGATATACAGCGAAAGATGCGAAACCAATGTCATGATGTAACCCCCATGGTGATTTACGACGTAATCCGTGGCGGCATGTGCCGTCCGGAGCCGTACGTCGTGTGCCATGGTGCCACACCCTGCGTTGTTTTGGAATAGAGCAGATGCATCCGGTGCAAAGGCGCAGCGCCGGTGGGGCTGCTAGGCGCTGAAAGCATTGACGGTGCGGCTGCAGATTCTGTCCAGCAGCGCGGCATCGTGGCTGATGACCAGCATGCCTATATTCCGCTCTGCGGCTGTTTCCAGCACGCTTTTCCAGATGGTTGCCTGCGTCAGGGCATCCAGCATGGATGTCATTTCATCGCACAGCAGATAGCGTGTACGCCTGTCCAGCGCCCGTGCAAGGCAGACCCGTTGCAGTTCGCCGCCGGAAAGTTCATGCGGATACCGGGCAAGCCACGCACCGGCTATGCCCAGCCTTTCAAGCAGGCGGGGCTGGGGGGGGGCCGCCTCGGCCAGAATGTCACGTATCTGCCAGCGGGGATTCACAGCCAGTTCCGGATGCTGGAAAAGCAGTTGGACGGGATTGAAGTTCCCGCGGACGTACCTTTCTCCGTCAACGGAAACCGAGCCTTCCTGCGGTGTCAGGTAACTGCTCAGAACTCTGGCCAGTGTGGACTTGCCGCGTCCGCTCGGTCCGGGCAGCCCCACTCTTTCTCCCGCGGCGACGGTTATGTCCAGCCCGCGGAAAAGCCAGTTTTCGCGGCGGTTGTAGCGGAAGCCCAATCCGCGGCCTTCAAGCATTCCAGCACCTCACTTTACCGCCGGACAGCAGCGTCAGTTCCGGCAGGGTTTCGCGGCAGCTGCCGTTGCTGCGCAGGCATGCCCCGCTGAAAGGGCAACCGCCGTTCTGCGGGGCTGTTTCCGGTTGTGGTACCGCCTGAGTGAATCCGTTACGGGGCAGCGATTCCCACAGGGTGCGGGAGTAGGGGTGACGCAGTGAACCGTTGCCGTCGAAGTCCGAGGCCCGGGCCTCTTCCACGGTCACACCGCCGCAGAAGACGGTTACGCTGTCCGCCACACTCAGGGCGGCTTCGATGTCGTGTGTAATCAATATGACAGCCTTGCCCGTATCGGCCAGACTGCGCAGGTGGCCCAGTGTTTCACGGGCGGTAAGCGGATCAAGCCCGTTTGTGGGTTCGTCTGCAATGAGCAGGCTGGCCGACCCTATGGTGGCTGTGGCTGTCAGCACGCGCCGTGTCATACCGCCGGAAAGCTGAAATGGAAACCAGCCCAGGGTCCGGCGCGGCAGTCCGTAACGTTGCAGGGCCTGCTGTGCGGAGCTGCGTGCCTCTGCCGCGGACATGCCTCCGCAGATGCCGGCTCTGGCTACCTGAACCCCGACTTTGAGCAGCGGGTTGAGAAAGCTGACCGACTGCGGGATGAGTGCGATTTCCTTGCCGCGTAGTGAGCGGATGCTGCGGGGCGTGAGCCTGCGGCCGTTGTAGAACATGTCGCCGGAGCAGGTTGCGTTGGCGGGCAGAATGCCCAGCACCGCATGGGCCAGCAGGCTTTTGCCGGCGCCCGACTGTCCCACCACTGCTGCGATGGTGCCTGCCTGTACCGTAAGATCAAGGCTGCGTATGGCAGGCACACTGTGGCGTCTGAGTCCGGCGGAGTAAGTACTGAATTCTACGGAGAGATTGCGTATTTCCAGCATGGCCGCTCCCTGTTTATTCTCTGCATGTGCGCGGGTCGAGCAGCGCACGTATGTTGGATCCCAGAATGTCAAATGTCTTTACCGTGATGACCAGCGTGAGTCCGGGCGCCACGGCAAGCCACCATAATCCCATGGAAAGATAGCGCATGGATTCTGCCAGCAGTACGCCGATGGCCGGAGTATGCGGCGACATGCCGAAGCCCAGAAATGTCAGGGCAGCGGCATGCAGGATGGCATGTGGAAACAGAAGCAGCAGGCCGATGATGAACTGGGGTATGACATGCGGCAGCATATGTCTGCGGGCAATGAACATGCGGCTTTTACCCAGCTGGTGCGACAGCATGACGTATTCGGAGGACTGCAGCTGCATGACCTCGGCGCGGATGACACGTGTCAGCGACGGCCAGTGCGACGCCGCCACGGCGATGATCACACCTTTTGCTCCGCCTCCGCAGGCGAATGATATAAGGATGAGCAGCACCAGATGCGGTGTGGCCATGGCTACGTCCACCAGCCATGTGACAACGGCATCCACCGTTTTGCCCATGGTGGCTGCTGCCAGCCCCAGCACCAGCGCCACAACGGCGGAACAGGCCGCGGCGGAAAGCCCCACGAAAAGACTGATGCGCAGGCCCTTGAGTGTCCTTGCAAACATGTCCCGTCCCAGCCAGTCCGTGCCGAAGGGATGACTGAAGTCCGGCGGCAGTTTGCGCAGCGTAAGGCGGGTCACCTCGCCCGAATCGCCGTACAGCCATGCACCCGCAAACACCGCGGCAAACAGGGCGGTGCAGGCGGCAATGGTCATTATGGTGCGGGTTCGTCTGTCTGTGGCCAGTGCCGCCATGTTACCGGTCTCCTTTGCGGGCATTGCGCCGCATGCGCGGGTCTACGATCATATACAGCAGGTCGGCCACCGTGTTGCCGGTAAAGACAAATACCGTGCTGAAAATGACCAGCCCCAGCAGCAGGGGCACATCCCCCCTGAATCCGGCTTCCACTGTGGCTTTGCCCAGCCCCGGATAGGCGAAGACCTGTTCTGCCAGCACGGCCCCCCCGAACAGTTCGCCCAGTGAAGCAAACTGCAGTGTTACGGCGGGCAGGGCCACATTGCGCAGCGTGCGGCAGAAAACAATGGCCAGAGGGCGTTCTCCCTGCGCCATGGCAAAAAGGGCGTGTTCGCTGCGCATGACGTCGATGGTCTTTTCACGCGTATGCAGGGCTATCTGTGCCACTCCGATGAGTGAAAGCGTGACAGCCGGCAGGATGAGATGATGTATGCGCTGCATCAGGCTGACGTCGTGTGCGGCCATGCCGGCGGGCCATGCCCCGTGTACCGGCGTCCAGCCCAGATGCACGGAGAAAAAGGTAAGCAGCACCATGCCGACCCAGAACGTGGGAGTGGACGCCATGAGGTAGGCATAGAAGCTGATGGTTTTGTCCAGCGGACTTGCGGGATAGGCCCCCGCCAGCAGCCCCAGAGTGAATCCGAGCACGCCGGACACCGTCCAGGCGGCGAACATGAGCCAGAAGGATGTGGTGAAGCGCTTGACGATGACGGTAAGTACCGGCTCGTTGAAAATGGTTGAAGTGCCGAAGTCGCCCTGCAGCAGATTGGCCGCCCAGCGGGTGAACCGCTCCACCGGCGGCTGGTCCAGCCCCCAGCGCTGTGCTATGACCTCGCGCTGTTCCGGAGACACCTTGAGAATGGACGGCCCCAGATAGGCGTCTATGGGGTCGACCGGGGAAAAGCTGACCAGTACAAACGACAGGGTTGCCACAGAGACCAGCAGCAGCGCCAGCCGGACGGCTTTTGCAGCGGCAAAGCGTGCCAGCCGGCCTGCTGCGGAGGATAATACAGACCGGCGGAGCGGCGCAGGCTCTTCCGCCGGTCTGTTATCAGCGCTTAATCGCACGTCCATGTCCATTCAACAATGTTGGCTGTGATGGGCCAGCCGTGACCGTGGGGTTCCATCTGCGATGTACCCACATCAAGGCATTTGTTGACAAAGTAGGTATGATCGAGGTTGACCATCCACGCCCATGCGGCATCGCCGGGCACGGTGAAGCCGGTGGTGCTGTCCCACTGGGCTTTCTGCCAGTGAGGTATGGAAGCTTCAAAGGATTCTGCCGAACGGGCATTTTCCAGATGGCTGTCCACGACGGGGTTGGAATAGAATCCGGCGTTCCAGTACATGGGGTCAGGACCGGGGGTGTGGTAGAGCTTGTACATTTCGAGCGGGCTGTGGTCGCCGAAACCGTATACGACCACCTGAGAATGGGTCAGCCGGGTTTTGATGCGGTCCCAGTTTTCACCTTTGGGCACGGCATGTATGCCCACGGGGCGCAGCATGTCGCTGGCTGCCAGCGCCAGCCCCTGACGCAGCGAGTCCTTGGCGTTGTAGATAATGGTGAACTCAGCCTTGCGTCCGTTCTTTTCGCGTATGCCGTCACCGTCGGTGTCTTTCCAGCCCGCGGCTTCCAGAATGGCCCGCGCTTTTTCCGGATCGTTGTCGGCAAAGCGCACTGCGGGATTGTCCCACGGCAGATCGTCCACCACGCCGTAAGCCGGCCTGCCGAAGCCGTCCAGCACGCCTGCGACAAGCGCCTGCCTGTCCAGAGCGTAGTTCACGGCTTTGCGTATGGCGATGTCCGCTGTCACATCATTGCCTATCGGAGCACCCGAAGGCGTGGTGCGCCCTTCATCAGGCACAACGGGAAACATGAGCCCGCGGTTGTCCACGCTTTTGACAACATGCAGCCGCATGCCGCCGATATCCTGCGCCGCCAGATTGGAAGGAACGCCGAGCACGTCCACCTGCCCCGCACGGGCTGCCGCCAGAGCGGCGTCTTCGTCGGCAAAGAGAAAGACAAGCTTTTTAATCTGCGGCTTATGGCCGTAATACCGTTCGTTGGCTTCCACCACCAGCTGCTGCCCCTCATCCCAGCGCACCAGCTTGTAAGGGCCCGACCCGACGGGGTTGCGTCCGTATGCGGGGCCGTACTGCGTGCGGGGCACTATGCCCAGCGTCACAAGGTGCTGTACAAATGTGATGTCCGGCTGCGAAAGGTGCAGCTTTACCGTGCGGCTGTCAGTTGCTTCGGCTTTGACAAGGGGCGAAAGATCAATTTTGCCTCCTGCTTCAAGCCCTTTGTTGTAGGTAAATGCCACATCCTCAGCTGTCAGAGGAGTGCCGTCGGAAAATTGCACATCATCGCGTATGGTGATGGTCCAGACTTTTTTGTCGGCGGAAAGTTGCCGTTTTGTGGCCAGATCGGGAACAATGTTCAGGGTTGCATCACGTTTGAACAATGTGCTGTGAAAAAGCGGGTTGCCGTAGTTGCCCCAGCCCAGAAGCGGGTCATAACCTTCGGTATTTTCGCCGCCCACGGCGAGTATGAGAGTGTCTTTCTGTGCCAGAGCCGGAAAGGCCCCGATGACAAGCAGCAGCAGAACAACGCCTGCAAATCCGGCCCTGCGGGCAAATGTGTGCATGGAATTCATGGCTCCTCCGTGTATATTTTACTAATGGAGTAGCCTTGTGTGCCACTTAAGTCAAAAAGATATTACTAAAAAACTGGTGTTGTATACATAAATTGTCATTGAGCACACAACCACCGGCAAGGGCGGCCCCAGATGGATAGCTTTCGGGGGGCGGGATATGGTGCAGCCTTCTTTTTGCACGTCAGGTGCGGTGTCATGCAGGGCACGCAGCCGTTAAAAAAGGGCCCGGAGGCCCTTGTGATATGCGGCTGCCGCTCAACCGATGCGTTCTACGGACGCGTAATGCGGTTCATGCAGGGGGATGATGATGTCCGCCATCTCTTTGACCCGCAGCATGATGTCATAGGCGCGTTCCGGACTGGTGCAGGTGCCGGGGGGAATGACATCCATTTCCATGGCTTTTACCGCCGCAGGCGGGTTCAGGTTTTCTTCGATGACGCAGAACCCCGTGATGGCGACAGACCCCTGAGCCGTCTGCACGACAATGGTCATGCCGCCTTCGGTATGCGCAGGCGTATGCACCGCACGTATGCCGGGCACAATCTCTTTTTCGGCTTCGCTGATAACGCGCAGCTGACCGTTTTCTTCCACTTCCTCTATGTAATCCTCAAGGTACCGGAAATCCAGCGGGTGCGGATTGTGAATATGTTCCAGCTCTTTTTCGTGAACCCATATTTCCGCGTTCACGCATTTGGAATCGTTTTCGCAATGGTCGTTATGCAGGTGCGTGTGTATGACGACGCCTATGTCTTCGGGAGTGAGTCCGTGCCGGGCCAGCCCTTCTTCCAGAGTGACAATGGGGCCGCCCAGTGCTTTTTCCCTGTCTGCCGACTTGATGGGGTGCATTTCTCCGGTATCGATGAGCATGGGCCTGTCGCCGCCCTTTATCAGCCAGCTGTATATGGGAATGGTGTACGGGGTGCCGTAATTCTGCTGATAGGTCATCATCCCTTTGTCGAACACTTTTGAGCCGACAACCATCGGGTGAATAGTATAGTTCATTGTATGGCTCCTTTACGGAATGGCCTGATGCATGAAGTGATATAAAGCGGGGGCGGTCCTTCCGCAGCAGTATGCATCCGGCGCCCACCCGGTAACAATAATCACCGTATGCCCGTCTGCAAGTAATAAAGGCGGCACGCGGCTTCAGCGCCGGGGCTTTCTGCCGCCGGCGGCACGGACGGTTTTGCCGGGTATGAACGTGGCCCGTAGAAATTCCGGATGGAAGAAAAACAGCGGATTACGCACGATGGCATCGGGCAGAATGTGATACCAGCGGTAACCGCGCTCCTTGAAGTAACGCACGGCCTGCACACGGTAGCCTGTCTCCCGCGCGGCCAGCAGCGCGGCATCGCGCTGACAGCGCGAAGAAGAAACCGGACGCAGCAGGCGCGGGTTGAATCCGTAACGTGCCAGCATGGCACGCACCCGTTTGAATTCACGGAAGCGTGAAAATGCGTCGGCCTGACATAGCACGACCCCCCACAGGAAGAGCGCGGCCAGCAGAGTCAGCACCCATGCGGGCCCCCACAAGGCAAGCCACTGCCACAGGCGGGGCTGGGTCTCGGCCATCTGGGCAAGGCTGCCGGCCTGTGCCATCAGCGCTCTGGCTTCGGCTCCGGTTACGGCGGCCAGCAGGGTCACTTTGACACTTGTCAGGTGCGGAAAAGGGGCAGCCTGAACATATCGCAGTATTTCGGCGGCAAGATTGCGCATCATGGCTGGTGCGTTCTCCTGTCTTTCATGGCTCCGGCCGGGGTGATATTCAGCCCAGAGGGGCTGCCCACCGGCTGCGGGCACGGCACAGTTCTTTCGCGTCGTCCGCGGTGCGTATGCAGTGCAGCACGGTGTGCTCTCCGGTCAGTGCACCTCTGGCGCTGACAATTTCCGTATCGGCAAAGCATTCCGCGCGGAATGATATATCCACGGCGCGCAGCTCGTTTTGCCGGTCACACGGCATACATTCCAGCAGCCACTGCAGATAGTGCACATTGTTTACATGGCCGTTGATATCCAGATCTGCTCTGCGGGTGCGTATGCGCACACCTGCAGCTTCTTCACGCAGTCTGGGCAGGGTGCGCGTTTCAAAAGGGCGGCATGGCGGGTTGTCCTGCGGATAGCCGTCCCTGATGAAATCGGGAAGCGGAACCATGCTTCTGTCCGCAAGATGTATGGTTACCCATGCACTGGTACCTGCGGCCAGCAGTTCTCCATCCTGAGTATACAACTCGTAACAGCGGTAGGCCATGTGTCTTTCATGCGCGGCCGGCCAGGTTACGGCGGTCACTGTTTCTCCTGCCGGAGGAAAGCGGTTTACAGTTATCTGCAGCCGGGCAAGAACCCATGCGAGCTGTTCCGCTCTCAGGCGTTCGGCAGGAAAGCCCAATGTGCGGGCATGGCCGGAGGCGGCTTCCTGAAAATAATCAGCTATGGCCCGTATACCTGCTCTGCCGGTGCTGTCGGCATCGTATGTGCGTACCGGAAACGTTTCCGTGCCGGTGTGTCCTGCAAAAGGGATCATGTGGTCTCTCTGTATGCACCGCATCTGCCTGAAACGGGTGCGGGCGCCGGTGGATTGTTTTTATCCGGCATATCGTGGTTTGCGATGGCGCGCAATGTGCGGCCACCGTCATGCGCTGCGCAGTACGGCCAGAATTTCAAGGCGCGATGCCTGCCAGGCCGGATAGGCCCCTGCGGCCAGTCCCAGCAGAACGGAGCCTGCGCATATGCCGCCGATGAGCAGCGGGTCGTATACAAACGGCAGGCCGGCAAAATAGTAGACAATTGTAATCAGTCCGGCTGACGTAATCACGCCTGCGGCGCCGCCAGCACCGGCCATGATGGCTGATTCCATAAGAAACTGTCCCATGATGTTGCCCCGCGTGGCTCCCACAGAGCGGCGTATGCCTATCTCCAGCCGGCGGGCGCGGACCAGCAGAATCATTATGGACAGAATGCCCAGACTGCCGACGGAAAAAGAAATGCCGGAGGAAAGCAGTCCCAGCGTCCATACGAGATCCAGAGCCTTTTTCTGCAATTGCGTGGCTTCGCGTGCGGTAAGGATGGAAAAGTCGTCATCATTTCCGGAAGTGCCGTGGCGCTGCCGCAGTATCTCCGTGGCGGCTCTGCGTGCGGCGTCTTCCGAAGCGCCGCGTTTCAGGTTCATGAACACGCCCGAAACCCATGTCTGGTTTGACATGCGCCGCATGTAGGTTGTCAGCGGCACAAACACCTGTTCGTCCTGATCGGTACCGGAAAGATCACTGCCTTTTTCGGCCATTATGCCGACTACGGTAAGGTTGGCGCGGTAAAAGAAAACCGTCTGGCCCAGAGCCTGTGCAGGGGAACCGAACAGCCGTTCCGCAATGGTACGGCCCAGCACGATGACTTTAGCCATTTCTTCCACCTCGCGAGAGGTGAAGAACCGGCCCGCATCAATTTCGATATTGCGCACGTCGGTGTACAGCGGCAGGGTGGCCACAAGCTGACACTGCGTGGCCATACGTCCTTTGCGGATGGGCATGGTGCGGGTGACATAGGGCACGCCTTTTTCTATCTGCGGTACAGAACGTAACAGTGCTTCGGCGTCGCGCAGGGAAAACGTGGTGGTTTCTCCTCTGAAGCGTGCAGAACCGCTTCTGCGGAAGCTGATGGTGCCGGATGCTGCCTGAAACAGGTTGGGCCCCAGTTTTTCTGTTTCTATTTCAGCCTTGCGCACCAGCGATTTGGAAATATGAAGCACGCCGGTAAGCACCATGGCACCCAGAAAAACTCCCAGCATGGCCAGAACTGTACGCATACGGTGGGTGGAAAGCGACTGGCGCGCGATGCGCAGACCGCTGAGCATGCCTGTGGTTCTGCTCATGTTACTGGTTTCCTTTCAGCGCGTGTATGGGGTCCAGTGCGGCCGCGTTGCGTGCGGGCCGCAGGCCGAAAACAAGCCCTACCGCTACGGCCGAGGCCACGCCGATGATAAAGACCTTCCATGAAAGTTCCAGCTCGATGAGGTCGAATCCGGAAAGAATACGGCCCAGCACGATGCCTATGCACAGCCCCAGCAGGCTGCCGATGACGGTCAGTGTCACGGATTCGATGAGAAACTGGAGAACAATGGCGCTGTTGCGGGCTCCCATGGCTTTGCGCAGCCCTATTTCCATCTGGCGCTCGGCAATGGACAGATACAGCAGGTTGGCCAGCACAAAACCTCCCACAACCATGGCGGAAGCAGCGGTGATGCCCAGAAACACCACCAGTCCGCCCTGCAGCATGGCGATGAATTTCATCACTTCATCCGCGGTGATGATGGAAAAGTCGTCGGGGTCGCCGGGACGCAGGTTGTGCAGGTGGCGCAGCAGGCTTTTAAGCCCCTCTTTGTGCTCGTCCATGGCTTCGGCATTGGTGAATTTCACCCGCAGGGCGGGAAAGTGGCGCCTGTCCATATTAAAGCGCTGGGTCAGTGTTGTCAGCGGTACAATAATGCGGTCATCAAGCCGAGCATTGGGGGAACTCGTGCCGCGTTTGCTCAGCACGCCCACCACGGTGAAGGGGATGTTGTTGAGAAACACGGTGCGGCCCAGCGGCGGAACACCGGCAAACAGTTTGTCGCGGGGATCGACACCCAGCAGACATACCCGTGCGCCTCTGTCCACATCGGCCTGAGTGAAGTCGCGGCCTTGTGAAAGCGGCCAGTTCCATGCTTCCGCATAGTTTGCCGTTGCCCCAACAATGCGTTCGACTTCGGCGTTGTTGCCGTTTGCTTTGGCGGTGATGCCGCGCTTGGAGCGCATGGGCACCACCAGATAGACACCGGGCAGCATCTGCCGGATACTGCGGGCGTCATGAGGGGTCAGGGTGGTAAGCCGCTGTCCCACTGCACGGTTGAAAATGTCGCCCCCGAAAATCAGGGCGGCATCCGGGCCGAATTCTTTGGTGATTTCGAGCGCTTTTTTTTGTGCACCGTCCACTGCCGCTATGATGACCGTCAGCGAGGCTATGCCCAGTGCAATGGCCGTGACCACAAACGCACTGCGCAGGCGATGCGCCCATACAGCCGTAAAGGCGATATGCTGTATGCGCCACAAAACCCGTGCCGCGTGGATGACGCGCCGGTGCAGCGCCCGTGTCTGCGCCCGTGTCTGCGCCGGCGAATCCGGCGGACCGGACAGCGCCCCCGTGCCCGCCGAGGGAACAGAATCAGACGAACCGGATATGGTGTGCGGGTGTGACTTCACTGTGACGGTGCTCCTTGCAATGCGTTATCATACCCGTAAGCGCCGCGTAAAAAAAGCCCTGAAACGGCTGTCCGGCGGCCGCGGAAAAACGCGGCACGCCGGACAGAGGCGATAACGGCACTGCATTGTACCGGCAGATGTGCCGGACCGTCAGCACCTGCTGTAACACAGGTCCAGATGTTCCCGTGCCACCGGACGGGTAGCCGTACTGACGCCCGCCGCCAGCAGAAACGACAGCGGCAGCGCCACCACATTGGGGTCGACCCACTGCAGCAGATGCAGTGCCGAACCGGGCACTGCGTCGGCAACCAGAGTGGCTTTGCCGGTCAGCCAGCGGCACAGCCCGATGGCTGCGGCTTCTTTTTCATGGATGAACAGCAGCCAGAACATGGATGCTGCGAATCCGCCCAGCATGGACACCTTGGCGCCGGTTTTGGTCATGCCGCGCCAGTAAAGCCCCAGAGAATAAGCAGGCAGAAAAGTGGCTGCGCACAGCCCGAAGAAAAAAGCGGTGGCTCTGGCAATGACAGAGCCGGGCAGTACCCATGCCCAGACCAGCGAGGCAAGTATGGTTATGACCACACCGATGCGGTTGGCGGCAAGCCCCTGCTGCTTTCTGCCCAGAGTGCGTGTGATGATGTCGTGCCCCAGCGCCGTGCCGCCGGTATGATATTGCCCCGACATGGTGGACATGGCGGCGGCCATCATGGCCAGCAGAAAAAATCCTGAAAACCAGCCGGGCATCATGGTTTCCACATAGGCGGGAATTATCTTGTCCACATTTCCGCCGCCCATCTGTATGGCAATTTTACCGAACTTCTGAAAAAACACCGCGTTGGAAAGTGCGCCGACCGTGAAAGCCACGCCGGTCATCAGCAGAATGAACACTCCGCCGAACAGTACGGCCCTGTGCAGTTCTCTGTCCGAGGGCACAGTCATGTAGCGCACGGCAAGCTGCGGTTGCGCCAGTACCCCCACGCCCACGCCGTAAACGATGGTGGTGTAGATGACCAGCCACAGGGGCGAGCCGGTCACGGTGCCCTGTGTCCACCCCAGCATGCCGCCGGCGCGCAGTTTCTCGGGCATCAGCGGCGCCATGTCCGAAAGGGTTTCGTGCGCGGGAATGACGCCGCCCAGCATCCAGTAGGTATAGCCCACAAGCATCAGCATCATAAGCACCATAAGTGTGCCTTGAAATGCGTCGGTGTACATGACGGCCTTGATGCCGCCGGTGATGACATACAGTGCCAGAATGGCCGTGACGCTGAGCAGTGCCGCCACATAAGGCACACCCAGCGACACTTCGGCCAGCCGCGCAATGCCGATGAGAACTGCTGCGGCGTAAACCGGAATGAACAGAAAAATGATGCTGCCGGAAAACCCCTGAATGAAACGCGAGTCATATCGTCTGCCCAGCAGTTCCGGAAACGTGTGCGAATCGAGAGCCAGCCCCATGCGGCGGGTGCGTCTGCCGAAAAACACCATGGCAATGAAAACGCCCACACCGATGTTGAGCACCGTGAGCCACAGTACGGAAAAACCGAACATGGCCGCGGCCCCGCCGAAACCGATGATGGCCGACGTGGAAATGAACGTGGCTCCGTAAGACATGGCCATGACAAAAGGCCCGGCCTGTCTGCCGGCCAGCATGTAGTCGGCATTGCTGCCTGTTTCTTTCCATGCCTTCCAGGAAAGCCAGAAACAGCAACCCAGATATATGGCGGTGGCAATAAGTTTACCTGTCATTCTCTGTCCCTCCGGCTTTGCCGGTATCCATGCGGGGCAGGTGCCCTGCATCGGAAGAGCCTTTTTCGTTCCAGTTCCATATGCCCCAGCCTACGCAGCCGCATGCCGCCATAATGCTCAGCCAGAAAGCCAGCGCGGCTTCCAGCGACCCCAGTCCCAGCATCATATGTCTTTATCCTCCGTGTCTGCCCCGCCGGGGCGTGAAACAAAAAAGGCCGCGGGCGGTAAGCCTGCGACCTTCGGGTGCACTGTGTTGTTTGCGGTTGTTACTCAGACAACAGTATCCACCTTCCGGTCACAGGTGCGACCGAAAAAGAAAAAGCTGAAAAAGCTGAAGGAAAAAACGGATAGCTGTTGTGTCATGGCCGGATAGTGCAGTATTGCTCTCTTGCTGTCAATGGAAAATTCTCTGCAGGAATAAGCATCATGAATGTGCGGCATGGCTGTGCTCTTATGACATGACGTGCTCACGTTCAATGGCTCCGTCGCGGAAAAAAAGCCGCCGTCTGGCTCGTGCCGCCGTATCTTCGTCGTGGGTTACCATGACAATTGTTTTGCCGGTGGCGTTTATCTGGCAGAACAGGTCCAGAATGTCGGCGCTGGTGGCGGAATCTAACTGCCCTGTAGGTTCATCGGCCAGAATGAGGGCCGGATCGAGCAGCAGTGCCCGGGCCAGAGCCACACGCTGCTGCTGACCGCCCGACAGGCTGGAAGGTTTGAAGTCCATCCTGTCGCCCAGCCCCACCTGATGCAGCAGATCCGCCGCACGCTGGCGCAGCGTGCGCAGCGGAATATCGCTGTACAGTCCCGGCATGAGTACGTTGTCCAGCGCCGATGAGTAAGGAATGAGATAGAAATTCTGGAAGACGAATCCCGTGAGCTTGTTGCGGTAATCGCTCAGTTCGTCATCGGTCATGGTGGCCACATCACGCCCGTGCAGCTGATAGCTGCCGCCGGTGGGCCTGTCGAGCAGTCCCAGTATATGCAGCAGAGTGGATTTGCCCGAGCCGGAAGCTCCCTGCAGGGCCACAAATTCGCCCTGCATGATGTCCATATCAAGCGGTCGCACGGCCTGCACGGTCAGGTCACCCTGTGTGAACGTGCGGTAAAGTCCGCGTGTGCTGATGAGCGGGGCTGCGGTTTCATTCATCAGTGTGCCCCGCCACGTTTTGCGGCAGGGGCGCTGCCCAGATCTACATCCACGGCCACCATGTCTCCGGCATTCAGCCCGCTTACGACTTCACTGGCGTCCAGCCCGCGCAGCCCCAGCTGCGGGTAGACTTTTTCCACGTTGCCCGCGGCGCGCTGTACAAACACCGTCTGTTTGCCGTCTACCCATTTAAGCGCGGCATTGGGCAGGGCAAGCACGTTGTCCTTTTCGTGCACAATGACACTGCACTGCGTGGTCATTTCCGGCCGCAGCTTGCGCGATGTTTCCGGTGCAAGTTTGACCAGCGCCTGATAGTACACAATGTTGTCGCGTACTTCCGGCTGCGGATATATCTGGTCCACGGTGCCGGTGAACACCGCATCGGGATAGGTGTCCACACGGAATTCCGTCGTCATGCCGGGCCTGACTTTACCCACATCGGTTTCATCGACATATATCCACATTTCAAGCCTGTCGGGGTCAAGCACGGTGATGAGGTTTGCCACCTCAAGGCCGGCCACAACCGTTTCGCCTTCCTGTGCAGTCACCTGGCTGACAATGCCGTTTATGGGACTGTATATGGTGGTATACGACATGCGTATGCGGGCGGACTCCAGCCCGGCCTGAGCCTGCTGCAGCGCTTCGCGGGCTTTGGTGCGCTCCAGCTCAAATTCCGCCCTGAGGCGGCGCAGAGTGGCTTCACGGGCCCGCACGGTGTTGCTCGATACCGTGGCAGCCTGCTGGGTGTCGTCCAGTTTGTTCTGGGTTTCAAGATGCTGGGTGACCAGCTGCTGGGTGCGCTGCAGCGTCAGTTCGGCAAAGCGCAGTTCCGCTTTGGCCGCTTTAAGCTGGGCTGCGGCTTCGTCAATGCGCAGCGGGTACGAAAGTTCGATCTGCCGCAGTTCCGCTTTGCTTTTTTCCACATTGGCACTGGCTTCGTTTAATGAAGCCTGCTGCTCTCTGTCATCTATTTCGGCAATGAGGTCGCCTTTCTGCACACTGTCGCCCACCCGGACGTACATTTTGCGGATGAGTCCTGTGGCGCGGGTGCCTGTTTTTACAATGGCTCCCACTTCCGGCTTGATGATGCCGGTGGCTTCAAGCACTTCGCGTATGGTGCCCGGACGCAGTTCCTGCGTGCGGGTGATCACAACGGCGTGCCCTGTTTTTTTGTTTATGAAAAACCAGCCGCCGGCGGCTGCCGTACAGACAAGTATCAGGGAAATGACTATGAATTTGCGCATATAGGTGCCGTGTGTTGGGTGTTGGATCAAAGCTGCATGTATACCTTCGGGGCCTGCATAAATCCAGTGCTGATATTTGTCCGCATCCGGCGTTGCGGCCTGTTTCAGAGCCCGTGGCGCCGTTGATGCTCTTCTTTGTCTGTGCGGTACAGGCAGTGTGCCCGTAACGGGCTGTCCGCAGGCACTGCCGGATGCTCGAAATCCATGGCATGTCGCATGCCCAGACGTCGCATGACTGCCTGAGAGGGTGTGTTGAGTACAGCAGTGAAGGCGACCACTTCATGGAGTCCCAGCGTATTGAAAGCGATATCCAGAGCGGCCGCAGCCGCTTCCGTTGCATATCCTTTGCCCCAGTGGTCCGGGTCCAGCCGCCAGCCGACCTCCACACACGGAGCAAACGGCAGGTCGCCCGACGGACGGTGCAGACCTACCATACCGGCAAACAGGCCGCTGCTGCGCTCTTCCACCGCCCAGAACCCCCAGCCCTGACTGTCGATGAGCATGCTGCAGCGTTCTGCCATGGCGTCGCTCTGCCGGCGTGTGAGCGGTGCGGGAAAAAAGCGCATCACCCTGCGGTCCGCATTCATACGGGCAAAGCAGGGCAGGTCGCCTGCACGCCATTGGCGCATAAACAGTCTGGGGGTGAGGGGCTGATACAGGGGCATACGTCACAGGGTACGCATTGCGGATAAAAAGACAAGACTCAGGTGTTACATCATGTGTTTTTTCAGGCGGGAAAGCGCGGAGAAATGCGCAGAACGTTAAAAAGGCCGGCACAGGGCCGGCCTTTTCAATCTGCGGGGGCAGTTAAATATCCAGTACTTCGCAGCGCATACCTCCGCGTTCCGTATCGGTAAAGCGGAACCCGAAATTGGCCCACAGCCCTTCCATCAGCCCGATACCGTCCACAAGATCTGCCGATCCTCTGTTGTAGACAAACCGGAAGTATTCCAGAAAATCACGGGTTTTTTCGTTGAGCATGGGCGCTTCTTTCAGCGCTTCTTCCTTAACGCGGTATTCCGGATAATGGTCCATGGTGGCATAGGCATAAATGAGGGAAAAAGACAGCTGGGTAACTTTTTGCCGCACATTCTGAAGAAAAATCGATGTGTTGTTATGCTTGCGGTATTCGGAGATCTGAAAGCGTATCCAGTCGTAGTACTCTCCGCGGTTGTTGAGCAGGCGGATGTTACCGTCCAGCGAATTTTCCAGATCCTGACGGGCTTTGGCGGAGAGGGGAGCCTTGTACACCTGCTGCACCAGTGCATCGCGGAATTCAAATGAACGGCGGCTTGCCTCGTATTCTCCGTACAGTGCGTACAGGTTCATGAAATAATTTGCGAAACTGTCAGGGCGGCCCCGGCGTACAAGCAGCGGAAAACGACCGCGGTTAACCAGCTTGGTGAATTCATGCCAGTAGATGCAGAACCGTACCTGCTCGTCATACCAGCCCGTGTACAGGTTGGGGTGAAACAGCAGCACATATCCGGCGCGGGTATGCACCGTGCGCGCCACAGGCTCCAGCCCGGGGGTGGAGCGGAAATCATCGGAATTTTCCAGCTCGTTAACTTTGGCGTCGAAGTCCTGAGGCACTATAATCTGGTCAACGGGGAATATCAGCGGAACCCGTGTGGCCGCTTCTGCCAGCATGCCGAGTTCGGTCTTGATGGCGCTGCGTTGATCGTTGTTTCCTGTTTCTACATAAATCTGCATAGATAAATCTCCCGGCGGTGTTCCGCCCGCGTCACGTTTAGCCCGTGAGGGGGTGGTTGTAAACCCCGCGGGTGCGCCGCTGCGGCAGGGCATTTTTTTGCGCAGAAAAAAATTAACTGCTGTTGACAGCGCATAAAGCTGCTTTATCTTGAACGCAAGACGATGAATCAGGAGGTCATTACTATGGTAATTGATTTCAGTTCTCTTTATGAAATGCCGAGAAGTTTTGAAAAACTCTTTGATGAGTTTGCAAGAGCCAGCAAAGGCGGATACATCAGAAACGCCACTGCAGGACTCAACATTGTTGAAGATGATGAAAACTATTATGTAGATCTTCTTGTTCCTGCTGTAGACCCCGAAAAGATTGATCTTACTATTTCTGACAAGAATCTTATAATTCGTGGTGAAGTGGAAAAAGAAGCTGGTAAATTCTTCAGGCAGGAAAGGGGCTATGGTTCTTTTCAGCGTGTCATTACGCTGAATGCACCTGTTGACCGTGATGCCGTGCAGGCAACCTGCGAAAATGGCATTCTGAGGGTTGTTCTTCCTAAATCGGAAGCCGTCAAACCCAGAAAAATAGCTATTTCCTGATGGAGGTCTTCACATGAACACTGAAGTTGTAAAACACGAAGAAAAGGCATTGCCCAAAGTTATTCCTTCCACGGACATTCTTGAAATGGAAGACGGGTTTCACATCATGCTGGAACTGCCCGGTGTTTCGGGAGAAGGACTGAGCATTGATCTGGAAGAAAATGAAGTGATTGTCACCGGACGCAGCTCATATGTACAGAAAGCCGGCAGAAAGCTGCATGCGGAATTCGATGCCTGTGAGTTTGTGAGAACCTTTACCATTTCCGATGTGGTGGACAGAGAACGCATAACGGCGACCATCAAAAACGGTCTGCTGAACCTGCATCTGCCGAAGGCGGAAGCAGCCAGACCCAGACGTATTGAGGTGCGCGCCGTATAGCTTGCCTTTCGTCGCCAAATCCGTTTCAATAAGGGTGCCGCCGCTGGTGGCACCGCAAGCGATACGAGTACGACCTGACAGAATGGCTTTCGCGCAAAGGCGAAAGCCATTCTGTCTGCTTTTGGGGGGACAGGCAGGCTTGCCATGATGGCAGCAAAGGCGTATTAAGCCCGTCCGCCCCAAGAGGCGTTCTGCCACAGGTTCGCCCTGTGGCTCCTTTTTTGCCGGCTGTCCGAGCCGGACTATGATTCGTTCGTCTACGGGTGTTTACCCGTCTGAAACACAAGGGGATTCCATGAGTACATCCGGACTGACGGCTGGTGACAACATTACCACCAGCTGCACCAGATGCAATGACGTTACCGGTCACGTGATAGTGGCCATGGTAGGCAATGAGGTAGTGAAGGTTCAGTGTAAGGCCTGCGGCAGCGAGCATAAATACCGCCCGCCCAAGCAGCCCAAATCGCGGCCTCAGGCTCCTGCCGTGAAAAAAGTGCGTGCAGGTTCCGCACGGGAAACTGCTACCACCACCGGCGCATCCGGACGCACCGTTTCGGCTTCTCGTTCCGAAGCTGCCCGCAAAGCCGCAGACACCCGCGCAGCCGCCCGTGCCGCCCGTGAAGCAGCGCAGACCGCTGAAGTATGGCTGAAAGCCATTGCCGGTTCAGAAGACCGCGACGCAACCCCTTACAGCATGAAAAGCACATACGAAGTGGGGCAGATTATTTCTCACCCCAATTTCGGAGTGGGTAAAGTGCAGCAGCTTGTAAAGCCTGATAAAGTGGAAATTCTTTTCAGGCAGGGCATCAAGCTTTTGCGCTGCACCATGTGACGACGGCTGTACGCCGCGTTGAAACGTCCGGCTGGTTCCGGACGTTTTTTTATGCTCTTCTGCCACCCCGTTGCCACTTCGTTGCCGCTCCTGCGGCGGAGCGTTCAGACGGCACTTTCTGCTGCGCATGCGGCCGGATTCTGCCTTCCTCTCAGACTGTACAGTTTGTAAGTTCATGCATTTTAAAGAGTAAAAAGTTTTCCTGCACGGAGTCATGGTGTGAGAACATTTTTTGCAGCGGATTGCGGCAATGAAATTTTTGCCGCCTGCAAAGGTGTTCAGGAGGGTGCCATGCAGATTGACGGAAGTTCTGTCGGCTATGTGCTTCAGACCGGTTCTGCGCATCAGGTCTCGAAACGGCAGTACGGCAGTGCCGACTCCATTACCGGTTTTTACGGTCAGGGCGACAGGGTGACTATTTCTGACGAAGCCTGGCGTCTGCTGGAAGAGCAGAAGGCCGCCGCGTTGGAAAACAGTAAGCATGTACGGGGAATAAAGGAAGAAGAAGGCGAAACCGTTGAAAGCATCAAGGCGCGGGCTGCCGCTCAGGAGGGTGAGGAAGCAGCATCTTCCGGCAGTGTCAGCGGTAACGGCGGGATAGAGCAGATTGAAAAACTGAAAAAGCAGATTGAAGAGCTTCAGGCCCGCATAGCCGAAATCACTTCGAGCCCTGTTTCGGATGAACAGAAAATGCAGCAGATAGCCCCTCTGCAGGCGCAGGTGCAGTCTCTGGAGCAACAGCTGATGGCTCTGCAGGCTTCACTCAAATGATGGGCCGTGACAACGGACGGCCTATAGTTTTTCACCGTCTGGCCGATATGCCGGACAGACGGAGGTGAGTTATGGCTATTAGTTTTGACAGTTTTCCGCTTGGTATGTCGGCGTTGAAGCGTGACCTGCATCTTGTGGACGAGGATGCAGGAAAAAAATCCGGTGCTGTGGGAACACTGCGCACAGGCAGTGCCGCAGCCGGTGAAGCCGCTCAGGGTGCCGCCTCCGCTGGCGGCGTGGTGGTGGAAATATCCGACGAGGCAAGGCGCAGGGCCGCCGGCGAACCGGATACTACGTTCACAGCCGCACCGGCCAAGGCAGATGGCGGTGAAGGTGAAGATAAAACCACCCTTGAACAGCTGATTGACCGGCTGAAAGAGCGTATCGAAAAGTTGAAGCAGGAGATACGCGAGCTTGAACAGAAAAGTATGCCGGATGAGGCGAAGCAGAAAATGCTGGAGATGAAGCGCAACGAGCTGATGCAGTTGCAGCAGCAGCTGGCGGAGGCTCAGATGAAGCAGGGTGAAGGCGCCGAAGGTTCTTCCGGCAGCTCGTTTGACGGGCGCGGTACCAGCGCGCAGGGTGCCACCACTATGGTTCGTCCCGATTAGGCGCTGAAACAGACCGGCGCTGACGGTGTGCAGTGGGCCTGCCGCGGCGATTGCGCCCTGTGCGGCTGAGGACGGTGCCGATGCCTCCGGCTTCCGGCGCCTCTGGCCTCCGATACCTCTGGCTTCAGGTGCCTGTTGTGCCCTGTGTCAGTGGTTTCCGGTCGGGAATAGTGTTTTTGCCGGAGCATCTCCGGCCGCAGAGCCGCGCAGCGCTCCGGTGATATCCGGAGTCTGCGCGTTTTTGCAGTTTTTTCTGCCTGCCGGACATCTGTCTGTGGTCTTTTTCCTTTTCCGGCAGTCCCCCTGCTGGTGTATTTCCCCGTGCGGGTATGCGTTTTCCTGTGCAGGCAGGGCAGGCCGCGTTTTGCTGCGGCGTGGAAAACGTTGGCTGCGCTCACGCATTCTCCTGAATATGTATGCACCGTGATGACGACGGCCTTTCCGGGCCGGTGCTGTTCCGCCGGTTCGTGTCCGGTCCGGCGGCGGTAATGCCGTGTCTCTTGCGGGGTGCTGCCGCGGCAGGTCTTCCGTACTGGCATTATGGGGTATACAGAACCGCGGTTGTTGGTATAGTACACACATAAGGCCGCGGTTCCGTTACCTGCCGCGGCCGGACTCCGTTATGATTCATACCGCTACACTGGAGGTTCCGATGCTTGATCCGAAGGAATGCATTCTTTACAGCGGCGGTGCACGTGGTGCCGAGGCTGTTTTCGGCAGGCTTGCTGAAGAGTTCGGCCTTCAAGAGGTCAACTACAGCTTTGAAGGCCATCAGGCCGAACGCAGCCGCGGCGTGCGGGTGCTGACCAGTGAAGAACTGGCGCTGAAGGATGTGAGCCTTACCTATGTCTCCCGCCTGATGAACCGCAGCTATACCAGTGCCCCCCTGTTCCGCAAGGTGCTACAGTCCATCTGCTGGCAGGTGAGCAGCGGACACGAGGTTTTTGTAGTGGGTACCATTATGGATGACCACACCGTCAAAGGCGGCACCGGCTGGGGTGCGGAATTTGCCAAGATATGCAACAAGCCGCTGTTTGTCTTTGATCAGGACAGAGGCAGCTGGTACCGCTGGGACAAAGCCCAGTGGCAGCCGGTGGAAAATCCGGTGATAACGCACAGACATTTCACCGCCACGGGTACCCGCTTTATGCAGGCTGACGGAGAAGCGGCGATCAAGGCTTTGTTCGAACGCAGTTTTTCTCGCTGACGACCGGTTTCACACGGGCCGGAACCTGCGGGTTCCGGCTTTTTTTTTTTGCGCATGCGGAGATATTTTCATGTTTGATTCCGGAAAGAATCCGGTTGCCGGCGGTCTGGCGGCTGTCGGCGCTTTTGTGCTCTGGGGACTTTTGCCGCTGTACTGGAAAATGCTGCACAGCGTGCCTCCGCTTGAAGTGCTGGGACACCGCATAGTCTGGTCACTGGTGTTTGTGGCTGTGCTCATGCAGGTCACCCGCCGGTGGGACGAGCTGCGGCGGGCTGTTTCTTCGGTGCGCAACATGGCTGTCATGGCTGTTGCCGGTGTACTGGTGGGCGGAAACTGGTTTTTGTACATCTGGGCGGTTAACAACGGCAGAGTGCTGGAAACAAGCCTGGGCTATTACATCACCCCGCTGCTTAATGTGCTGATGGGCTGTGTGCTGCTGGGCGAACAACTGTCAAAAGGCCAGAAGGCCGCACTGGTTCTGGCTGCTGCGGGGGTTGCCGTCCAGCTGACCATGCTGGGGCGTCTGCCGTGGGTGGCGCTGGTGCTTGCCGGTTCGTTCAGCGTGTACGGGCTGCTGCGCAAAACGGCCAATGTGGAATCTGTGCCCGGACTGTTTTTTGAGACAGCCGTCCTGACGCCGGTCGTGCTTGTGTATCTGGTATGGCTTGACGGCAACGGTGGTGCCTTCGGCCATGCGGGAACTGCTGTTTCGTTGCTGCTGGCCGGTGCGGGGGTCTGTACGTCTGTTCCTTTGCTGCTGTTCGCTTTTGCCGCGCGCAGAATGCATCTGGGAACCGTGGGAATATTGCAGTACATCGCTCCCACAATCGCTTTTATGCTGGGCGTGTTTGTGTTTGACGAGCCTTTTTCAGCAGGACGACTTATATCATTCTGCTTTATCTGGCTGGCTGTGGCCATATATAGCGGCGAGTCTCTGTGGAAACGCCGCAGACGGGCCGTTCAACAGGAGTAGCCGGCAGCGAGGTGTTTTGTATCGGGTCGTATATAATATTATGTTGCATTTATTATTACATCCAGTAGGCTGACTCCGGAAGGAGGACGGCCTTGTTCTTTGACGCATCGCATTCCGGCTTTTCCAGAAAGTCATTGCCGCGTTTCGCGTTGTGGTTTGCAGCCGCTTCATGCGTGGTCATGGCCATTGCCGTGGTGGTTTCACATCGGGTGGCCACGCAGGCACTGCAACGCCACGAGGGCCTTTTTTCGCGCCAGCAACTGCGTATGACCCTGCTGTCCGCACAGGCCATGCAGGGATATTTTTCTTCAGTTGCCGGCCATCTGCGCATTGCCCGGCCTCCCGCCCCTGTGCCGGATGAGGCGCTGTTCACTGCTCCTTCCGGCTCTCTCAGTCATCTTTTCGACAAACACCCTTCACTTGTGGCTGTGTGTTTCGGCACGCAGACCGGCGCCGATGCCGGTATATTCGTTATCCGGCCTCAGGCTTCCGCCGCATTGCGCGGTCAGGCACGTCTGTGGCTTCGGCAGGCGGTGCTGCATCCTGTCCGGTGCCCGCCGCCCGACGGCTGGTGGTTTGCCCCTGTGTTTGTAGAGCACAAGTCTGTGGTTGCCGTGCAGGTATGCACAGCGGATGCGGCGCAGGCTCCTGTGGTGGCTGTTTTTGACATGCACGGACTGGCGTTGCGCTATGCGGGGCAGCTGGGCATAGGGGACAGCGGTTCGGGTTTTGTGCTGGATGAACGGGGTACGGTCCTTTTTCATGCCGGTTCTCCTGTGGCGGGCCGCAATGTGTTTGACGGTATGCATGCCGGTTTTCCCGCGCTGGAACAGCTTGATTCCCGCATGGTGCAGGAGCCTTCCGGCGCGGGCGGCTATGAATACGCTACCCGTCGCAGCGGGGGAACGGTGCGTAAAATGGTGGCATGGAACACTGTGGAACTGCCACCGCACCGGCTTGTAGTGGGACTGGCCGCCGCCGTGCAGGACATCAACGCCGACATGTACGCCCTGAACCGTCAGCAGGGATTGCTGGCGGTTACGGCGTTTTTGTTTTTTGCCCTGATGGCGCTGTGGTTTCTGCGTGAACAGCGCACACGGGCGTTGCGTCGGTCTGCCGAACTGTACCGGCAGCTGGCCGACACAGCCTACGACATTGAGCTGTGGCATGACGCGGAAGGAAAGCTTTTGTATGTTTCTCCTTCCTGCGAACGCATTACGGGATATCCTGCTGCCGATTTTATGGCTGATGCCGGACTGCTGGAACGAGTGGTGCACCGCGAAGACCTGCCGGCTTTCAGAATGCACATGAGTGCGCCCGGTATGCTGGAAGGCGAATCGCTGGAGTACCGTCTGTTACACCGGACGGGCAAAGTACGCTGGGTTTCTGTCGTTGCCCGTGAAATATGGACATCGGACGGAATCTGTCAGGGGGTGCGTTCTTCCGTGCGTGACGTGACGGAAAGCAAGCTGATGGAAAAGGAGCTGGATTACAAATCGCAGCATGATGAGCTGACAGGGGTTGCCAACAGATCGCTGTGTCTGGCGCGCATCCGCAAAGCCATGGTGCGTACGGCTCCCAGACCGGAGGTAGGGTTTGCCGTCCTTTTTCTTGATATCGACCGCTTCAAGATTATCAACGACAGTCTGGGGCACGAACAGGGCGATATGGTGCTGGCTGAAATGGCCGAACGTCTGGTGGCGTCGGTCCGGCCCTGTGATACTGTGGCCCGTTTCGGCGGTGACGAGTTTGTCATTGTGCTGGAAGAGTTGCCCGGTCCGCGTGAAGCTGTGCGCATGGCGCGGCTGATCAAAAAGCGTTTCAAGGAGCCTTTGCTTCTTGAAGGCCATGAAATGCGCATAACATGCAGTATCGGAATGATTTTTGAGTACGGCGGCGACAGCGTCGGCGCTCAGGCTGCTGTGCGCAATGCCAATATTGCCATGTACCGCGCCAAGGCTGCGGGCCGTGACAAGCTGAAAGTCTTCCGGCCCAAGATGCTTGCCGCCGCTGCCAGCGTGATGACTCTGGAAAACGATATGCGTTCGGGGCTGCAGCGCGATGAATTTTTTATGGAATACCAGCCGGTGCAGCGTTCCGATGACGGAACTCTGACCGGATTCGAGGCACTGATCCGCTGGCGGCATCCCGATAAAGGTATCATAGGACCGGATCATTTTATTCCGCTGGCCGAGGAAAGCGGTCTTATTGTGGATATCGGGCTGAGCGCGCTGCGCAAATCATGCTGCGAAATGGCCCGCTGGTGCAGGCGCTACCCCGGCTGCGAAGAACTGTTTCTGGCGGTGAACCTTTCTGCGCGGCAGTTTTCTCAGCCCGACCTTGTGACCTGTGTAAGCGGTATATTGCAGGATTCGGGTCTCGACCCCCGTCAGCTCAAGCTGGAAATTACAGAATCCACCATCATGTCAAACGCGGAAACGGCTCTGGCCATGATGCACCGGCTGAAGCAGATCGGTGTGCAGCTGGCTATCGACGATTTCGGCACGGGATATTCTTCACTGGCGTATCTGCAGAAGCTGCCTGTGGATACCCTGAAGGTGGACAGAATGTTTGTGAGCGCCATGGAAGAACAGGCCGGATGCCTTGAAATAGTGCGCAGTATTATCGTGCTGGCCAACAGCCTGCAGTTGAATACCGTGGCGGAAGGCGTGGAAAACAGCAGACAGCTGGAGATGCTGCGTAATCTCGGCTGCTCCTACGTTCAGGGGTTTTATTTTCATAAACCGCTGCCGGTGGCCGCTGCGGAACTGTTGCTGAACGGCAGAGAACCGGCGGAAGCCGTCTGAACCAGCCATTATTGCCGTCATGCCGCGCCAGTCAGATTGTGCCGGTCAGATTGTGCCGGTGCTGCCGCGCCGGTCAGGCCGCGCTGGAGCTGCCGTTTTGCTCTGCGGCGGGACTGTCCGCACCGAAATGCTTTTCGTAATCCTTGCCCCACTGACACAGCTGCTTGAGAATGGGCATCAGGCTGTGCCCCGTTGTGGAAAGTGAATACTCCACCTTGGGAGGCACTTCCGGATAGACTTTACGTTCGATTATTCCGTCTTTTTCCAGTTCGCGCAGTTGCTGGGTAAGCATTTTCTGCGTGATATTGGGAATGGTGCGCCGCAGTTCGCCGAATCTGTGCGTGCCCCGCGTGCCCAGATGATACAGAATGATAGGTTTCCATTTGCCCCCGATCAGCTGGATGGTCAGCTCTACGGAGCAGTAATAGGTTCTGCCTGCACAGTGTTTAAGTCCGCACCCGCTCATATCGTCCTCCGTTTTTTTTTCCACTACCGGCAAAAAAGGTTTCGCGCAAGACTGCAGGGCGCTTGAAAGCCTGCATGGTTCCCTGAGGGTATGTACCTGCACAAAAGACCTGTGTTGTGTTAGTATCTGTGCATATGTGTGCGATACAGCGGCAGCCGGTTGCTGTAGTCTGCTTTTTTAAGGAGAATGATATGGAATTTAAAGATGTTGTACGTATGCGCCGCAGTGTGCGCAAGTTTACGGAGGAACCCGTGACTGAAGAGCAGCTGGCGGCGCTGCTGGAAGCCGCCATGGCTGCGCCCAGCGCAGGCAATGCACAGCCGTGGCGTTTTATCGTGGTGGACGACAAAGATACGCTGGCCGCAGTGCCCGCCATTCACCCCTATGCGGCCATGGCAGCATCGGCGCCGCTGGCCGTGCTGGTGTGCGGTGATCTTTCTGCAGAAAAATACCCCGGATTCTGGGTGCAGGACTGCGCCGCGGCAGTGCAGAATATGTTGCTGGCAGCGGTGGACGCCGGTCTGGGGGCGGTCTGGACAGGAATTTATCCTGAGCAGGAGCGCGTGCGTCAGTTCAGTGCCATGTTCGGCCTGCCCGAACATGTTGTGCCGCTGGCACTTGTTGTTGCGGGACACGCGGCAAAAACACCTGCTCCCGGTGGCCGCTTTGATGCAGCCAAAGTACGTCGCAACCGGTGGTAGATTATCCGCACAGCCTGTGCTGCGGCTTGAATAACGGCGTAAAAACATATACCTGCCATGCAGAGGCGTGCAGTTGCCCGCCCGCACCATAAAGGAGTGACGCATGAAGGTATTGGCTATAGACAAGGTGTCTCCGGATGCCACGCCGGAACGGGTCCGTGAACTGTTCATGAAAGAAGTTCATCAGACCATCAAGATGTATCTCGCAGATGTGGTCCGGGAAATTTATTTCAGGGAAGACCGTTCCGGCACGGTGATGATGCTGGAGGTGCCTTCCATGGAAGAGGCCAGAAAAATTGTGGATACGCTGCCCATGGTCCGTGACGGTCTGCTTGAATACGATCTTATCCCGCTGGGACCGTTCATGCCGCTGGCTCTGCTGGTCAGCGACGACGAACAGGCCGCCTGATACCTTAAGCTTCTGTAGCATATACAGTGATAACGCCGCGGCTGTGTGCCGCGGCGTTTTATTTTTTGGGGCAGGCGCAGCGCATTGACATATAACAGGGCCTGTACTGTTATGAATGCATGGAGGTGCATCATGCAGGAAGAACCGGCAGAAGGAGGACATTTTCCGCACAGGCAGACTGCCGCGGCGGAAATGGGCGGCTACAGGCTGGTGGATGCACAGTCGGCGCATGGCATGTTGCTGGGCGGCGAAGCGCTGTTTGTGGATGTGCGCGATGCTTTATTGTACCGGCAGGGCCACTTGCCCTCTGCTGTGTGTTTTCCGCTGCCCATGACATGGCGTGCCCGCCTGCAGCACAGATGGAAGCTGCGCAAGCTGCTGTGCACGGCAGAGTGCAGACCCGTGGTTTTTTATACCGAAGGGCCTTCGTGCCGCCGCAGCGATGTGGCAGCACGCGCGGCGGTGATAACGGGTTTTCCGGCCGTGTACCGTTTTGCGGGCGGTGTGCAGGCATGGGTGGCTGCCGGTCTGCCGCTGGAAGCCGGTACCTGTCCGCCGCCGCTGCGCAGTTTTGAAGAGCACGGCCACGACTACTGACCGGCTGCCGCGTTACAGATAGTGGGGGGGCGGGCCGTCATCGCCTGCGTCCGCATCGCGCAGCAGCGGGGCCATCTGGCGCAGTTTGATTTCCACGGCCTGCTGCAGCTTGTGCATTTCGTCCAGCTGCAACTGCTGCTGCGTCAGCGCATCATTCAGTTCGCTTATGGTTTTTTCCTGAAAATATACCGTTTCTTCCAGCTTGATAATGCGGTCTTCAAGCGTTTTTGTCATGCCTTCATCTCCGCCAGCGTCATGATGACGTTGAATTCGTTTTCAGTTACGGGCTGTACGGACAGCCTGTTGCCCTTGCGCAGCAGCGCCATGTCCTGCAGCTCGGGTACGGTTTTCAGATAAGCCAGAGGCAGCGGACTGGAAAAAGTGCGGATGTATTTCACATCCACCATGAACCAGCGGGGCGCTTCCGGCGTGGAGCGCGGGTCAAAATGGTTGTTTTCGGGATCCCACGCCGTATGGTCGGGGTAGGCTTCGCGCGATACTTCTGCCAGCCCTGCAATGGCGGGGTTTTTTCCGCTGTGGTAAAAAAGCACCTTGTCACCCGGGCGCATTTCGTCCCGCATGAAATTGCGGGCCTGATAGTTGCGTACTCCGTCCCACGGGGTGGTCTGCTCCGGAGCGTTCACCAAATCTTCCAGTGAAAAACACTCCGGTTCACTTTTCATCAGCCAGTAACGCATATTGCCTCCGGTCTGCGTCCGTCAGTTTTCAGTCAGCCGCGCAGCCAGTCTTCCAGCACGGGCGGCTGCGGGGCAAAGCCCGGCAGGGGGCTCCATTCGCAGCGGGCGGTAAGCTCTATGCCGCGCTGGATTATGGATACGGGCCTGTCGGATGAAACAACAATGACAATCATATCATCATTTGCGGCGGTAAAACGCAATGCCGAGTTGAAGCGTGCTCCTCTGGCCCTGTTTTCGCCGGGCACGGTTCTGCCGTCCAGCAAGCAGGCGAAATTATGCAGTTCGCCGGTGCCGGAGATGTGCAGAGCCCCGTCGATTTTAGAAAGCGATGTGGCCAGCCGCAGGTGGTCTTCGCAGCGCAGATCAAGCGGGGTTTGCAGGGTCTGCCCGGCCAGATTGCGCGGAATGGCGCGCAGGTCAACGGCCAGAGTGCAGCCGTGTTTGCGTTCGCGGGCGTGACGTACGATGTGCGATACAATGCGCATAAGATTGAGCTGGTGGTCTTCAGTCAGCCCGCTTTCCAGCAGGGCCTCTTCAAACTGCACCAGATTGGCCCGCCGGTTGGTGGAGTGGAACACTCCCTCTTCAAAACTGCATATCACTTCGTCGTCCAGCAGCAGAAAGCCGTGCCTGCCCTGATAATCGGCAATGATGGTACCCGGCGGCAGGGCATCGCAGCTGATGCCCACAATGGAGCGCCCGTCTGAAATCAGTGTGCGGGGCGCGCATTCCACAGCCTGAAGAAACTTGCGGCAGTGGCGCAGGTTGCGCAGCACAGGCTGCTCCATGCGTGGAAAACCTGCCATGAAGCTCATGCGGCACAGCATGGAAGGTTCCACAAACGCCAGCCGTCCGCAGGGCCATGCTCCTTCCTCCCGCGTGCATGAAATGCCCAGTATGGCGTCCAGTGTGGGGTAGACGCGCAGCTGGGTGTCGGGGCCCAGCGTGTAGTTGCGCTGGTCCACAATATAATCGCGTACGGCATGAAAAGCGTAGCTTTGCAGTACAAACGCCGAGGTGGAATTGCGCAGTGTGCCGGAAATGGCAGTATCCTGCGCCAGCTGCCCCGCGGCATGTTCAAGCCAGCGCAGGGTCGGCCCCGGAGAGCACAGGTCCGGATGCTGTTCGGTAAACCACATCTGAAAAAACGCCGAACTGCTTTGCCCGCCGAACGCCAGCAGGCCGGTAAGGCCCGGATCCGGCGCGGGTATGATGTCTCCGCTGCGCAGGCATGCAAGGGCCGGATGCGGGGTTTTCCATCCGGCTGTGGAACAGTAGAGCTCTTCCAGCCGTGGTTCGTGTCCGTTAAGAAGCTGCTGCGGATCAATGACATGCAGCGGGTCACCGGGGGCAAGAGCAAGCAGCAGGGCGACACGGCTGGGGCCGGAAAAATGGCTCAGCCCTTCGCGCAGGCCGTCTAGACTGTTGTGGATGAACAGGCTGCGGTAGGGGGACTTCACACACTGCTCCTTGCGTTGGGCTGCGGCAGGGCGGGCGGCATCAGTCCTGACCGTCTGTCTGCTGCAGCATGCTGAAAAAATATACTCCGGCCATGACGGCCTCGGCAGCGTCGTGGGCGGGCGGTCTGACCAGCGCTTTTCCGTGACGGCGGAACAATGCCGAGGCCATGGCCACGGCTGCCTGCTTGCTGTCTTTGCCGCTGCGCACCGCATGTGCGGACAGCAGTGCGCGGCGCCATGCTTCGGCACCGATGGCATGCACCTGCAGACCGGCGTGTGCTCCCTCCTGCTGCCATGCCCCGCCCGCTGCGCCGCCGCCTTCAACCAGCAGGTGCTCCAGCTGTGCATGGCGAAAAAACAGGGCGCGGGCGGCCCTGCGCATGGACCCGATGGTGGCGTAATGAAATGAACGGCACCACAGCGGGGTTCCGTGCCGGTCAAACATGGCCACACCGGCGCGCAGACCGCCATCGACGGCCAGCAGCCAGCCGGTGCCGGCGGTGTATGAGTGGTCTGTCAGTCTGTGCATGGTCTGTGTTCTGGTCATTACGTCAGGGGACACTGCTTTTTCAAGTATGAAAAAAGGATGCGCGCGTTGCGTGCATCCTTTGAGGAACGGTATCCGGTCCGGCTCAGCCCCTTCTGCGCTGCGGCCGTGAGGGGCGCGCGCTGCTGCGACCGCGGGATCTGCGGTCGTCGTCCCGCCGGGTCTGCTGTGCAGCCTGCTGTTTTCCGGCGGCATGGCGGGGGGCGTTTTTTCGCTGTTGCCCGTGCTTTTTGCCGGCAGCGCCCTGTGCCCCCCCGTGGGAGGGAATGAGTATGTGGTGCTGGCGCAGACGTTCGGCATCGGTGCGGGCGACATATATGGGGTCTCCCTGCAGGTCGATACCGGCATAGTACATGGCGGTGGCCACTGTTCCGGGCGTGGGTATGAAACACTGCACCTGCTGGGGCTGCCAGCCGCGCTGACGCAGCCAGCGGCCCAGTGTGCGCATGTCGTCGTCCGTGCAGCCGGGAAACGCACTCATAAGGTAGGGAATGACATATTGCTCTTTACCGGCTTCACGCGAGAAAGTTTCAAAAGCTTCGAGAAAGGCTTCAAAGGCGGGAAGTCCGGGCTTGCGCATGCGCTCCAGTACGTTGTCACAGATGTGTTCCGGCGCCACTTTAAGCTGGCCGCCGGTGAATTCCATGGTATAGGCGCGCAGCGCTGTGTCATCCTTCAGCGCCAGATCATACCGCACCCCGCTGGCCACGCGCACATGGCGTACTTTGTCCATGCCGCGTATGGTGCGCAGAAGGTCAATGGCGGCGGGCTGCTGAGCCTTGAATGCCTTGCACACCGAAGGGTGCATGCAGCTTTCCCTGCGGCAGCGGGCGGGGTCGGCCGCGCATGCGGCCTGCCACATGTTGGCGCTCGGTCCGCCCACATCGCTTATGGTGCCTTTCCAGTCTGCACGGCGGGTCATGGCCCGCACCTCTTCGATGACCGATTTGCGGCTGCGCGATGCAATGCGCCTGCCCTGATGGAGCGCCAGTGAACAGAATGAGCATCCGCCCCCGCAGCCGCGGTGTGTGGTGACTGAAGTCAGCATCATATCCGTTGCCGGAATGGGACTGGTGTAGGCAGGGTGCGCCGTGCGTGCAAAGGGCAGCGAGTACAGACGGTCCATTTCCTCTTCACCAAGGGGGTGGGCCGGAGCCGTAAGCAGTACCTTGCGGCCTCCCGCGGGCTGGATGGCCGGAGCGTTCATGGCGTGCACCTGCTTTTCCAGCATCACGGTAGCCTGCAGCAGCAGGTGCGGGGCTTTTTCGATGGCTTCGTGGGCGGGCAGCTCAAAAACATCGGCTTCCGCCGGAGCGTAGTCAGCGGGTACCATGCAGGCCATGCCGCGCAGGGCGGAAAAAACAGTCCACAGCGGCGGCAGTGCTCCGGTGTCCTGCTGGTGCGCATAGCCGTTTTCATCCAGAGCCACGGCCGCTTCCAGCATGGCCCGTTCGCCCATGCCGTAGATTATGGCGTCGGCTTTGCTGTCCAGCAGCAGCGGTCTGCGCAGTTTGTCCGTCCAGAAATCGTAATGTGTTATGCGCCGCAGCGAAGCCTCTATGCCTCCGAGAATTACGGGCAGACCGGGAAAGGCGCGCCGCACAAGATTGGTGTATACTATGGTCGCCCTGTTGGGGCGTGCTCCTGCTTTGCCGCCGGGGGTGTATGCATCGTCGGAGCGTTTTTTGCGAAATGCTGTATAGTGGGCCAGCATGGAATCGAGCGCTCCGGCTGTTACGCCGGCAAAAAGAGCCGGTCTGCCCATTTTTTCCAGATCGGCTGTGCTGTCCCAGGCCGGCTGGGCGGCCACGCCCACCCGGTAGCCATGCGCCACAAGCCACCGCCCCAGTATGGCTGCGGCAAAGCTGGGGTGGTCTACGTATCCGTCACCGGTTACCAGCAGAATATCTATGCCGTCCCAGCCTATGTGTTTTACATCGGCTGCGGTCATGGGTAAAAATTCGGGTTGCTCAAGGGGCGTTCGGCCCGCAGGCATGGCGGGCACAGAGGATGTATGTATGCGCATGGCGCGAATATAGGGTGCGCCCTGCCGCTGCGCAAGGCCATTGTGCGGGGTGGCGGTGCTTTCCTGCTGCAGTGTGTTGAACTGGCACCGCAAATCAGATAATAACAGGCGCAAGTGTGAGTGACTGCTTGCTTTGATCCGGTAACAATCTTTGCCGTTTTGCGGTGAAATGGATAACGCGATGGAAAATGAAGTCGAGCTGCTGAAAAAGCAGATTGTCGAACTGCAACGCGAAAATGAGATTCTGAAGTCAGGGAATGTCTTTACAGGCAGCTCCAGAGAACACGATCTTCTTCTGCGGCTTTTTGATAGCGTGAAAGAGTATGTATATGTTGCAGATATGGAAACATATGAACTGCTGTACGTTAACAGGACGCTTGAGAAAGATATCGGTCCGTGCACCGGTAAAAAGTGCTACCAGTTTTTACAGGGACTTGAAGAACCATGTCCTTTCTGTACAAACGATATAATACGTAACGATCCTGATTCATCACATATATGGGAGCTGTATAACCCTGTACTGAAGCGTTGGTACAGATGCATCGACAGGGCCATACCATGGGTGGGCAACAGGCTGGTCCGGTACGAACTGGCTCTGGATATATCAGACATCCGTACTGCGGAAGAGGAAATGCGGCGGTTCCGCATGGCGCTGGAGGCCTCGTCGGATGCGGTATACCTGACAGATCTGCGGACGGGACTCTTTGTGGATGTGAACAGCCGGGCGTACACTCAGCTTGGCTATACGCGTGAAGAAATTCTGGGCATGCGTCCGGAGGACATCAATATAGCAGTAAGCGAACACGGTCTGGAGCCGTACCTGCGTAACGTGCTTGACGGCAGGGACGAAGGGGCTGTGGAAACGTATCACCGGCACAAGGACGGCACTCTGCTGCCCGTGGAGGTGGGACTGCGCAGGCTGACCACCGTTTCCTCGGAACTGCTGGTCTCGGTGGCGCGTGATATCAGCGAACGCCGCGACGCCCAGCGCGATCTGGCCACGCGGCTCATGTACGAAAGAGTGCTTTCCACCTGTGCGCGCGAACTGCTTTCCCAGTTCAGTTCGCTTAACGCCATGCACACCACACTGGAAAGCCTGCGTGAAACGGTGGACGTGTGCCGCGTTTATATCTTTGAAAATTTTATAAATGACGACGGACAGTTGTGTTGCCGCCACCGTTTTGAGGTCTGCTCCGAGGGAGTTGCCTCGCAGTTCGGCAAATCAGAACTGGAATGCGTGCCCTATCTGCCGGCTTTCAGCCGCTGGGCGCAGACTCTGGAGCAGGGTAAGGCGCTGAGCGGGCTTGTGGATGAATTTCCGGAAGAGGAACAGCCGTTGCTGCGGGCGCAGGACATCCAGTCCATTCTTGTGCTGCCGCTGAAGGTCGGCGGGCAGTGGTGGGGTCTGATCGGGTTTGACGACACACGCACCATGCGCCGCTGGACGCAGCTGGACGAACAGCTGCTCATGACCGCGGCAGAAATCATCGCGGCTGCCATAGAGCGTAACAGAGCGCAGAAGCAGCTTGAGAAGACCTCGCGTGAAGCGGAAGCGGCCAGCAGATCAAAAAGCGAATTTCTTGCCAATATGAGCCATGAAATCCGCACACCGCTTAACGCCATCATCGGCCTTACCGAGCTTTCGCTGCAGGAGGATCTGCCCGAAGGCGTCGGGGAAAACCTCAGGGCTTCACTGTCGTCTGCCGAGGCGCTGCTGGATATTGTTAACGATATACTGGACCTTGCCCGTGTTGAGTCTGGTAAGCTGCATCTTGAGGAAGTGGAGTTCAGCCTGCCCCGTTTCCTCGGCGGGGTCATGCGCGTTATGCGGCATGAAGCCGAACGTAAGGGTCTTGATTTTTCGATGTTTCTTGGCAGGGGGTTGCCCCGCGAGCTGATGGGCGATTCCGGAAGACTGCGTCAGATTCTGGTGAATCTTATCGGCAACGCCATCAAATTCACGGAAGAAGGCGGCGTCAACGTTGCTGTGGAATGTGTTTCCTCTTCTGGTGGTTACATAGCCGGTGTACAGCGTGTACGCTTTACTGTGCAGGACACGGGCATAGGGATTCCGGAGCACCTGCACGGCATCATATTCGAAAACTTCCGTCAGGCGGACGGGTCCATAACACGCAAATATGGCGGCACAGGGCTGGGACTGACCATCAGCAGGCAGCTTGTCGAGATGATGGGCGGCAGTATTTCTCTGCGCAGTGAAGCCGGAAAGGGCAGCCGTTTTGAGGTGGAACTGCCCTTTAAAGTGGCCGAGACGCATGCGTGTGCCATCGAGGAAGGGGAAGATGTTCCTGAGATGCTGCCTTTGCGCATACTGCTGGCGGAAGATAATGCCCTGAACAGACGCACTATGATTCTGGCGTTGAAAAAACTTGGTCACCAGGCGGATGCGGTGCAGAACGGTGCTGAAGCCGTGGAAAAGGCCGCGCTGAAGCGCTATGACTGTATTTTTATGGATGTGCAGATGCCGGTGATGGACGGGCTGGATGCCACAAGGGCCATACGCGGCTTTACCCCTGATACGGCGGCAACGGCGCCGGATGTGCATATCATTGCGCTGACTGCGCATGCGCTGGCAGGTGATAAAGAGCGTTTTGTCCAGGCGGGCATGTCCTCGTACCTTTCCAAGCCTGTACGCCTGGAAGCGCTGAAAAAGCATCTTGTCCAGCTTCAGGCCGGGACCGCAGACGGCGGCGGGGCCGATGCGCCGCTTATGCCCGCCTATGATGCGCATCCTGTCATGGAACCGTACACCGGCGGCCAGCGCGAGGCCTACCGGTTCCGGCGTTTTCTTGTTACAGTGGCGGCTCTGCGCGAAAGCCTGTGGTCTGCCTTTGACCGCGGCAACTTGCTGGAACTGCACTCGCTGGCGCATACGCTGATGCACGAAGCCGACAAAATGGGCGCCCCCCGCGTATGCGTGATGGCTTCTCGGCTTGAAAGCCGTGTGCGTGATGCGAGACCGGAAGAAGTGCGCCCTATTTTTCTGCTGCTCATGGATGCCATCAACCATCTGGAGCACGAACTGCTGAAGATTTTTCCTGACGCCCGCGGAGCTGAAGGCCACCATGCCGGATGATGGCAGAGCGTCTGCAACCGATGACTCGTAAACGACGGTTTCTTTAATGAGCCATGACGACACCGCACATAGCGGGCAGAAAACCGGTTCCGCCAACGCCGACGCCGTGGTCCGGTTCAATGCCAGCAAAGATTACATGAAAGTGGGCATAGCCCGCTATGTGCCGCCCAAGGGTAAAGGCAGCCCCTTGAGCGTTGATCTGATGGCGGAGCAGCTGGCAAAAGCCGGTATACGGGTTCCGCTGGATGTGAATGCCGCGCGGACGGTCATTGAAAAGCTTCAGGCCGGCGAGGATGTGACTAAAATTGTGGTCGCCCGCGGGGTGCCGCCTGTGGCGGGAACCAACGGGCGGCTTATGTGTTTCGGCGATGAACGTTTCCCCGTTTTTCCGGGTATGGCATTCGGCACGCTTATGCCGGCCATTCCTGCACAGGGCGGCATGCGTATCGACGGCAAGCCCGTGTCGCCTCCGCCCGAGCTGTTGTCGTGCGACCTGCAGATTGCCGACCATGGCAACTGCAGCATGCAGGAACAGGGCGGGCAGCTGGTTGCCGAAGTGTACGGCACCGTGATGGTGACCGGTTGCGTGGTGCAGGTGCTGCCGCTGATAACCGTTGCCTCGGACCGGTTACGGATTACGGCTACACTGTACCACCGTGACTGTCTGGGCATTCCCGTGACGCTGGAACGGCTGCGTGAACTGCTGGATACGATGGGGGTGGTGGCGCCGCTTAATGAAAAACCTGTCAGGGACGCGCTGCTGCGTGCTGCGGAAACCGGCGGGCCTGTGCACGATGTGGAAATCGCCCGGGGGGTCATGCCCCGTCACGGCACCGACGGCTGTCTGGAGCTGCTGTTTGACACCATGGAGATGGCGGGCAAGGTGGGGGCGGACGGAACCATAGACTATAAGGACCGCGGCAGTCTGCCGGTGGTCACGGAAGGTGAGGCCGTCGCTCTGCTGTATCCTCCCACTGCCGGTGATGCGGGCAGGGATGTATTCGGCGAAAGCGTCGCACCGCATCCCGGACGTCCCGTACCCTGTGTGCTGTGCCCTAAAAGCATAGTGGAAGATGAAGACGGTGTGACGCTGCGTGCTGCGCTGGACGGGTTTGTACAGCATGCCAAAGGGCGCCTGTCTGTCGAAAACATGTATGTGGTACGCGGCGATGTCAGTATGGAGACGGGAAACGTTGACCTGCAGCGCGGAGCTTTGCTGGTGCGCGGCAATGTGCTGAGCGGTTTTTCCGTGAACTGCCCGGAAAATGTCACTGTGCAGGGGGTTGTGGAGGCGGCGTTTCTGCATACGGGTGGCGACCTGCTTGCGGGGGGACTGGTATTGCAGGATCAGGGGCATGTGATTGTTGAAGGCAACCTGAAAGCCGGCTTTATAAGCGAGGGAAGCGTAGACGTACGCGGCAACATACAGGTCACCAAATCTATAGATAATTCCGATGTCACCTGCGGCGGTCTGGTTGCTCTGGGCGGCAGCGGGCGCATTGTGGGCGGCACTGTGCGTTCCAAGGGCGGTGTGCGTGTGGGGCAGCTGGGCAATGAGCTGGGCGTGCGCACACACGTGATCATTGAGCTGGACATGAAAGCGCTGGAAGACATGGAAGAAGAAGTGCGCACCCGCAGGGCGGCCATCAAGCGCATCAATGAGACGCTGGGTACCGGCAGTGATGAAGATATACTGAATCAGGTGCGGCAGGAAAATTACAAGGCGGTGGAAAAGCTGCTTGTTATCAGAGAAGAGGCGCAGCGGAGCATTGAAAGCGGCAAGGAAAAACTGGCCGAATTGAAAAAGGTGACCAAAGAACGGCTGGCCAATGTCAGCGTGCAGGTAAGCGGGGTGGTCTATCCGGGTACCGTGGTCACGTTTGAAGACCGCTCCTTTGAGGTCAGCAGCCCCGTAAGCCAGTGTGAATTCCGCATGGCTTCGAGCAAGCGTGTGGTGGAACTGCGTTCGCTCGGCAAGGTGATCGCCGCGTCTGAAGAAGAGGAATGACGGCGGGCTTGTCTGCGTAGTTCTGCCCATCGGGGCGTGGACAGATTTTTCAGGGCTTGTCAGCGCGGGCGTCGGCATTCAGCAGGGTGCCCGTGGCCTGCTGCGGACGGCCTGCATACGGATGACCTGTATGCGGATGACCTGCCTGCGCAAAGACGCGTATACAGAGACAGAGGCGCAAAGCATTCTTGCGGCACCGGCTGACGCGTCAGTGCCTGCCGTGCATCAGCCGGTACAGAAAAGCGGACACAGGTCCGTTTTTTTTGTACCGCGGTTCGTGCGGAGGGAAGGTCCGGCAAAGCCGTGCGGGCAGACTGTGGCGCATGGCATGAGGCGGAAAAAAAGGCCGGATTGGTCCGGCCCTGCATATTATTCTTTAGGAGGTTCGATCAGCATTTTTCCGTTTTGCGGTTTACCGTGCCCTGCGGGGGGCATGATCATGGGTTTACCGTTTTTGCCGGGCATGCCTTTGGGCGGCATGGTCATCCCTTCGGGAGGCATTTTCATGCCTGAGCCCATATTCTGCATGCCGGCACCGTCTTTGCCGTGACGGTTGCGGAAATTATGCCATTCTTCGTGGCTCATCAGTTTGTCGCCGTTGGTGTCAATGGCGGCGAAGGCGGGTTCCCGCATGGACGGGTAGGCCGCGGAGAATTCTTCCCATGTGACCGAACCGTTACCGTCGGTATCCATACGGCCGAACTCTTCGCCAGCAGCCAGAGGACCGGCGCTTGCAAGAATGAATGCGCTGGCCAGCAGGAGCCGTTTCATGTGTGTACCCTCTCTATTTGCAGGCGGTTTGCAGCAGGAGCAGCCGCCCTGTTGATTCGGGATGCCGCGGGGCGACGCAGACCGGAGCCTTCCGGTACGCTGCGGTCGCAATGGCGGCAGATTCGCCCTACGTTCTAGGAAGTGGCAGAGCAATCGTCAAGCACGACTTTGCATAATACCTGCCGGTGCATGAAAAAAAAAGCCCCTGCCTAAGCAGGGGCTTTACGTTCTGGCTCCCCGGGACGGACTTGAACCGCCAACCTAGTGATTAACAGTCACCCGCTCTGCCGATTGAGCTACCAGGGAGTGTGCTGTTGAGCGCTGTTGCCCTCAACGAGGAGAGGTGTATATGCTGTAACGTTTTCGTCGTCAAGCATAAAAAACAAAAAGTTTAAAAAAAGTCATGAAAAGTGTCCGGCGTTTTTGCAGTGCGCTGAAGCGTTACGGCAGCGGGCCGACGGCAGTTCGGCAGCTGAAACTGAAAATACGTAAAATATCCGGCCGGCAGTTTCGGGCAGCGTGCGGGGACGGGGGGAAAGTACGGGCAGATGTGCGTCATGCTGCAGGCAGATTCGCCGCGGCGTGCAACATTTATATATACCGTGCTGCCGGCTGGTGCATGAGCGGAGAGGTGCAGGGGAATTTAAAGAGGCGCCGCAGGGTACACCATCTGTTGTGCAGGCGGGCATAGTACCGGTCCGGCAGCGCGGCAGGCGGCGCTACGGGGGCTTGTTGTTGCAGGCTGTGGCACGCGGCAGCATGTGGCTATGGCCGCGGTGCGTTGCCGCCCCTGCGCGGGACGCAAAAAAAAGCCCCTGCCTGAGCAGGGGCTTTATATTCTGGCTCCCCGGGACGGACTTGAACCGCCAACCTAGTGATTAACAGTCACCCGCTCTGCCGATTGAGCTACCAGGGAGTGTGGTGCGGACAACTCGTGTCCGGCGAAGGGAAGAGATATAAAGATCGGCTGTGTTCGTCAAGTACAAAAATGATAATGTGAAAAAAATCTTTAAAAACTCACGGGGGGCGGGCTTCCTTGACGGAGCGTCCCAATTGGAATACCCATACCCGATTCAGCGTTTGCGACCAATTTAAGAGCATGGAGATATTTCCCTTGAGTAATCAAGAATCCTCAAACCGCAAAAAGATCAAGCTTCCCACCAAGTCCGAGCATTCCGCTTACTTTATGCCCATGCTTACGAGGCTTGATGAGCGTGACGAACTGAACGAAGTCATCAAGAGCCGTGTTGCCAAGTCCTGTGACATGATGGACGCAGGGGTGCCCCTGTTTCCCAACAGGTTCAACAAAGAAATTGATGTCGCTGAAATTCAGGCAGGCTATGAAGGTCTGGAAGCCGAAGAACTGGAAACTCTGGATCAGGAGTTCAGCTGCGCCGGGCGTATCGTGTCCCAGCGTTCCTTCGGCAAGGTTACCTTTTTCCACCTGCTTGATAAAAGCGGCAAAATGCAGTGCTACGCTTCGCGGGATTCGCTGGGAGCCGATGCCTACAGCGTTTTTAAAAAATTTGACATAGGCGACATTGTGGGCGTGTGCGGTACGCTGTTCCGCACCAAAACGGGCGAGCTGACCATACAGTGTTCTTCCGTGCAGCTGCTTACCAAGTCCATCCGCCCCCTGCCGGAAAAGTACCACGGGCTGAAAGACGTGGAAACCCGCTACCGTCAGCGCTATGTGGACCTGATAGTCACCCCGCGTACCCGCGAGATATTCCGCAAACGCGGCCAGATTGTGCGTGAATTCCGCAATTTTATGGAAGAACGCGGGTTCATGGAAGTGGAAACACCCATGATGCAGCCCATTCCGGGCGGCGCCACGGCAAAGCCTTTTGTCACGCATCACAATGCGCTTGATATGCAGCTGTACATGCGCATTGCGCCGGAGCTGTACCTGAAGCGTCTGCTGGTGGGCGGCTTTGAAAAAGTGTTCGAAATCAACCGCAACTTCCGTAACGAAGGGATTTCCACCCAGCATAATCCCGAATTCACCATGTGTGAGTTTTACTGGGCATATGCCCGCTTTGAAGATCTGATGGATCTGACGGAACAGTTGTTTTCGCGTCTGGCACAAAAGGTCTGCGGCAGCACCGTCATTACCTATCAGGGGCAGGAAGTGGACCTGACGCCCGGCAAGTGGCAGCGGATGACATTCCATGACTCGCTGGAAAAAGTCGGCGGACACGCGCCGGAATTTTACAACGATTACGAAAAGCTGTCCGCATATATCCGCGAACGGGGCGAAAAGGTCATCGAAGGCGAAAAGCTGGGCAAGCTGCAGGCAAAGCTTTTTGATCTGGATGTGGAATACAAGCTTATCCAGCCGCATTTCATCTATCATTACCCCACTGATATCTCGCCGCTTTCGCGCCGGAATGATGACAATCCTGACGTGACTGACCGTTTCGAGCTGTTTATAACGGGCAGAGAACTGGCCAATGCGTTTTCGGAACTGAATGACCCCGTTGACCAGCGCAAGCGTTTTGACGATCAGGTGGCGGAAAAAGAAGCCGGCGATGATGAAGCGCACTTTATGGATGAAGACTACCTGCGTGCGCTTGAATACGGTATGCCTCCTGCCGCAGGGCAGGGCGTGGGCATTGACCGTCTGGTCATGCTGCTCACGGATTCGGCTTCCATCCGCGAGGTTATCCTCTTCCCGCTGCTTAAGCTGGAGAGCTGATCTGAAAACGGCAACAGCAGTCGCCATACCGGGCCGCAGTCAGGCCCGCCAACCGGAAAGGACAAGCCAGCAGCATGCGTTTTGAGCTGTTTGTTGCGTTGCGTTATCTGTTTGCCCGCCGCAAGCAGACTTTCATTTCGGTCATATCCGTCATTTCGGTGCTGGGTGTGGCTCTGGGCGTGGCATCGCTCATCGTGGTGCTGGGCGTTATGAACGGCTTCACCGTGGATATGCGTGAAAAGATACTGGGCGTGAACGCCCATGTCATCACGCTGGCTGCGGGCGGCGGTATTTCCGGCTATCCTGAACTGGTGCGCAAGGCCGAAACCGTTCCGGGAGTAAAGGGCGCGACCCCGTTCATTTATTCCGAGGTCATGCTTTCGACCCGCTACGGAGTCAAAGGTGTGGTGCTGCGCGGGGTGGACCCCGTTTCGGCGCCGGCGGTGCTGGGCATTGCCGGCCGCATGGTAGACGGTTCTCTGGCCGACCTTGAACGATCCGGTGCGCCGGGTCTTGTCATCGGCAAAGAACTGGCCAAACGGCTGGGTATCACCGTGGGCAGCAGGGTCAACCTGCTGTCTCCTTCGGGCGAAAAAACAAGCGCGGGGTTTACCCCGCGCATCCTTTCTTTCAAGATCGCAGGTATTTTTTCTACCGGCATGTTCGAGTATGACTCGTCGCTGGGGTTCGTCTCGCTTGATGCCGCCCGTGATCTGCTGGGAATGCCTGCTGGCACTGTTTCTGGTCTTGAAATAGTGGTGGATGACATTTACCGCGCCGATACCGTGGCGCAGGCGGTTACTCAGGCTCTGGGCGGGTATCCTTTTTACAGCCGCAACTGGATGGAAATGAATGCCAACCTTTTTGCGGCGCTCAAGCTGGAAAAAGCTGCCATGTCCATCATGCTCACCCTCATAGTGCTGGTGGGGTCTTTTTCCATTGTCACCACACTGGTGATGCTGGTTATGGAAAAATCGCGCGATATCGCCATCATGATGTCCATGGGCGCTACAAAATCACATATCCGGCGCATTTTCATGCTGCAGGGTACTATCATAGGCGTTGTGGGCACCACTCTGGGATTCGGGCTGGGGCTGCTTGTGTGCTGGCTGCTCAAGCGTTATCAGTTCATCAAACTGCCGCCCGGCGTCTATTCGCTTGACCATCTGCCCGTGCTGCTGCAGTGGCAGGATCTGGCAGCCATTGCCGTCGGTGCCATGGTGCTGTGCTTTCTTGCCACCATCTATCCTGCGCGGCAGGCGTCTTCACTGGAGCCTGCCGAGGCGCTGCGGTACGAATGATGGAAAAAAATACCATGCTGTTCAGCCTGAAAGATGTGGGTAAAGAATATCAGGGTCCTGCAGAAAAAATTATTATTTTCAGTAGGTTGAATCTTGATATTGCCCAAGGTGACTCTGTGGCGGTTGTCGGGGCGTCCGGTTCGGGCAAATCGACCCTATTGCATCTCTTGGGAACCCTTGATAATCCTTCTCGGGGAACTGTTCTCTTCAGGGGAAGAGACATCACAGCCATGACGGCGGAACAGAAGGCCGCCATGCGCAGCAGAGACGTTGGATTTGTCTTTCAGTTTCATCATCTGCTGCCGGAATTCAATACGCAGGAAAATGTGGCCATGCAGGCTGTCATTGCGGGTATGCCCCGCCGTGAAGCCATGAAAAAAGCCGCACACGCCCTTGAGCTTGTGGGCATGTCCGGCAGGGCAGGTCACAGGGTGGGTACGCTGTCGGGCGGAGAACGCCAGCGCGCCGCCATCGCAAGGGCCATCCTTATGCATCCTGCCGTGCTGCTGGCTGACGAACCTACCGGTAACCTCGATGAACGCACGGGCGACAGTGTCGGGCAGTTGCTGATGGATTTAAACAGAGAGCTGGGTATGACGCTTGTTGTGGTTACCCATAACAACTCCCTGGCATCACTCATGAATAGACGTCTAGAACTGAGAGCTGGAGAACTGTATGACCAGAATTGCTAGGCTGTGGCTTTACGTCGCCTCAAGCCTGCTGGTTTGTCTGGGGGCCGTTCAGGCCAATGCCGCCGCGCCCGCCAACGTGCGTGTGCTTGTCCTTCCTTTTGAAGTGAATGCCGAACCTGATCTGGCCTATCTGGAAGACAGTCTGTCCGACCTTGTGATTGAACGTCTGGTTGCTCAGGGCTTTTCTGTTGTTCCCCGTGCCGAAGCCGCCGACCTGCTGCAAAAACAGGGTGTGGACGTGCTTGATATCACCTCTGCGCGTGATCTGGCGTTGCTGGCACGCGCTGATTATGCCGTTTACGGCAGTTTTACCCAGCTGGGCGAAAGCATAAGCCTTGATGCCCGCCTTGTGGAAGCTGTGGGCGTTCGTCCCGCAAAGCCGCTGTTCATACAGAAAGACGGCCTTATCAATATTTTGCCTGCAGTGGATGAGCTGGCACAGGTAGCCGCGGCCAGTCTGCTGCGGCAGGATACCGTTGCCGCCGTGGAAGTGCGCGGTACAAAAATTCTCGATCCCGATGTGGTGCTTATGCGGCTCAGCTCGCGCAAGGGCGATACGCTGGACCCCAAGCTGGTCAACAGGGAAATCAAACGTATTTACGACCTCGGGTACTTCAGCGATGTGAGCGCCACCGCCGAACAGACCTCCGACGGACTCAAGCTTGTCTATACCGTGCAGGAAAAGCCGCGCATTGAAGCCATTACCGTGGAAGGTTCCGATGCTGTGGACACTGATGAAATCCTCAGTGTCATGAGCACCAAGACCGGCTCGGTAATGAACGAAAAACTGCTGGCGCAGGACATCATGAAAGTGACCGACCTGTACCGTAAAAAAGGTTACTATCTTGCCGATGTAAGCCACAGGGTGGTGGAAGGCAGCGGCGGCGCGGCCAGCCTGGTGCTTTCGGTGCAGGAAGGCGACAAGCTGTACATCAAGGCGGTGCGTATTGTCGGCGCGGAACAGCTGGATGAAGACGATGTGCTGGATGAACTGGCTCTGCGTCCCCGCAACATGATTTCATGGATTACCGGCACCGGTGTGCTGCGCGAAGAATACCTTGAACGCGACAGCGCGGCCATCGGGGCGTACTACCTCAACCGCGGGTTTATGGACGTGCGTGTGGGTGACCCCGATGTCCAGTACGAGGAAGACGGCATTGTGGTTTCCTTTGCCGTCAAGGAAGGCACCCGTTACAAAGTGGGTAACATCGCTTTCGGCGGTGACCTGATTGATACCGACGAGGCGCTGCTGAACGTCATTAAAATGGACGAACAGGCCGCTGATGAAGAATATTTCAATTACGACGTGCTGCAGAAGGACACCAAAAAGCTGACCGAGTTTTACAACGACTACGGTTATGCTTTCGCCGACACCAGTTTCCGTACCGAACGGCGCGACGGTTCCATTGTGGACATCACGTATGTGATGACCAAAAAACAGAAAGTCTATGTGCGCAGGGTGGAAGTTGAAGGCAACAAGCACACCCGCGACAACGTTATCCGCCGCGAAATGCGTCTGACGGACGGCGACCTGTACAGCGGCTCCGGACTGCGCCGCAGCAACCAGCGTCTGAATAACCTCGGTTATTTTTCGCAGACTGACATCGAGCTTATTCCCACAGCCAATCCCGAGGAAGTGGATCTTAAAGTAAAGGTGAAGGAAAAGAATACCGGACAGATAGCTGCTGGTATCGCTTACTCCACCTATTCCAGCTTCGGTATCGGCGGTTCGGTAAGCGAAGCAAACCTGTTCGGTAAAGGGTACCGTGCCGCGCTTTCCGCCACGTTCAGCGGCAGAGACAACGAGTACGATTTCACCTTTATCAACCCGCATTATAATGACACCAAGCTTCAGGTCGGTGTGAACGCCTATCTGCGCAGCAGCGACATGGAAGACTATGACAAGGACACCGTGGGCGGCATTCTGAGCTTTGCCTATCCTCTTGGTGAATTTACGCGGGCCAGCTGGTATTACCGTCTGGACCAGTACAAATATTCCGACGTGGACGACGATGCCGCAAAGACCATCCGCGACTACGAAGGCACAAACCTTGCCAGTGTGACGGGATTTGCACTCTCGCGCGATACCATTGACAACCGCATGCGTCCCACCAGCGGTACGTACCTGAAAGGTGCCGTGGACTACGGCGGAGGCGTGCTGCAGGGGACTGACCATTTCATCCGCCTGTACGGTGATGCGCGGTATTTCCAGAAGCTGGCCAACAACCATGTGCTGCATGTGCGCGTGCGCGGTGCCACCCTGTTTGAAAACGACCAGAGTGAGGAAATACCTGTCCACGAACGTATCTATCTGGGCGGTATCAACTCCATACGCGGTTACGACCGGCGCGATATTTCGCCCAAGGATCCCGAAAGCGACGACAGCATAGGCGGTACCCGCGCGGCGTATGCAAACTTTGAATACATCTGGTACTTTGATGACGAGATGGGCATTTACCTGATTCCCTTCTTTGACACCGGTTTCGTCATCGACCCCGACATGGGGCACGAATGGAGTGACGAAATCAAGAGCAGCGTGGGTCTTGAAGTGCGCTGGCAGTCCCCGCTGGGCAACCTGCGCTTTGCTTACGGCTACCCGCTGAACGAGGTGGACGGCGAACGCAAGGACGGCAAGTTCGAGTTCACCATGGGACAGACCTTCTAACCTTCCGGAACGCATCAAGGGGATGTCGCAAGACATCCCCTTTTTTCATGTTCATGTGCATGCCTTATGGGCTGCATCTGTGTCGGGTTGCGATAAATGGCCGTATGCCGTATGGTTTCGCAAATTATCGCACTCCCCGGCTGCACCGGAGTTGCCGCCGCTTATGGAATAGCTCACAATGCCGATGCATCTCAGATTTTCATCACGCCTGCTGTGGCTCTGGCTGGTCATTGCGGTGTCTTTGGCGTGCCTTCCCGCTCCTGCGGGTGCCGCTTCGCTTGATGCCTCGTTCAACAGCGCATGGCGCCAGTTTCATTCGCTCACCAAAGACGCCCGCAAAGGGAAATACCGTGACAACTGGTTGCGCATAGAACAGGATTTCATGGATGTGTACAAGCGGAGTCCGCGCGGCCCTCTTGCACCCAAATCACTGTACTACGCAGGGCGAGTGCGCTCCGAACTGGGGGCCCGCTCATATCTTGCTTCTGACTACAGGCGTGCTGTGGAGTATTTCCAGCGCCTTGCCAACCGCTTTCCATCACATTCCTGGACAGATGACGCGCTGTACCGCGCCGCCGCCATATACAAGGACAGGCTGGGTGATCATGGTACGGCCAGAAGCCTGCTGAACACCATTCTGCGCGACCATCAGCAGGGCGACATGTACTACAAGGCCATAGCATTGCATCGCTCTCTGGACGGAGGCAGCGGCGCTGCCGGAGCCCCTTCCGCCTCTTCTGCGCCTGCGCCTGCTCCGGAGCCCGCGCCGGCTCCTGCACGCTCCGCTGCAGCTGATGAACCCCTGAAGGCTTCTGAAATAATCAAAGGGGGCACCGCCAACAGCGGCGCTCCGGCCACTCTGGTTGACGTACGCTACCAGTCCAGTGATGATTACACCCGTGTGGTGCTTGAATGCAGCAAGGAAGTCGCTTACCGGTATCAGTTTCTGCCTGAAGACAAAAAGGCCTCCAAGCCGTTCCGTCTGTATGTCGATCTGGAAAATGCATCGCACGGCAAACTGGTGCGGGCAAAGGAGACCGTTGCGGACGGTATTCTGCGGGAGGTGCGCACAGGTACGCCGCGCCCCGGTGTGAGCAGGGTGGTTCTCGATTTTTCATCTGTCCGTAAATACAATGTCTTTACGCTGGATAACCCGTTCCGGGTGGTCATCGATGTCACTTCTCCGGAAGAAAAGGCGCAGACTGCCGTAGCCGGTGCACCCGCCAGCCGGCCCAGACCCGCAACCCCCTACAAGGTGCCTTCGGGCAGCAAAGAACAGGTTAAAGACCTTGTGGAACAGCTGGGGCTGACGCTTGATACCATCATGATTGATGCAGGGCACGGCGGCAAGGACCCCGGCACGCAGCATAACGGTATACGCGAACGGGACTATACGCTTAAGATGGCCAAAATAATTGGCGAAAAGCTTAAGAAAAAAGGCTTCAACGTGGTGTACACCCGCACAAAAGATGTGTTTGTGCCCCTTGAAGAACGCACGGCCATGGCCAATGTTAAAAAAGCAGACCTTTTTCTTTCCGTGCACATCAACGCCAACAGAAGTTCAAAAATCCACGGATTTGAGACCTACTATCTGAACCTTGCCCGCTCTGCCAGTGCCGTGCGTGTGGCCGCGCGTGAAAACGCCGTCAGCGAAAAGCGCATCAGCGATTTGCAGTTCATTCTCACTGACCTTATGCTCAATTCAAAAATGCAGGAATCAAAAGATCTTGCAGAACTGATACAGAGTAATGTCATCGGCACGGTAAAAGGTAAGTACGGTTACCCCACGCGTGACAACGGAGTCCGCTCGGCGCCGTTTTATGTGCTGATGGGCGCAAAAATGCCTTCTGTTCTTATGGAACTGGGCTACTGCACCAACGATGCAGAAGCCCGTAGGCTCAAGTCTGACAACTACCTTAACCGTATGGCGGACGGCATTGTGGCGGGCGTGGTGGCGTACAAAAAGAAAATCAACAGGTATGCATCCATGTGATGTTTCTCTGCCGCTTGACGGGTGCCCCGCATGGCGGTATTCCACTTAATCTTTAACCCCAGAACAGCATGAAGTGTCACAGGGTTCAACCCTGTGTATTCGTTGCCAATAAAAGACTCACAGGAGAGCTTTAATGCGTAAAATTCTGCTTGCGATCATCGCACTTTCCCTTTTTGCCGCCGCTCCCGCACAGGCAGCCGGTCCCCAGAAAATCGGCCTGATCAACCTTAAAAAGCTGATGCTTGAAAGCGAACCGGCTGCCGAAGCCAAGAAAAAAATGGAAGAAAGCTTTTCTGCTGAAAAGAAAGAAATCGATAAAAAATCTGAAGAGCTGAAAAAAATGTCCGAGCAGCTGCGTCTGCAGGCTGCTGCTCTCACGCCCGAAGCCCGCGAAGATAAAAAGGTGGAATTTGTGCGTCTGAAGCGTGATCTTGAAGATCAGGCCCGCACCTTTACCCGCAAAGTGCAGTCTGCCGATGCCCAGATTCGTCAGGACATTCTGACCATCATTGCCAAAGCCTGCAATGAATACGGCAAAAAGAACAATATGGCTGCTATTTACGATGCCACCAATGCCGGTGTGGTGTACGCCAACCCCGAACTGGACGTAACCGCCGAGGTGATGGTTGAAGTGAACCGCATCTGGCGCGCCGGTGCCAAAAAGTAGTAAGACGGGCACATGCAGAAAACCGTCATGAAGGTTTCGGATATAGCCGGAGCACTGGGGCTGAAGCTCAAAGGTCCGGACCGCGAAATTTCGGGTGTGAACACGCTTGAAGCGGCTGGACCGGAAGAAATCAGCTTTCTGGCTAATCCGAAATACATTCCCATGCTGGCCGGTACCCGGGCGGCAGCTGTCATAGTGAGCGAGGAATACGCCGGTCAGGTGGAAACCGCGCTTATCAGCGCCAACCCCTATTTTGACTTCGGCCGTACCTTGCATCTGTTTGCCAGACCGCAGGGCAGCTTCAGCGGCATCAGCGATATGGCATACATTCATCCGGAAGCGGAAATAGGCGGCGGCTGCACCATTTACCCGCATGTCTACATAGGGGCCAGAGCGCGTATAGGTGAGGGAACCACGCTCTTTCCCGGCTGCTATGTAGGGGAAGACTGTGCGGTGGGTGAAAACTGCCTGTTGTATCCCAATGTGACGCTGATGGCTGCCACAACCGTGGGTGACGACTGTGTGCTGCATTCCGGAGTTGTTCTGGGGGCCGACGGGTTCGGCTTTGCCCGTACCGAATACGGGATTCAGAAAATTCCGCAGATAGGCAGGGTGCATGTCGGCAACGATGTGGAAATCGGGGCCAATACCGCCATAGACCGCGCCGTGCTGGGTGTGACCACCATTGGTGACGGCACCAAGATGGATAATCTGGTTCAGGTGGGGCACAATGTCACCATCGGCAACGATTGTCTTATCGTTGCGCAGGTGGGCATTTCCGGCAGCACGCACGTGGGTGACAGAGTGACCATGGCCGGTCAGGTGGGGGTTGCCGGACACCTTACCATAGGTGACGATGTGACCGTCGGGCCTAAATCGGGCATAGCCAGAAGCATAGAGCCGGGCAAGACCATGGGCGGACAGCCTGCGGTTGAGCGCGATGTGTACATGCGTACACTGACGGTGATGCCTAAACTGCCTGACATGTACAAGCGGCTGAGAAAATTAGAAAAAGAGCTTGAGACGCTGAAAGGCGAATCAGGCAGGGATAGCTGATGAACGACAAGGCGAAAAGCATTTTGGATATTCGACAGATTCTGGGACTGCTGCCGCACCGGTATCCTTTTCTGCTGGTGGACAGAGTGCTCGACTACACCCCCGGCGAGTGCATTACCGCTGTAAAAAACGTCACCATGAACGAGCCTTTTTTTCAGGGGCATTTTCCTGATGTGCCGGTAATGCCCGGCGTGCTCATTATGGAAGCGCTTGCTCAGGCCGGTGGCATTCTGGTGGTCAAAAGCACCGACACCAGCGTTGAAGGTAAGCTTTTTCTGTTTACAGGCATGGAAAGAGTGCGCTTCAGAAAGCCGGTATACCCCGGCGACAGGCTGGAGCTGCATTGCCGCCTTTTGCGCCACAAGCTAAAGCTGTGGAAGATGGAAGGCAAAGCCTATGTGGACGGACAGCTTGCTGCCGAAGCCGAAATGACCGCCGCTGTCATGAACAGAGAGGATATGTAGCGTGGCTGCGCAGATTCATCCTTCCGCCTTTGTGGACAGCAAGGCCGTTATCGGAGAAGACGTTGTCATCGGGCCGTGCGCCGTTGTCGAGGCAAACACCGTCATCGGCGACCGTTGCCGCATTGATGCCTTTGCTTCGGTCAAGCAGTATACCCGCATGGGAACGGACAACCATATCTATTCTTATGCCGCCGTGGGCGGCGAACCGCAGGATCTCAAGTTTCACGGTGAGGAATCGTGGCTTGAGATAGGCGACCGCAACCGTATACGCGAGTTTGCCACTCTGCACCGCGGAACCGAAGGCGGAGGCGCAAAGACCGTGGTGGGCAGTGATAACCTGCTTATGGCCTATACTCATGTGGCGCATGACTGCCACGTGAAAGACGGCATCATCATGTCCAACGGCGCCACTCTGGCGGGGCATGTGACCGTGGAAGACCATGCCATTCTGGCCGGTCTTTCAGCGGTGCATCAGTTTGTGCGCATCGGCCGCAACGCCTTTGTGGGCGGTATGAGCGGCATCGCGCAGGACCTGCCGCCCTTTATGCTGGCCGTGGGTAACCGCGCCGGCGTGCACGGGCCCAATCTTGTCGGGCTGCGCCGGGCAAAGGCTTCCCGCGATCTCATAGCGGCGCTGAAAAGCGCTTACCGGCTGATCTGGCATTCCGAAACTCCCCGTAAGGAGGCCTTGGAACAGCTGGAATACGAGTATGGAAACTTCCCTGAAGTGCTCAATTTTGTGGAGTTTATCCGCAGCAGCGAGCGGGGGATTCTGTCCGTGGAATAGTACACGGCCGGTCAACTGAAATACCAAGCAGGGGAAAGCGGGCACGGCCTTCTTTCCCCTGTTTTGTCTGCACACGGTCGCATCGCCGCCGTGTGCGGCGCGGGTGGCAGGCAGGCATGGCCACCACCCCGCGGGGTGTATATGCATGATGAGGCAGGACAGCATATGAATCAGGAATCCATAGGAATCATTGCCGGCAGCGGACAGTTTCCCATGCTGGTGGCCCGTGCCGCCCGTCTGGAGGGGCACAGGGTGGTCATGTGCGGCTTTCAGGGGCACACGGACTCCGCACTGGAACACGAGGCCGATGTATGGTCCATGCTCCATCTCGGGCAGCTGGGCAGGCTGATAGATTTTTTTGTGTCCGCTGGTGTGACGCGGCTTTGTTTTGCCGGAGCCATCAGCAAACCCCGTGCTCTTGATCTGCGGCCCGACATGCGCGCGGCCAAGGTGCTTTTCCGGTTGCGCTCCAAAGGCGACGATGTGCTGCTGCGTGCAGTGCTGGCCGAACTGGAATCCGAAGGGCTTGTCATAGTGCAGGCTGCGGAACTGGTGCCCGGGCTGCGCGGGCCGGAAGGAGTGCTTACCCGCAGGCAGCCTTCTGCCGAAGAATGGCAGGATATCCGTTACGGGTGGCCTGTGGCCATGCAGATAGGCGCGCTGGATATCGGGCAGTGCTTGGTTGTCAGGCGCGGTATGGTGGTAGCCGTGGAAGGTCTGGAAGGCACGGACGCCACGCTGCGCCGCGGGGGCGAACTGGGCGGAGACGGCTGTGTGGCGCTGAAGTTTGTGAAGCCGGGACAGGACGAGCGTATCGACCTGCCCGCTCTCGGGCTGGCAACTGTGCGCACTCTGGCACAGGGCGGATACACATGTCTTTGCTATCAGGCAGGAAATACATTGTTTTTCGACAGAGAGGAGAGTATCTCTCTGGCCGATAAACATGGTATATCCATAGTGGGAATCGGTCCCGCACTGTCGGCGGAGCTGACCGCCGCCGCGGAGTAATCTTTTACTGATTGTGTTTATGGGGGCAACTCATGCGTTTTGCCGGAAGAATGAATACTGTGCACCGCTCGTATATTCGCGAGATTCTTAAAGTTACCGCACGACCTGAAGTGATTTCATTCGCCGGCGGACTACCGAATCCCGATTCGTTTCCGGTGGCGGGGCTTGCTGCGGCCGCAGCAGAGGAAATGAAGGAATGCGGGGCGCAGACCCTGCAGTACAGCACGACGGAGGGGTATCTTCCGCTGCGCCGCTGGATTGCAGAACGTTATGCCGCGCAGGGCCTGAGCGTGACTCCTGATGAAATTCTCATAACCGGAGGATCGCAGCAGGGACTGGATATTGTTGCCAAAGCCATGCTGGACGACGGTGACGGAGTGCTGCTTGAAAGGCCCGGCTATCTGGGTGCCATTCAGTGTTTCAGCATGTACCGCGCGGCTTTTTCCACGCTGGAACTGACCGCCGACGGGGTGGATACGCAGGCACTGGACAGGGCTTTGCAGGCAGGTTCGCCCAAGCTGTTTTATGCTGTCCCCAGTTTTCAGAACCCTTCGGGCATAAGTTATACCGAAGCCACACGACGCGAAACCGCACGGCTGATGGCGCAGTCTGACTGTCTGCTGGTTGAGGACAACCCCTACGGAGAGCTGCGGTTCAAGGGGCAGGCACTGCCGCCCGTCAAAGCATATATGAACGGTGCGCCTTCGGTGCTGCTGGGGTCGTTTTCCAAGGTGGTGGCCCCCGGTCTCAGGCTGGGCTGGGTGTGCGCTCCCGCAGAGCTCATGGATAAGCTGGTCACCGTCAAGCAGGCTTCGGACCTGCACACTCCGACATTCAACCAGCGTGTGCTGTATCGTTTTCTCGAACAGAACGACGTGGACGGTCACATTGCGTCCATCCGCAGCCTGTACGGCCGTCACAGGGATGTGATGGTGGAGGCCATAAGAGAACATTTTCCGCAGCAGGTGCAGTATACCGAGCCGGAAGGCGGTATGTTCCTGTGGTGTACGCTGCCGGAGCAGTGTGATGCGGAGGTGGTCTTCCGCAAGGCGCTTGAGCGTGATGTAGCTTTTGTGCCGGGCAGACCGTTTTACGTGGACGGCACGTCCAATACGTTCCGGCTGAATTATTCCAATGCCAGCGAAGAGACCATACGCGAAGGCATAGCAAGGCTGGGAGCCTGCCTGCACGAAGTGCTGGCGTGATCCGCGGCGCATGGCTGACGGCAAACGGGACTTAGGCCCCGTGACGGACGCCTTTTCCGCTGAATTATTCTGTAAAAACGATAGCCGCCTGCGGGCGGCTTTTTTGTGCGCCGCACAGTTGCCGCGTCCGGGGCGCGCTGCTGTAACAGGTTTACGGCACGGTGCTTTCTGTGCCGCTCGCATCCTGCAATACTTTTTAGAGCATGCAATGGACGTGACCGGCTGTCCGCGCTACAGTGAGTGCGTGAAAACAGTGATAAATAAGGAGAAGATTTTCAATGAGCGAACATAGCTTCGTCTGGGACGCGGTACAGCGCGTCCGTACCGGTGCTCCGCTGGTGCATAATATAACCAACTATGTAGTGATGAATACCACCGCAAACGCGCTGCTGGCCGCCGGTGCATCTCCCGTCATGGCTCATGCGCGGGAAGAGGTGGAAGAACTGGCCGGTCTGTGCTCTTCTCTGGTGCTGAATATCGGCACCCTGAGCAAACCGTGGATAGAGTCCATGTTCGCAGCCGGACGCATCGCGCAGTCGCGCGGTGTGCCTGTGGTGCTCGATCCCGTGGGGGCTGGGGCGTCTTCGCTGCGTACATGGACAAGCCTTGATCTGCTGCGCGAACTCAATATAAGCGTACTGCGCGGTAATGCCTCTGAAATTCTGGCACTTTCCGGTGCCGGATCACGCACGAAAGGGGTGGACAGCATACATCAGGCTGCCGATGCCGCCGATGCCGCACGTGAACTTGCCGGTAAGTTCGGTTGCGTGGTTGTTGTCAGCGGGGCGGAAGATCTGATTACCGACGGTTCCAGCGACGTGCTGGTGCGCGGCGGACACGACATGATGCCCCGTATTACCGGCATGGGCTGCACGGCCACTGCTCTGGTGGCGGCGCATGCGGCTGTTGCCGGCAGTGTGCTGGACGGCGCGGCCGCAGGCATGGGAGTTATGGCCGTGGCGGGTACCATGGCCTCGCGCAAGGCCAAAGGGCCGGGCAGTTTTCAGATGCACTTTATTGATGCGCTGTACGGCATGCAGTCATTTGATGTCGAAGCCGGCGTGGAGATTGTGCGGTGACCCGTATGCAGCCGGATTATTCGGTTTATCTGGTCACTGACCGTACGCTGTGTGTCAGTGGTACGCTGGAAGATGTGGTGGCCCGTGCCGTGCAGGGCGGCGTGACCATGGTGCAGCTGCGCGAAAAGCAGCTTTGCACCCGTGAGTTTGTCGAACTTGGCCGGGCGCTGCGGGCGCTGCTGGCCCCCCGCGGGGTTCCGCTGCTTGTCAACGACCGGGTGGATGTGGCTCTGGCCTGCGGGGCCGACGGGGTGCATATCGGGCAGAGCGATATCCGTTATGCTGATGCACGCAGGCTCATGGGGGCCGGTGCCGTCATCGGCGTGTCGGTGGAATCCGTTGAACAGGCTGCGGAAGCGGAACGTTGCGGCGCCGACTATATGGGCGTGAGCCCCGTATTTGCCACCCCCACAAAAACAGACACTTCCGCGCCGTGGGGGCTGGAAGGGCTGCGCGGTCTGCGGCGGCGGTTTTCTTTGCCGCTGGTGGCCATAGGCGGTATCGGTCCGGATAATGCGGCTGAGGTTTTTGAAGCGGGAGCAGACGGCATTGCTGTTGTTTCTGCCATTTGCGCCAGTCCGGACCCGCAGCAGGCGGCAGCAACACTGCGTGCCGTTGCCCGCGGAAAAAGGCGTGCGGCAGCCGCTTTATGATCCGGCGCAGTGCTGACCGGCAGTTGCATCCGTAAACAGGGATAACAGTAAAACTGGGAGGCTGTATGCTTATTGCAGTGGCGGCGGACGGAAAAACTCTGGACGCCAGAGTGGAGCCTGTTTTCGGCAGAGCGGACTATTTTCTGCTGGTTTCTACGGAAGACATGGACTGCAAAGCGGTGGAAAATCCCTTCCGTGACGATCTGGAAAAAGCAGGCAGACGCATGGCCGCGTTGCTGCATGAGTATGGCGCTGTGGCTGTACTGTGCGGCGAGTGCGGTCCCAAAGCGCGCCTCGGGCTGGCCGAAGCCGGTATCCGTGTGGGGATAGGTTTCGGCGGCTCGGTGCGGGGGGCCGTGGAACGCTTTCTTTCACTGGAGGAAACCGTCGCGGGCGGTTCCTGAATGCTGTGCATGCCATGTTGTAACGGCGCGGGGTGCGTTGCGTGCAGGCGCGCATCCCGTGCGCGGCGGCGGAGAAAAAGACCGCCGAGGGCATGCCTGCTATTTTCCCGTAAAGACGAACTGTTCCTTGTTCACTCCTGCGGGGTCTATGCCGTAGGCGGCCATCTCGTCCAGAACATGCTCCTGCATGGGGCCCGGACCGCACAGATAAAACGACGCCGTGGTGGAACGGATGTGCCGTTCCAGCATATGGCGCGAAAAGTGCCCTTTTTCAAAACGGATGCGGGGCTTGTCCTCTTCTTCGTACAGATCGGGTTTGTGCTCACGGCTGAGCACATGCACCACCGTCAGGTCAATTGTATCCGCAATCTCTTCCAGCTCCTGCGCGGCAAACGCGTCCGCGTAGGTTTTGTTGCACCAGAAAAGCACTATGCTGTTGGCGGCGTCAGTATTGCGAAAATGGCGTAACACGCTGAGAAACGGTGTTATGCCCACGCCGCCCGCCACAAATACGATCTGTTCTTCCCCTTCGATATCGCGGCAGAAAGCCCCGAACGGTCCGGCACACTGGATGGGCACGCCTGCCTTGAGCGCGGGAATGATTTCGCCGGTAAAACGGCCGTTGCGTTTGATGGTCATGCGCAGCGTATCGCCCGGAGCTCCTGATATGGTAAACGGATGCGGTTCACTCCATCCTTCTTCGGTCATCACCCGTATGGATGCGAATTGTCCGGGTCTGAATGCCTTGAAGCGTTCGTCATCTTCGGGCCGGAAGAATATGCTCGTGGTGTCGTCGTTTTCGCGTACGGTGTCGACAATGACACCAAGTTTTTTTTTGCCGGTATCGCTCATGCGTTCTCCGTGGCTGTCATGATGGGGATTTGTTTTTTTATAGTGAACCAACGGGGCGGGGGTGTCCAGCCCCCGCACGACGCCGGAAAGGAAAAATCAGGGAAAAAAGTATTGCTCTTGCACCATGATGCGGTATTCTGCACCCGATTGTATAGTGAGCGGCTACGCAAGGAGGAACTGCATGGCTAGGCACGTATCAGAGACAGACCGTGTTCTGGAGTCGGTCAAAAGCGGACTGGACAGCGTTGCGCAAAGCGTTGTCCCCTGGTTTTACGCCAACATGCCCGACTACTATTTCAAAACCCATTCGGTGGAAGATCAGGTTCAGCACCTGCAGACCATTATCACCGGCAGGGTGACCACAGACAACCACACCGTCAATCTTGTCAGTCCCGACAGGCGGACTGTTACCTACATTGCACCCGAAGGCAGCGACATTGAGTTGCTGCAGATTCTTGAGAGCCATCTGGATGACAGCATTGAAACGGCAAGGCTGTACTCCAGCCATGACGGGCAGCTGAAGCTGTGCACCATATTGCTTTCCGGACAGCCCAAAGCTTCGCCCGAATCGGAGGAGTTTGCCGCTGCTGTGCAGGCCGTGCTGGATGAAGGGCTGATACGCGGGGATGAGCGCGGGGCGTTTGAGATTTTTCTGAGCGGCACCAATAGTGACTATGTGCATAAATTTGAAACCCTGCGCGCGGCGCGTCACTTCCGCGCCATGCAGGACTTGCGCGGCAGCGAGGATACATGGGTCACGCTGGAGCAGTGCCCCGGCGGCAACGAATCACGCATTGCCGTGGCCATGGTCAACCCGCCATCCACCGGACTGCTGTTGCAGGTGACCAAGATTCTGCACCGCGAAAAACTGTCTGTCAGGCGGGCATACGGCGACCTTTTCACACTGCCGGACGGCAAGACCATGGCGCTGCTCAGTTTTTATGTGCGCCTGAGAGATGATCTTGTGCTGCCTGATTCTGAGCTGTGGCACAAGCTGACCCGCAAACTGAAGCTGGTGAAGTGGTTTGCCCCGCATGATCTGGAAAAATATGCAGATGAGGAAGGCTGGAACCTGAAAAGGGTAATGCTGCTGCAGGCGGCCTGCGAATTTGCCCATGTATTTCTGGTCAAAGATAACCTGTGGGCTTACACGGCGGACAATGTGGTCAATGTGGCGCTGGTGCGCCGGCGTGAAATTGCTCTTCTGGTGGAATATTTCGAGGCACGGTTCGATCCTTCGCTGGGCAGCAGGCAGGACAGGGTGGCATCGCTGGAAGACCGCATAGACACCATGCTTGAGGAATGCGTGGAAGAAAACGAACGGCGGATTCTGGGAATCATCTTCGGATTTTTCCGCAACACGCTGCGTACCAACTATTATCTCGATCAGATATACGGGCTTTCCTTCCGTCTTGATTCCTCGTTTATGGCCGAATGCTCCGGCGGATGTCCGCCGGAAGACAGACCCTACGGTGTCTTTTTTTTCCACGGGCCTTATGCGCAGGGGTTTCATGTACGGTACCGCGATATGGCCCGGGGCGGCGTGCGCATGGTAACCACGCGTACACAGGAACAGTTCGAGCTGGAGTCGAACCGGCTGTACGACGAGGTCACGGCGCTGGCCCGCGCCCAGCATTACAAAAACAAGGATATTCCCGAAGGCGGCTCCAAAGCGGTGATGCTGCTGGGACCGAGGGGCGATGTGAATCTGGCCGTGCACAGCATGATCAATTCGCTTCTGGATGTCATACTGACGGGGGAGGATTCTCCCGCGCTGCCGGGGGTGGTGGATTATCTGGGCAAGGAAGAAATCATCTATCTGGGGCCCGATGAGCACATCACTCCAGAGCACATAGACTGGACAGTGCGCCGTGCACGTGAACGCGGGTACCGCTGGCCGTCGGCTTTCATGAGTTCAAAGCCCAATGCCGGTATCAATCACAAGGAATACGGGGTCACCAGTCTGGGGGTGATGGTCTTTGTGGACGAAGTGCTGCGCAGCATGGGTATTGAGCCTGAAAAGCAGCGCTTTACCTGCAAGATAACAGGCGGTCCCAAAGGGGACGTGGCAGGCAACGTGCTCAAAATTCTGTACAGGGATTACGGCGAAAATGCCCGCGTGGTTGCCATCACCGACGGACACGGCGCGGCCTATGACCCGCAGGGACTCGCATGGAGCGAACTGAACCGTCTCATTGACATGCAGCGGTCCATCGATTCTTTTTCTTCGCTCAAGCTGACGGGAGAAGAGGCCTTTGTCATCAGTGCCGACACTCCGGAAAATGTCCGCATACGCAACGCGCTGCATAACAGGGCGCAGGCCGATATATTCATCCCTTCGGGCGGCAGGCCCGATACCATCAACAGCAAAAACTGGCGCGATTTCTTTGCCGCCGACGGCACTCCGTCGGCACGGGCGGTGGTGGAAGGCGCCAACCTGTTCATTTCGCCCGATGCCCGGCAGAAGCTGTCTGAAAAAGGCGTGCTTGTGGTGCACGGCTCGTCGGCCAACAAAACCGGGGTCATCTGCTCGTCATACGAGATTCTGGGCGGCCTTGTGATGACGGAAGAAGAGTTTGTGGCCAACAAACCGCGTTATGTGGAAGATGTGTTCGACATCCTGCGGCGCAGAGCCAGAGACGAGGCGCGGCTGCTCCTGCGTGAACGCCGCAAATGCGACGACTGCAAGGCGCTGCATGAAATATCGCTGGAACTTTCAACGGAAATCAACAGCGTGGCCGATGCGCTGTATGCAGGGTTCATGGCGGACCAGCCCGATATCGCCGCAGACGATATGCTGCGGTCATTGCTGCTGGAATATTGTCCCGCCGTGCTGGTGGAACGCTACCGCGACCGTATTCTCGGCAGTGTGCCGCTGCGGCACCAGTATTCGCTTATCAGCGCGTATGTGGCTTCGCGCATCGTGTATCAGGAAGGTATGGGCTGGCTGGGCGAACTGGTGCGTAAGCGTGATGTGCGGCGTGTCATGCGCGTTTACCGCGAAGCCGAAAAACAGGTGGCCGGATATGTGGCCGCACTGCGGGGCGCCACTGTGGACGATGCCGACAGCATAACGGAACTTATGGAATCGGGCGGAGTGCGCTACCTGACCATGCAGCAGCTGGGGCTTGTCTAGCAGCTCCTGCGGTATAGCGCTTCTTTTTACGGCATGTTCCGCCCCGGCGGAACATGCCGTTTTTTCATATTTGTCGTTTCGGCAACACACAACCTGTGTTTTCGCTTGATTTTGAATACAAATTCGCGAAGAATGACCGGTCTGCCGGCATCGGGAACACGGTGCCGGAGACATCACTTTTTCAACCCGCGAGGTGAATCGTGAACAAGGACACTAAGCCGCTGCAAGACCGCTACAGGCGTGAGTTTGTGGAAGTCATATGTCCCAAATGCCGGCAAACCCAGATCATCGCTCTGCCGGAGGAAACCATGCCGCGTTGCCCCACATGCCGCAGAGATATGATCATCAAGGAAGTGCTGACCGAGGGCAAATATTGATGAGGAGAGGCCCCGCGGGGTCTGACGGGAAAATACTGGAGGTGTCCAAATGAAGTTTGTTAAGGCGCTTGTCCTGCTGCTGGTTACTGTTATGGCGGTACCGGCTTTTGCAGGCGACATCGATCTGGCCAAGAAATCCGTTCTGAACGACATCCTGAAGCGCGGAGAACTGCGCGTCGGCTTCGACGCCGGTTATCCCCCCTTTGAGATGACGGACAAGTCCGGCAATTTTGTGGGCTTTGACATTGACCTCGGCAAAGAGCTTGCCAAATCCATGGGTGTTAAGTTCGTTCCTGTGAATACCGATTTCGACGGTATGATTCCTTCGCTGCTTTCCGGAAAGTTTGACGTGATCATTTCCGGCATGACACTGACGCAGGAACGCAACATGAAGATCGGTTTTTCCGAACCGTACCTTGTCATGGGGCAGACCGTGCTGGTAGCTGCAAAGCATAAAGGCACCGTGAAATCCTACAAGGATCTCAATGATCCCAAGTTCATCGTTGTTTCCCGCATGGGTACCACCGGTGAAGAAGCCACCAAAAAATACCTGCCCAAGGCGACCTACAAGTCGTTTGACAAAGAAGTGGACTGCGCCATGGAAGTGGTGAACGGCCGTGCCGACGCGTTTGTGTACGACCTGCCGGTGAACGAGGTGTTTCAGGCACAGCAGGGCAAGGACAAAACCTACCTGCTGAACGAGCCTTTCACCTTTGAACCCATGGCTGTGGGCTACAAGCAGGGTGATCCTGACTTTGCAAACTTTATCAATCATTTTCTGCGTCAGCTGAAAAACGACGGCCGCTACGAGCGCATGTACAACAAGTGGCTGCGTTCCGACGCATGGCAGTCTCAGCTTAAATAATCAGGGCGTAAGCCATATGGCGGGCCGGAACTCCGTGCTCCGGCCCGCTTCAGCTTTTTTTGATTCCTGGTTTCCGGGGGGGCGGCGTGCCGCGTTGTCACCCCCGCAGCCGGGAACCTCTGCGCCGCCCGTTGGCGGCGACATCGTTTGTGAGGTTTAGCATACAATGACGGCATATAGAGGGCTGGATGCGCCCAGAGGTCCGGGATACTTTCTCTTCTGGAAGGCGGCTTTTGTGGCGATGCTGCTTGTCACTGTCGGTTTTCTGTGGGCTGCGTCCAATTCTGTGGAGTATGTATGGCGGTGGAACCGCATTCCCCAGTATTTCTGGGTGCAGAAACATGTGGACGTGCGCGCTGAGCAGCAGGGAACTCTTGTTGAGACGCTGACAAAAGACGGCGCACGGTTTGTGGTGCTGCAGGAAGACGACGGTACCCGTGTGCAGCAGAAGCTGGAACCGGGTATGTCTCTTACTCCGGCGCAGGGGGATTACGTTTATCTGGGCGATGTGCTGGGCACATACAGGGTCAGCGAGCCGGGAGTGCTGCTGCAGGGGCTGTGGGTCACGCTGGAGGTCAGCCTCATTTCCATTGTGTTCGGCATCACCTTCGGTGTGCTGACCGGCCTTGCCCGCATTTCCGAAAACCCCGCGCTTAAATGGGGGGCCATCACCTACATCGAGCTGATCCGCGGTTCCCCCCTGCTGGTGCAGATTTTTCTGTGGTATTTTGTCGCCGGTACGCTGGTGAACAATCTGCTTATGCAGGCCGGTCTGGGGCAGGTGCCGCCCATGTGGTTCGGTGTGCTGGCGCTGTCCGTGTTTACGGGTGCCTATGTGGCCGAAATTGTCCGTGCCGGTATACAGTCTGTGCACCGCGGGCAGATGGAAGCAGCCCGGTCGCTGGGTCTCAATTACAGTCAGGCCATGCGCAAGGTCATTCTGCCGCAGGCCTTCCGCCGCATCATGCCGCCGCTGGCAGGGCAGTTCATCAGTCTGGTCAAAGACTCTTCTCTGCTGGGCGTCATCGCCATCCGCGAACTGACCAAGGCAACACGTGAAGTTGTCAGCTCTTCGCTGCAGCCTTTCGAGCTGTGGATTCTGTGCGCGGTGCTGTACCTGCTGCTTACCTTCACGCTTTCGCTGTTTGTCTCTTATCTGGAAAACAAGGCCGTACGATGATCAAGGCAAAGAACCTGAATAAAATATTCTACACCCCCGAGCCGCTGCATGCGCTCAGCGATGTATCGCTGGACGTTGCCGCGGGCGAGGTCGTGGTGGTTATCGGGCCCTCGGGATCCGGCAAATCCACATTTCTGCGCTGTCTTAACCGGCTGGAATATGCCGATGAAGGCGAAGTGTGGATAGAAGGCCGCAATATTCTCGATCCGGCCTGCGACATCAACAAAGTCCGTGCCGAAGTGGGTATGGTTTTTCAGTCGTTCAATCTTTTTCCGCATATGAGCGTGCTGGAAAACCTGACCATGGCCCAGATGACGGTTCGCGGGCGCAACCGCAGTGATTCAGAGTCCAAAGCCATGGGGCTGCTGAAAAAAGTGGGTATCTCCGACAAGCACGGGGTATATCCCGACCAGCTTTCGGGCGGGCAGCAGCAGCGTGTGGCCATTGCCCGTGCACTGGCCATGGACCCTAAGGTGATGCTGTTTGACGAGCCGACATCTGCTCTTGATCCCGAAATGGTGGGCGAAGTGCTGGATGTTATGAAGACACTGGCCCGCGAAGGCATGACCATGGTTGTGGTCACCCACGAAATGGGTTTTGCCCGCGAAGTGGCAGACAGGGTTGTCTTTATGGATATGGGTAAAATCATTGAAGAAGGCACTCCGGAACACTTCTTCACCAGCCCCCGCCACGAGCGGGCCAGAAACTTCCTTAATCAGATTCTGTAATCGGGGAGAAAACAGCATGCACACTGGCTGTGGGTGCCTGTTTTTATAGTCCCGCCGAGGGACGGGCGGCGGTTTCCTGGCGGGCCGCCGCCTTATGTTTTACGGAGGGGTGCGGCTCTTGCGTGTGCACGGCACACAGGCGTACACTGTGCATATGGCGCGCCGCACGGGCAGACTTCCGGCACTTTGCAGTGTGATCACGGACGGAAAAGCCGGACACAAAGCAGACAGTAACCGGATGAACGTTTTTTGAGCTTCGCAGACAGGAGAATACATGCCCGCTGAATCATTATGGAGCCTGCTTGCTGCCGCAGGGCCGGAACTGGCCATGCTGGCAGGCATAGCGGTGGTGCTTACCGTTACTCCGGGGCCGGATACTTTTCTGGTGCTGCGCAATGCTCTGACCGGTGGCTCGCGGTGCGGTTTCATGACTGCCTGCGGCATTGCCAGCGGGCTGCTGTTTCACGCTTTGCTGGCCGGTCTGGGGTTGTCCGCCGTGCTGGTGCATTCCGCGCAGGCATATGCTGTTGTGCGCTGGTGCGGCGCGGCGTACCTGATATGGCTGGGCGTAAAAGCGCTGGCCGGTGTCCGGCGCGCCGGCGGACTGCGTGCAGGCCCTGCAGACGAGGCAGCCCCGGCCCCTGCGCTGCAGGCGGAAGCGCCGGGCAGGCGCAAAGCCTATTGTGAGGGGTTGGTGACAAATGTACTCAACCCCAAGGTTGCTGTTTTTTATCTTGCAGTGCTGCCCCAGATAATGGGTGCCCGTCCGGAAATCTGGCGTGCGGTATGGTTCGCCGCCGCGCATCTGGCGGCCACCGTGTTGTGGTTTGCGTTGCTCAGCAAAGGGTGCGGCAGAGCGGGCAGGCTGCTGCGTCCGGTGGTCATGCGTCGTCTTGACGCTGCTGCAGGCGGTCTTATGCTGCTTTTCGGCGTGCGGCTGGCACTGGAACAGGGGCGCTAGTCCGGTATTTCTTGCAGGCAGGGCGCAGCCGTGGCACTTTTCTGCGGACGGAGTTGCACATGACGAGTCGTTTTTTCCTGATGCTGGGTCTCGGTTTACTTTTTGTGACTGCAGGCTGCACGGCCGGCGGCCGGTCTGCCGGCGTGTATCTGTCAGCGGATGCGGCGGACCATGGCGGTACGGCTTTCCGCGTGGACGAGCGTGTGTTGTATGAAGCCTGTCTTGAGCGTTGCCGCCGCGATGACGAGCTGGCGCGCATGACAGTGAAAGGCTGCGTGCCGGGCTGCGACATGGCCCGTGAAAATTTTGTACTGTATGACAGTGTGTTCACCTCCGAGGCGCAGTGTCGTGATGCCGTGGAACGCTATGCTGTGGAAGAGCAGACGCAGGTCATGAAGTCCCGCTGCGATGAGCGGTTCTCACATCTGTACCATCGCAAAGGGTGCAAAGACGCTGCGGACGCTTACTACCGCATATTGTTTCCCGCATTATGCAAAGACCGGTTCAGGCAGTGACGTCAATTGCCGCGCTGTCCGCTCCGGACAGAAATGTGCGCGGCGCAACGCGGGAGTCCGGCATGGTGTGTACGGCGGATGTTGATCTGGAGCTGAAATCTCCGTGCAGGCGCGGAGAGATGATTTTGCTTGCCGCTCCGGTGGCGGACAGGCAGAGTGCGGCGGTTGAAAGCGGCTGTGCCGGTGACATGCCGGATGGTTTTTCCGGTATGTGCGCGGGCTTTTTTACGGGCGGTGCGGACGGTACCGGTCTGAAGGCCGGTGCGGTGCTGCATGATGCGTCGCGTCGCGCCGTGCTGCGTGTGACGGCCAGAGTGCCGCTGGTGCTGCCGTGCATGCAGCATGCGGCATATGGCTATACCGCAACCGTGCTGGAAGACCTGCCCGCGGGCCGTCTGTCTGCGGCGGTGTGCAGTCCGCAGCTGACCGCCGCATGGGTTACTCTTTCTGACAAAGGCGCCGCGGGACTGCGTACCGACTCCAGCGGACCGGCCATCGGCGAGATGTTTCGCGGGGAGTTTGCGGACAGCCATGTGCAGGGGTATCTGCTGCCCGATGAGGGAGCGGCCCTGAAGGCTCTGCTGACCGACCTTGCGCTGACCCAGCGGTACGATGTCGTTTTCACGACGGGCGGTACGGGGCTGGGCCCCCGTGACGTGACGCCCGAAGCGACGCTGGCCGTCATTGAAAAAAGGCTGCACGGATTTGAGCAGGCCATGATGGCCGCCAGCCTGTGCAAGACGCCGCATGCGGTGATATCCCGCGCGGTGGCGGGTACGCTGGGTACCTGCATTATCATTAATATGCCGGGCAGCCGCAAGGCTGTCCTTGAAAACATGCAGGCGGTGCTGCCCGCTCTTGCTCATGCTTCAGCCAAGCTGCGGGGAGACAAGGCCGACTGCGGAACGTAATCTGAACGTCTCATACGGCGGGGGGGACATATCTTGCCGGTATGAGCTTGTGAGACTGATAATGGATTGTGGAATTCGGGTCGGGCTTTTTCCTTTGGTGGGGGCACTGGCCAGAGCGCTGGACCTTGTCAGCAGAGAGGTCTCGCACCATCACGCCCGTGTGGCCTGTCTGACGGACAGCATTGCGCTGGAGCTGCGGCTGCCCGCTGCAGAACGACGCAACCTGCTGCTGGCGGCACTGCTGCACGATGCCGGTGCGCTTTCTTTGCAGGGCAGGCTTGATGCGCTGCAGTTCGAGACCGATGGAGTGACGCACGCCCGTGCCGGGTATGCGCTGCTGGGCATTTGTCCGCAGCTGCGTGACGTGGCGGAGCTGGTGCTGCATCATCACACCGGCTATCAGGTGCTTGCGCGCAACATAGGCAGGGCGCCCATGCTGGCCAATGTTATCAACCTGGCTGACAGGCTGGATGTTTCTCTGCCCCGCAGCGGCGGGCAGGCGGTTGATATCTGCGCCACGGCGCGTGGTATGCGCCGGTACGCGGGTTCTCTTTTTCATCCTGACTATGTGGAGGCCCTGTGCCGCGCCGTGGAAACGGGCGTCGCGCAGGAGTGTTTCACCACGCCCTGGGGAGTGCTGGGCCGCCTTGACCCGGACATGATGGGTGAGACGCTTGACAGCGACGGGCTGTTCGATTTCGCCTCTGTATTTTCTCAGGTCATTGACTTCCGGAGCAGGTTCACCGCCACCCATTCCAGCGGTGTGGCCGCGTGTGCGGCCAAGCTGGGACAGCTGGCAGGTTTTTCACACTCCGAACAGGCGCAGCTGTATCTTGCCGGTCTGCTGCATGACGTGGGCAAACTGGCCATCAGCAGCGAACTGCTGGAAAAACCGGGTCCCCTGACGGAAGAAGAATTTGCACGGATGAAACGTCATCCGGAATATACCGCCGAGGTGCTGGGTGAAGTGCCGGGCCTTGAAAGGGTGAGCCACTGGGCTTCTCATCATCACGAGCGTGTCAACGGCAGCGGATATCCATACGGGCGCAAGGGAGGCGAGCTTGAACTGGGAGCGCGCATCATGGCTGTGGCGGATATTTTTACCGCTTTGTCCGAAGACAGACCATACCGCAGCGGCATGACGCGTGAACAGGCGCACGGTGTGCTGACGGCTTTGTGCAACGAGGATGCGCTGGACCCGGTGGTGGCCAACCTGCTGTTCACCCATTACGATGAACTGGACGATGTAAGACTGACAGCCCAGAGCAAGGCTTTGAAGGAATTCAGAGCGTTTGCCGCCAGACTGGATGATGCGGATCAATAAACTGCAACCCTTAACAGAACGGAACGGAAGATGACAGTGTTCGGCAGATTCGGCGCGGTGTGCCGCATGGTTAAAATTGAACATTCCGTATTTGCACTGCCTTTCGCCTATACCGGCGCATTTATCGCCGCAGGCGGCTGGCCCGGTTGGTATACCATGGTGGTGCTTACCGCGGCCATGGTGGCTGTGCGCTCTTTTGCCATGGCTTTCAACAGGCTGATAGACCTGCCCGTAGACCGCGCCAACCCCCGTACGCAGGGACGGCCGCTGGTAACGGGTGAGATAACCCCCGCGCAGACATGGGCCTTTATCGGTGTCATGGCTGCAGTGTTTGTTGCCGCGTGCGCGGCCATGAACCCGCTGTGTCTCAAGCTGGCACCTGTGGCTTTGTTCATGTCCGCGGTGTACAGCCTGTTCAAACGGTTCACATGGGCCTGTCATTTCTTTCTCGGCGCGGTGCTGGGGTTGGCTCCCATTGCCGGATATATTGCCGTGACGCCTGAATTCACCGTCCCTGTCATTCTTTTCTTCTGGGGCGTGCTGTTCTGGGTGGCCGGTTTTGACATTTTGTATTCGTGTCAGGATGAAGACTTTGACAGAAGAGAGGGGCTGCATTCCGTACCGGCCAGAGTAGGCGTGCGTTCGGCGCTTATCGTTTCTTCTTTCTGTCATGTGAACACCTCTGTTTTCTTTCTTATGGCCGGATGGGCTGCAGGGCTTTCGTGGCCTTTTTTCGCGGTGTGGGGGCTTGTCAGTCTTATTCTGCTGGCCGAGCATAAGATAATCTCGGCAGAAGACATGAGCCGGGTTAATATGGCATTCTTCACCATGAACGGTGTTGTCTCGGTGGTTGTGTTTGCCGGAGTGCTGCTGGGCATATACATGTAGGTTTTTACAGACCGCGGGGAGGCCGCAATGCAGTACAGCATGCAGCAGGAATTTATGCGGCGCAGGGTGCAGGCCATGTATAACGAAGTGGCCGTGCCGCTGACGGCAGAAAATATCATGCTGGAGGCAGATGCCCGTAAAGCTTTTGAATCTGCGCTGGAGCAGATAGCCGACAGCGCCCGGGTGACCCGCGGAGAGGTTGCGCGTCGGCTTACAGAGTTTATGTATCTGTTGGACACCTCGAAAACCATCGTGGGGGTGCTGGCGCTGCCGGAAACAGGAAACGAGCTGTTTGTGGAAGTTCCTTCTTCCCAATGGTCGTATGACACGCAAAAGCCCTAGGCGGATGGTGGCCTGATTTACGCCGGATATCCGGCGGCGGTTGCAGTGGTCTGTTTTTTCCGGACAGCCGGGCAGAGAGCTTTGAGGCGGGGGACCTTCCTCTCTGCGGACATTGTCTTTTTTATCCAGAGGCGCACTCTTTGCTTACAGCAGTGCAGAAGAACCCATGCGGCAGGTTCTGCGCGACAGCTGCCGCTTTGACCGGGGGGTAGATATGATACATCGTGTATGGCCGTTTCGTGCGGGATGGCAACATGGCGAGGATGTCAGAGATCTTTTTGATGCCGAGCGGGCGGCGGAACGCTTTGAGCCGCCGGGCAGCGAACTGCGCAGAATTTATGCCGGAGAAACGCTGCTGGCCGTGCGCGAGGACGAAATTCACCTGCTGAGCGGTGCCGAGCGTATTCTGGCAGAAGCGGTGGAACGTCTGGTCGAGGCCGCGGGGCATCCCGCGGTGCTGGACGATACCTTCCGCGCCGTGGCGCGCGGCCTGTACCGGCATATGTATCATGCCGTGACCAGCGGGGCGCTGATTCTTGCAATCAGTATGCCTCAGGGCGGTCGCAGGGCATTTGTTGAGATTCCGGCTCACCTGTGGGGTATGAAGGCCGGAGGCCGGTATATAAACTGAACAGACAGGCTTTGGGGCCGTTTTGACATCCGATGCGAAAGGCGCGCCGGTGTCTGCCGATTTACAGGGAACAAAGGATTATATGAACCAGTGGAAGGATGAAGAACCGGTTGAAAAAAGCCGGTCGCAGCGCAAACGCGAAAGCACCGCCATGCAGCGACTGGGAGAAGACCTGACGCGTCTGCCGCATTCCGCTCTTGCCGGACTGGGGGTCTCCGCCGCCGTTATTGAGGCCGTGCGTGAATATGCCGCCATGAAAACGCATGAATCGCGTCGCAGGCAGATGCAGTACATCGGGCGGATGATGCGCGAGATGGATGATGCCGAAGCCGTGGTGCAACGCCTTGCCGCACTGAAGGAAGGGCGGCAGGTCGATGCCGAGGCCTTTCATCATCTGGAGCGGCTGCGTGAGCAGTTGCTGCTGGATGACGGCAGCGGCATGCAGGCCTTGCTTGAACAGTATCCGCAGGCGGATGTGCAGCATGTGCGGCAGCTGGTGCGCAACGCCCGTAAAGAGCGTGAAAACCAGAAGCCGCCGAAAAACTACCGGGCGCTGTTCCGGTATCTGCGTGATCTGGAAGCTTAGAAACAACAAAGCCCGTATGTACGGGCTTTGTTGTTTCAGGGCGGGAGAATGGTGAAGCGGCAGATGCCCCGCCGCGGGGTGCGTCATACGTCCTGTCTGCCTATGCCGAACTTTTTGATACGCGACTGGAGGGTCGTGGGGCGGACCCCCAGCAGGTGGGCGGCGCCGTCCGGCCCGTGTATGCGTCCGTTACAGGCTTCCAGCGCGGCACGGATGTTTTCGCGCTGCATGTGCGCCCATTGTTCTTCACGGATCACTGTCACCCGCCGGTCAGGTGCTTCGGTCTGCCAGCCGTATTCATTGCGCGTAAGTGCGCCCGGTTGCGCCTCTTCCCGGCGCCGGGGCAGTGCTTCAGGCAGTGCCTCGGCAGATATTACGCCACCGTCGGCCATGATGACTGCCCGCTCCATGATGTTCTGCAGTTCGCGCACGTTACCGGGCCAGTGATACGCCGCCAGCCTGCGGATATGACGGTAGGGCAGGCGCGGTTCCGGTATGCCCAGCCGTCTGCTGGCTTTGGCTATAAAGTGCCTTGCCAGCAGCGGAATGTCTTCGGGGCGTTCGCGCAGCGGCGGGTTGTGGATGGGAAAAACACTGAGTCTGAAATAGAGGTCCTGCCGGAATGTTCCCTTGCGCACTTCTTCAAGCAGGTCCTTGTTGGTGGCGGCGACAATGCGTACGTCAACTTTTCTGCTCTGCTCATCACCCACACGCTCGAATGTTCCTTCCTGCAGCACCCGCAGCAGCTTGCCCTGCAGTTCAAGCGGAATTTCCCCGACTTCGTCCAGAAAAAGCGTACCGCCGTCCGCCAGCTGAAAACGCCCGGTACGGTCGCGTACCGCGCCTGTGAATGATCCTTTGACGTGCCCGAAGAATTCACTTTCGAAAAGTTCGCGGGGGATGGCGGAGCAGTTGACCCGTATGAGCGGCTTGTCCCTGCGCTGGCTGTTGGCGTGAATGGCCTGCGCCAGCAGCTCTTTGCCGGTGCCGGATTCGCCCAGCAGCAGCACCGTTGCATCTGTGGGAGCCACAACCTCTATCTGTTCCATGACTTTTTTAAGAGAAGGGCTTTCACCCACAATGTCGTCGCCCAGATTATTGGCGGTGCTCACCGCGCGGCGCAGGTACTCGTTTTCCATTTCCAGTTCGCGGCGCAGGCGCTGAATTTCTTCAAAAGCTCGGGCGTTTGCCAGTGCGGCTGCAAGAGAATCAGCAAAAATAGTATGCATTTTCCGATGCATACGCATGACATCAGACAATCTGTCCTGCATGGGCCGGTCGTAGAAAACAGCCATCACGCCCAGCATTTCGCTTTTGAAAATGAGGGGATAGGTCGCGTAGGCGTGAATTCCCTCATTTTCTGCCCATGCAGGCCTCTCCCACTGGGCGCTGTCTTCGGCAAACATGGGCTTTGCCGTGCGGGCACATTCGCCTATGACAGGTTCGGTGAGCGGCACCAGCGTGTATGTACCCTCATCGTGCCGCCATTCGCGCGGTGTGTGGCGTGTCCAGCCGGAGTGAGCCATAAGGCGCAGCATTTTGCCGCGCGGACTTTCCGGACTGTTTTCTGCAAACCACAGGGCACCGCTGATGACATGTGTTCCGCGGTATGCTCTTTCGGTAAGATCCAGTAACGCCTCGACAGAACGCTCGCGCGCCATGGCAAGCATCAGGTCGAAAAACGGCGAAATATCAAGATCGTTGATGGTGGTGGGCGAATGTGTGTTCATGATGTCTTTCAGATAATGCATGTAAACAACGAAATATCGTAACGAAATATCGTTGTCAACGAAATATCGTTGCGACACTCAAAGCGGTGCTGCTCTGTAATGGTATGTTTTTGCTGACTTATATCATCATGTCCGGCTTGGCATGCATTGTGCTTTATAAAGGGCAAACAGAGAACGGCTATCCGCTTTTCTCGGTGTTAGAGTCCGTGTGGTCCCTCGCTTCGCGGACTTCGATTCAGTCGCTTCATTTTGGCAAGGCCCCGGTGGTTCCCCCCTCCGGGGTCTTGGCTTTTTATGCGCTGCATACTAAACATGTATGACCGATGCGTAAAGTGGGGGGGATATAGCATGACCGGTTTGAGTGATGTGCAGCGGAGGTGGCTTGACCACCGTTTCAGGGCCATGGATATGGGGCATCCGGCTGCTGCCGCGCTGCGTGCTGCCGTGGCGGGCCATCTTGAACGCGGCGCGCCTGTGGTTCACGGCGGCTGGCATGAGCCGGAACCTTCTGAAATTCACGGTGTGCCGCGTCTTTGCAATCTGGTGCCGGAACCCTGTGACTCCGGTCCTCCTCCTGACATACGGCAGGTTGTCAGTACCGCCTGCATCCCTCCTCTTCCTTCCGTTTTTCATACGCTGCAAAGCCAGCTGGAAGACCCTGCTGCCTCGCCGGACGATATCGCGTGGACCATCAGCATGGACCCGCGGCTGACAGCATCGCTGCTGCGGCTGGTGAACAGTCCGCTTTTCGGTCTGCGGGTAAAGGTGGACACCGTTTCGCGGGCGGTGGCCATACTGGGTGCCAAGCATATCTCCACGCTGGCGGCGGGCACGCTTTTGCTCGGGCTTTTTCATGAACGGCCGCCCCGTGCCATAGACATCGATGAATTCTGGCGTCACTCCGTGGCATGTGGTCTGGCTGCCAGAACGCTGGCCATCTGTGCTGGGCACACAATGCCGGAGCGCCATTTTGTGGGCGGCCTGCTGCATGACATCGGCTGGCTTGCGCTGTGCTGCGGCAGACCCGACCTCGCCTGCGCCGCCCTCAGACACTCGGGGCGCACCGGATGCGCCCTGCACGAGGCGGAGCAGCACTGCTTCGGATTTGATCATGCGGGGGTGGCGTATGCTCTGGCGCAGCAATGGGAACTGCCTGCCACCATTGCATCGGCCATGCGCTGGCATCATCAGCCGCCGGCCGATGCGAAAGGGCAGCCGGTTTTTGATGCGGCCGTGGTGCATGTGGCTGATGTCATAGTGCATGCCATGGGATACAGCGTGGCCGCAGATCAGTTTGCTCCGGCGCTGGAACCTTATTTCTGGAACGCCGCAGAGGTGCCCGTGGAGAGTCTGGATGTGGTTGTGCGCACTGTTTATGCCGAACTGGAGCTGATGGTCGACCTGTTGCAGCCGTGAAACAGCCTTTTGCGGTGTTGCGGGGTGCGTCCATGCAGGGCAGATGCATAGGTTCTGCGCCGGCTGCTGCCGGTTTTCCGTGCTGCTGATTTTGACAGACGTCCGCGCGGGGGACAGCGGGGGAGGCCGGTTATTCCGCGTCCAGAGTGCCCAATATCGCGGTCAGCCTGCTCCATGCTTTTTTTTCGCGTACCTGCATCCGTATGAAGCCCTGCGGCATACCGGGAATATTATCACATAGCCGGACCAGTATGCCGTGCTGCAGCAACTCCGTGTAAACGGTCGCGGCCTTTGCAGGACGCTGCAGGCGCGCGGTGACAAAGTTGGCCCCTTCCAGCACAAGGTTGTTGTCAAATATCCCTGTATTCCGGAGTGCCCCTGCAAAAGCTGTTTTTTCGGCACGCATGGCCGGCAGGCGCAGGCGGTATTCATCCATGCGGTCAAGAAAAGCCGTCCCTGCCTGCTGGGCGGCATGCCAGACAGACCACGGCGTTTTGCATCTGTTCATCCGTTCGATGGTCTGTTCATCTGCATGGCAGTACCCCAGCCTGACGCCGGTGCAGTAAAAGAACTTGGTCATGCTGCGCAGAGAGATAACTTTCGTTTCCGTGCGCGTGCATCCGGCGTAGGCAGCCATGCCGTGACGGCTGTAGGCCGGAGTGCCCCACAGAAAATCCAGATAGCTGTTGTCCACAAGTACATGGGGGCAGTCCAGCGCATGCAGAATATCGTCCATCCGGCTGTAATCAGTACATGCCGGATTGCTGGGCGCACAGATGACCGCCATGTCGGGGCGGTATGCCGTCACCGCATCGTGCAGGCGGCAGATGTGGCGTTCCGGAATGTCGAAGCCGTCATACGGGTCGGTTTCGAACAGGCGGTAATCTGCACCGCAGGCCTGACAGGCCCGGACATATTCCGAAAAAACAGGAGCGATGAGCAGCACTCTGCGCGGTTTCAGGCTGTGCATGGCCAGATAGATGAGTTCTGACGAGCCGTTGCCGGCAAGAATGCGTTCCGGCTGTGTCTCTTCAAAGCCGGCTATGCGGTGGCGCAGGCCGGTACATTCACTGTCGGGGTAGTGGCTGTGCGCATAGCCTGTCTGTGCAAGCACCTGACGGGTCAGGTCGTCACAGAGAGAGTTGGCGTTGCTGCTGAAATCAAGAATATCCGTCGGCGATATGCCCAGCCTGCCGGCCAGCCGCACAACATCACCGCCGTGGCTGCCCTGTGCGCATGCCACAGAAACCGGTCCGCTATTCATGCTCTGCTTTCCTCCGGCATGCTCAGTCCTGACGCAGACCGCGTCTGCGCAGCAAGCCTCTGTATATCCCTTCAATGCGTTCCACGCGGCGTTCGAGACCATAGGCCGGGGCCATGCTGCGGCTGGCTGCCGCCCAGCGCAGGCGTTGCTGCGGAGAGTTGTGCATGTCGCGCAGAGCATGGGAAAGAGCGCAATGGTCTCCGGCCGGAATCAGCATGCCGTTGTTGTCCACCAGTTCAGGCACGCCGCCCACGCGGGTGGCTATGGCCGGCAGTCCCATGCATATGGCTTCCAGCAGGGTGTTGGGCATGGATTCGGTGAGTGATGGCAGTACAAAAACATCCAGCAGCTGCAGGTAGTCAGCCACACATTCCGTTTTACCCAAAAGGGTTACATGTCGGCTGATCCCCAGCTCATCACACAGCGGCTGCCATTTTGCGGGGGTTACGCCTATGACCAGCAGACGGGCATTTTCCATCCGCGCCAGAGCAAATCCGCGCAGCAGCACTTCCGTCCCTTTGATGGGGTTGTCTCCGGCCACGGTGCCGTAAAAAACATCACCGTCTTTTTTGTGTATGCCCAGCTGCTGCAGGGTCTGCGCCGCAGACCTGCACGGGGTGCTGCGTCCGGCGGGAATGCCGTTGTACACCACATGCAGCCTGCAGGCGCCCACACCGTACCAGCGCAGCACATCGGCGCAGGCGCGCGAGTTGACAATAAAGGCCCCGATGCCCGGAGAAAGATAAGGCAGCGGATTGCCGGGACGGTAGACGACCCCGCGGTGCCCGACACAGACCACGTTGCGCCTGCGCCACAACAGTCCCCACCACGCGGCTTTTTTGACGGCCTTATTATGAAAGGCGTGAAAAATGGCCGGACGCGGCTGTCTGCCTTCAGGCAGCGCCTGCTCCACAGCGTGCCGCCAGCGGCGTTTGTCCGCAGGCAGATCTCCCCAGTCCATATGCGGGTCCAGCTCGCGCAGTCCTGCTTTTTTTTCGGTGAAAAATGTCACGTCGTGGCCGCGCTGTCTGAGCCCCTGTGCCAGATACAGGGCCTGCCGCGAGCCTCCGCTCTTGTTGGTGGAGGATGTGGCTAGGATGATACGCATGATGCAGGATTTCCGTGTATCAGGGTGTTGAAGAACTGCTCCAGCCTGGGAGCCTGTGTCTGCATTGAAAAAGTGGTCCGGCATTGTGTCCATGCGGCGGCCCCGAGAGAGTTCAGCTGCTCTGTTCCGGATTGTGTCAGGTCCGCCAGCGCCTTATGCAGCGCCGGACGGAAAGAGTCTGCGGGCAGAAGCAGCTGCCGGCCATGGTGCGGCCAGACTTCGGCTATGCCGCCCACATTGCGGGCGACGGGAACCAGTCCGCGTGCCATGGCTTCCAGCAGAGTGTTGGGCAGCCCCTCGCTGAGCGACGGCAGCACGAACACGTCGGCCAGCGAAAGCACGCTGCCGATATCCTGCGTAAAGCCGTGCCATGTGATGTCGCCGGCCAGACCTAGCGCGGCGGCGGTGGCTTTAAGCTCTCCGGCCTTGTCGCCGGTTCCGGCCACGTGCCAGTGAAAGCGGTGCCCGTCGGCTTTAAGTGCATGCAGCACATGCAGTACGTCGGCATGCCCTTTGTCAGACTTCAGCTGGCTGGTGGTCACAAGCTGCAGCGGGGCGGCGCTGTCGCGGCGCAGTGCTGCGGGCGCAGGCGACGGAGTTTTGGCCGACAGGATGACCGTGGAGTCTTTTTTGTCAACAAAAGGCAGAGCGTCCAGCATGCCTTGGCGGATAAACTCGCACGGGCAAAGATAGTGCGGTCTGACCAGCCGGTGCACGGCCCGGACTTTCCAGTGATTGCGCATGTCACGCGGCAGGCCTATGCGGTGAACCACGGGCAGCCCGCATAAGGCGGCTGCCACGCCCGCGGTGCGGATGTCGCGTCCTACATTGACCAGAACTGCCTGTGTGCCCTGACGGCGGAAAAAAGACGCAAAACGCCAGATGGACGCGGGATTGAAGTCAGGCCCGAATGAAACTTCGTGCGCGGGCAGTCCGGCATGGGCCGCACGCTGCACAAAAGGGCCCTTCCGGCCGAAAATGGTCACTTCGTGGCCCATTTGCTGCAGGGCGGCGGCAAACTCCACGGTCCATGTCTTGACGCCGCCCCAGCTTCTGGAGCTGTTGAAAAATGCTAGTCGCATGAATCTGCTGTGTCCGGTGTTGTTTTTTGCAGCATTTTTACGGCAAAGGCGGCAGCGCCATAGCCGTTGTCGATATTGGTTACAGTGATGCCCGCGGCACAGCTGTTCAGCATGGCCAGCAGGGCAGCCATGCCGCCTGCTCCCGTGCCGTAACCCACAGATGTGGGTACAGCGATGACGGGAGCGCTCAGAAATCCTGCCAGTACACTGGGCAGGGCACCTTCCATACCGGCACAGGCAATCACCGCCGCCGCCGCGTCCAGTGCGCGCATGTGCGCACTCAGCCTGTGCAGACCGGCCACGCCCACGTCGCATATCAATCCGGCATCAATGCCGTGAAAACGCAGTGTTCCCAGTGCCTCTAAGGCTGTACGCATATCTGCCGAGCCGGCGGTCACAATCAGCACACGCCCCCGTGAAGGCCACGGCGGGGTGAGTGTCAGCTGTCTGCCCAGCGAAAAAAGACCGGCCTGCGGCCAGTATTCGCCGCCGGACCGGCTGCGGGAAAGTAAACGACCTTGCTCCGGTGTGCAACGGGTAACAAGCACCTGTCCGCTGCGGCAGGCTATGGACTCCACTGCTGCCAGCAGGCGGCTGTCGTCCTTGCCCTGAGCAAAGACAACTTCGGCCATGCCTGTGCGCAGCCCGCGGTGATGGTCGGGGTGCAGCCCGTCCAGTATGTCGGTACCCGGATCAAGCCTGAGCTGCTGCAGTGCCTGTTCGGCAGAGGTTCTGCCCGAGGCGACGGCGCGGAGCAAGGCGCGCAGAGTGTCTGTTTCCGGATCGGGCATGGCGATTCTCTCTTTGGTTGCGTGTAGTGATGTTACGGCCGGAAAAAAGGTGTACCGGATACCGCCGGCGCCGCCAAGCCTACCGCACAAGCCCGCGGTGGAAAAGGCGGTTATGCCGCCTGTACGGGTATTTTGCGTATCTGTCTGAATTGTGGCATAATGATGCATTGGGGCATTGCAACCAGTTGTTCTTACGGGTATTGAGATAAGCATGTCATCAAGGCGCATTCTGTTTCTCGCACCGGCTCAGTCCGTCACGCGTATTTTCCCTCAGCTGAAAGAAGCCGGCTATGAAGTGGGGATTGCCGAAAACCTTAAAGGTGCATCGGCGTTTATCCGCAAATCAGGGCCGTCGGTTATTTTCTCGCGTCCGCAGCTTCCGGGGTACAAGGTCGAAGACCTGCTTTCGGTCAGTGCTGACGATTCTTCGTTTCCTCCCGTCATCATTTTCACCGACAAAGGCTCTGCAGAAGAAGCAGAGCGTTTTTTAGGCATGGGAGCACGCGATTACTGGCTCGAACCGCTGCAGTTTGAAAAGGTGAAAGCGGCTGTGCCCGCGGTGCCGCGGACACCGGCATCCGCACCGGCTTCCAGCACTCTGGGCGGGCGTACGCCCCTGCCCGAAGGTGACGGCTCGCGTATTATCGGCTCGCATCCTGCCGTGGCACGGGTGCTGGCACTGGCAAAGCAGGTTGCGCCTTCCCGTGCCACGGTGCTGATCTCCGGCGAGTCAGGCACAGGCAAGGAAATGTTCGCGCGGTATCTGCACCGCAGCAGCGACAGAGCAGACAAGGCCTTTGTGGCGGTCAACTGCGCTGCTTTGCCCGAGCACCTGCTCGAAAGTGAGCTTTTCGGTCATGAAAAAGGATCGTTTACCGGAGCCATAGCCAGAAAGCTGGGAAAATTTGAACTGGCCAGCGGCGGTACGCTGTTGCTGGATGAAATTTCGGAGATGGATCTGGGCCTGCAGGCCAAGCTGCTGCGCGTACTGCAGGAAGGCGAGATAGACCGCGTGGGCGGGACCGAGACCATCAAGGTTGATGTGCGGGTGCTGGCCACCACCAACCGTTCGCTTGAAGACTGGGTCAAAGAAGGGAAGTTCCGTCAGGATTTGTACTTCCGGCTCAATGTGATTCCGCTGCGCCTGCCTGCGCTGCGCGAACGCGGCGATGATATTGTGCGGCTGGCCCGTTTTTTCATAGCCATGTATGTGCGCGACTACGGCCTGCCTCCGCTGGAGCTGGCTCCTGCCGCCGTGCAGTGGCTTGAGGAATATGACTGGCCGGGCAACGTGCGGGAGCTGCAGAACCTGATGGAGCGGGCATCGCTGCTTGCGGGCAAAGGGCCCATCACTGTTTCTCATTTTCTGCTTGATCCCGACAGCTGGCCCGTGTTTGCCGATGAAGGCTCGCATGAGCAGCAGCCGGATCAGGAGCATTGTGACGGTGCTTCGCCGGAAAGCGGCACCGATCCTTTCAGCGGCGGAGTCATTCCGCTGCATGAAATGGAGCGCATAATGATTCTCAAAGGTCTGGAGCAGACGTCCGGAAACCGGACCATGGCCGCAGACCTGCTGGGGATTTCAGTGCGTACGCTGCGTAACAAGCTTAATGAATACCGCAGCGCCGGACTGGAAATACCCTGAACGGGACCGTATGACCGGTGGCCGGCGGTTCTGGCCTGCCACGGGCCGTTTTTTTCCGTTCCGGCGAAAAGAGCATGCCGTCCTGCGGGGCGGTTTGCGCGTATATAAGCGAATACCCGCGCCGTGCTGCATGGCGGCAGGGCGAAACGGCGCAAGCCGTGTGTGAACAGAGGGGCGGCCGCCACATGCCGGAAGCCGCTTCATGGATTGCCTGCGCCTGTGCGCGGGCGGATGAAACGACCGCTGCCTGTCGTGGCTTTGTGCAAGCCGGACGGGGCGGCATGCTTCCCCCGTGCGGCGGCACGCAGAGCGCGGCAACTTTTTTTATCCGTGAGTACGAGGGAATTAGCCATGACTATGAATCTGACACAAAAGATCATTGCCGCCCATCTTGTAAGCGGCGAGATGACACAGGGCGCCGAAATAGGGCTGCGCATAGACCAGACGCTGACGCAGGATGCCACCGGCACCATGGCGTATCTGCAGTTTGAAGCCATGGGCGTTGACAGGGTGCGCACTGACCTGTCGGTCAGCTATGTGGACCACAACACGCTGCAGATGGGATTCCGCAATCCGGATGACCACCGTTTTCTGCGCACGGTGGCGCAGAAGTACGGCATTGTCTATTCACCGGCGGGCACGGGCATCTGTCATCAGCTGCATCTGGAAAATTTTGCGGTGCCCGGTTCCACGCTGGTGGGGTCGGACAGCCACACGCCCACGGCGGGCGGTATAGGTGCCCTTGCCATGGGGGCTGGCGGGCTTTCCGTTGCTCTGGCCATGGCAGGAGAGCCGTATTTCATCACCATGCCCCGAGTGGTGAAAGTGCGTCTGGAAGGCCGCCTGAAGGGGTGGGCCACGGCAAAGGATGTCATTCTGCATCTGCTGGGGCTGCTGACAGTCAAGGGCGGTGTGGGCAAGGTGTTTGAATACGCCGGTCCCGGTGTCGAAACCCTCAGCGTGCCCGAGCGTGCCACCATCACCAACATGGGGGCCGAACTGGGCGCCACCACGTCGGTGTTCCCCAGCGATGAGCGCACCCTCGATTTTCTGAAGGCCATGGGCCGTGCTGATGTATGGAAGCCGCTGGCGGCGGATGACGGGGCGCAATACGACGAAGAGGTCGTCATTGACCTTTCGGCACTGCAGCCGCTGGCTGCGCAGCCGCACATGCCCGACAGGGTGGTGCCGGTGGCCAGTCTGGACGGTCTGAAGGTTGATCAGGTGGCCATCGGGTCGTGCACCAATTCATCATACGCCGACCTTAAAGGTGCGGTAAGCCTGCTGGCAGGCAACAGGGTATGCGCCGGCACCGATACGCTGGTTTCCCCCGGTTCCAAGCAGGTGCTGAAGATGCTTGCGCGTGAAGGGCTGGTCGAGCCGCTGCTTGATTCCGGCGCACGGCTGCTGGAGTGTTCATGCGGGCCGTGTATCGGCATGGGGGGGTCCCCTGTCAGCGGGGGCGTGTCGGCCCGTACCTTCAACCGCAATTTTGAAGGCCGCAGCGGTACCAAAGACGGGCAGGTTTATCTTGTCAGTCCGCTGACCGCAGCCATGGCTGCTTTGCGCGGCTGTTTCACCGATCCCGCCACATGGGGAGAAGCTCCCGCGGTGGCCGATCTGCCCGCCGAAGTCCCTTCCATCGCTGATTTGTTTGCCTATCCGCCGCAGGACGGAGCAGGCACAGCGGTTGTCTACGGGCCCAACATCGTGGCGCTGGAGCGTTTTGAACCGCTGCCGGAGCAGCTGCAGGCCGGTGTGCTTATCCGGCTGGGTGACGATATAACCACCGACCACATTATGCCCGCCGGTGCGGAAATAACCTCGCTGCGGTCCAATGTGCCCGCCATTGCGCGGCATGTTTTCGGCCGGGTGGACGAAGATTTTGTCACGCGGGCCGATGCCGTGGAAAACGGGGTTATCGTGGCAGGTGAAAATTACGGACAGGGATCCAGTCGCGAACATGCGGCCCTTGCTCCGCGCCATCTGGGTGTGCGTGCGGTCATAGCCAAGTCGCTTGCCCGTATCCACAGAGCCAATCTTGTGAACTTCGGCATTCTGCCGCTGATTCTGGAAGATAAAGCCGACTATGCGCAGCTGGAACAGGGCTGCACCGTCACTCTGGACACCACGCTGCTGGCTCCGGGAGCCGTCGTGCAGGTAACAGTGGACGGCGGCGCTGCAGTGGCTGTCAGGAATGATTTGACTGCTAAGGAATTGGACATTATTCGGGCAGGCGGATTGCTTAATTATGTACGTCTCTCGAAAACGGCTGCTGCTTAGCGGCGGCCCATCTGCTTTGAAAAAACGGAGTGCTCATGCTGGACTCAATAAGACAGAACGCCCAGTCGTGGGGCGTTAAAATCGCCTTCGGGCTTATCATCATCGTGTTTGTCTTCTGGGGCGTCGGCTCCATGGACAACCAGCCTTCCAATGTGGTGGCAAAGGTGGGCAAAACGTCCATCACCGTCAATGCCTTTGCCAGAGAATATGAACAGCAGGTCGAGCTTGTCCGTGCTCAGTTTCCGGACGTGACCTCGGAAGATCTGAAGCAGGCGGGGCTGAAAATGCGCGTTCTGAATCAGATGATTTCCGAAGTGCTGCTTGTGCAGCAGGCCGAAAAGCAGGGGCTGGAGGTTTCTCCCGCCGAACTGAAGCTGCGTATCGCCGAGATTCCCGTGTTCAACGATGCCGATGGCAACTTTGACGGTGAGCGTTACAAACAGGTGCTGGCTGCACAGGGTACCACACCCGGCGCGTACGAAGACAAGATCCGTCGTTCCATGCTGGCGCAGAAAATGCGTGATTTCATCACCATGCCTGCCGCCGTCACCGCAGAAGAAGCCAAAGCCATGTTCCTGTATTCTGCAGAACGCAGAAGCATGGATTATGTGCTTTTTGCCGCGGAAAATTATCTGGATCAGGTGAAGCCCGGCGAAGAGCAGATTTCCGCTTTTTACAAGCAGAATATTGAAAATTATAAAGTGCCCCCGCGCGTGACGCTGCAGTACGTGATGATCACTCCTGCGGCACTGGCCGACGGCGCTTCTGTCTCTGATGACCGCATAGCTGCCTATTACGAAGACAATAAAGAATCATTCCGTCAGGAAGAACGGGTGCACGCCCGTCACATTCTGGTTCTGGCAGATGCCGGTGCGTCGGAAGAAAAGGTGGCCGCGGCTGAGAAAAAGATAAACGAATTGTATGAGCGGATCCGCAAGGGTGCTGATTTTGCCAAGGTGGCCAAAGAAGCCTCTGAAGGGCCCAGTGCTCCGCTTGGCGGCGATCTGGGCTGGTTCGGTCGCGGACAGATGGTGCCTGAGTTTGAGCAGGCAGCCTTTGCCGCTGCCGCCGGTCAGGTAACCGCACCTGTGCGCACGCAGTTCGGTTTCCACATCATCAAAGTGGAAGAAAAAGAAAACGCCCGTATCCGCACGCTGGACGAAGTGCATGATGAGATTTCGCACCGTCTGGCCGAAGAGGCCGCGCTGGAAAAGGTTACTCCCACTCTGGACGCCGCACTGGAAGCACTGCTTGCCGGTGAAGACCTGCCTGCCGTGGCGGAGCGCATGCACCTTTCCCTGCGTGACAGCGGTCAGTTCACCCGCGCTCAGGCCACCGGCCTGCTTGGTGTTGAAGCTGCATCTGTCGAGCTTATTTTCACCACGCCCGAAGGGTCTGTCATTGACACGCCCATGGAAGTGGAAGGTGGCTACATGCTGGCCAAGGTTGTTTCCAGCAAGGAAGAAACCTACCGCGAGCTGGACGTTGTGAAGGCGGACGTCATCGCCCGTTTGAAGCAGCAGGAAGCCATGAAGCTGGCCGCTGATGCTGCGCGCGAAGCCGTAGCAGCGCTGAAGAACGACGGTTCTCTGCCGCAGTCTGCCGCAGCCCGTGTGAAGAAAAGCGAACCTTTCGGCCGTCAGGGCTTTATTCCCGGTGTGGGACAGGCTCCTGATGTGACTTCCGCCATATTCAAGGCTGCCGATGACGCATGGATAGCTGAAGCGTTTCAGACTCCCACCGGTGCTGTTGTGGCTAAGCGCGCCGCTGTGCTTACCCCCGATGAAACTCAGTGGGCGCAGGTTAAAGACCGTTTTGTTGACGCCATGCTGCAGAGCAAGCGCGAAGAGCTGTACCGTGCCTACATGCAGGACCTGCTTACCAAAACAAAGGTTGAGCTGGTGAACAACAAGATTCTTGAGTAACCGCAGAGCATTCCCGGGCCGCCCTGAAAGGGGCGGCCTTTTTTTGTCTTTACAAAGATCTTTCCGGCCATGCCGGAGAGATTTTTTTGTGTTATGGTGTTGCTGACCGCGTCGGCCCCTTGCATGTACCTGCATGCCGGGTGCACAATGTGCAGACCATGCTTAAGGAGAATCCGGTAATGAAAAGAAACATATCTCTTCTGTTGTGCTGCGTTGCGCTGTTCGCCCTGTGCGGCTGCGTCAAATCGGGCGTGCGTACGGGACCTGCCAGCATCTATGGTGCGGAATCGTTTCGCCCTGAACAGCTGGTTGCTCAAATGGACTCATTTACAGTGTGGCTGTGCGTTGACAGGGCCAGACAGACAGCTGTTCTTTTTATGCCGCGAGATTCCGGATGGCAGCCGGAGTTCCGGCAGGGCGGCTGGCGGAAGGTTGATGATCCGGCGGTGATCTCCGATGCTGTGCTGCTTATGCGCCACTACTATGCCATAGGCAGTTTTGCCGACGGTATCGGTATTGACGAAGGCGGGCAGCGGCTGTTTGCCGGATACCTGTTTGCTCCGGTAAAGCCCGATATGTGGCGCTCGGCGCAGGATGACCGCACGCTGATCATACGCCGTCTGACATGGGATCAGGTGGTGCGTGCAGGCAAGGTGCCCGGGGTGCCGTATCCCGACAGGCTGTAGGTGCCAACCGCAGCCAGAACAAACAATGACGCCGCGCTTCTCAGGGAGCGCGGCGTCATTGTGTTTACTGGAATTCTTCTGAGGGCGGAGGCACTTCGGCCAGATCTTCAAAGGCCGTGTATGACCCTATGTAGGCAAGCTCTGCCATGCCGGTTGGTCCGTTACGCTGTTTGCCGATGATGATTTCGGCAACCCCCTTTTTGGGGTTGTCATCCCGTTTGTTATATACCTCGTCGCGATAGACAAACATGATGATGTCGGCATCCTGCTCAATAGCGCCCGATTCGCGAAGGTCGGAGAGCATGGGACGCTTGTTGGTGCGTTCTTCCACTTTACGGTTGAGCTGGGAAAGCGCAATGACGGGGATATTGAGTTCCTTGGCCAGCGCTTTGAGGTTTCGGGATATATCGGAAATTTCCAGTTCGCGTGAATCTGTTCTGCGGCTGGAACGCATAAGCTGCAGGTAGTCGACAACAACCATGCCGACGCCTTTGTCGGCATGCAGGCGGCGGGTACGGGCACGCAGATCCAGCGTGGTGATGGCCGGAGTATCGTCGATGTAGATGGGCGCGCGTGAAAGCACGTCTGCGGCAGCATACAGCTTTGCCCAGTCCTCGTCGTCCAGAAATCCTTTACGCAGCTTGCCCAGATCAACCTTGCCCCATGCGCATAACATACGCATCATGAGCGATTCCATGGACATTTCCAGCGAATAAATGGCGACGGGCGTTCCCGCATTGACGGCGGCACGCATGGCCATGTTCAGCACAAAAGCGGTCTTGCCCATGGAAGGACGCGCCGCAATGATGATAAGGTCAGAAGGCTGAAGGCCTGCCGTCATGCTGTCCAGCCGGAAGTATCCTGTGGTTACCCCGGTGACAAGCTCCTTGCGTTCCACCCGTTTTTCCAGATCTTCAAAAACCTTGCTGACCAGTTCCTTGGAGCTTTTGAAAACTTTGCCCGTGGTCCTTTCGGAAATGGAAAATATGGATGATTCGGAATGGTCGAGCAACTGCTCGATGTCCTGTGACGCATCGTAGCAGTTGCTGATTATATCGCTGCAGGCACCGATGAGAGAGCGCTGCAGCGACTTGTTGCGCACAAGCGTGGCATAGTGTTCCGCGTTGGCGGCGCTGATGACCGATTCGGCCAGCTCTGCCAGATACACGGTGCCGCCCGCCATCTCCAGTTTACCCTGATCTTTCAGAAATTCAGCTACCGTGATGAGATCAATGGGTGAGTTGCGGCGGTACAGCTCGGAAAACGATTCAAAGATGGTCTTGTGAGCGGGAAGATAAAAGTCGTCTTCATTAACGATATCAACCAGCGTGTGGAATACCTGTCCGCGTAAAAAAACCCCCCCGAGCACGGCCTGTTCAGCCTCTACACTGTGGGGGGGAACGTTACGCAGCAGGTCGTCAGAAACCTGATCCACCTGCCCGAAGGGACCGCCCCCGCCCGTGCGGGCGGGAGCGTTTCCCTGAAAGGCTGTGCTATTCTGCGGCTTCTTCCACTGCGGGTTCTTCTGCTGCGGATTCTTCTGCATCAGCTTCCTCGGTGCGGCCTTCGGCCACTACCTTGAGGGCGATTACGGCTTCTACGTCGGCATGCAGGCGCACGCGCACGTCGTATTCGCCAAGATTGCGGATAGGTGCATCCAGCAGGATGCGGCGACGGTCGATTTCAACACCGGCTTCTGCCAGAGCATCGGCAATGTGTGCAGGGGTGACAGAGCCGTACAGCTTGTCGTTTTCGCCCACGCGCACTGCGATGGATACATCGGCTGCGGCGATTTTTTCTGCCAGAGTGGTGGCAGTGGCGCGCACTGCATCCATTTCTGCCTGCAGTTTTCTGCGTTCCATTTCAAACACTTTCATGTTTGAAGCGGTGGCAGCCATGGCCATGCCCTGCGGCAGCAGGAAGTTGCGGCCGTAACCGGGGCGCACTTCGACAATGTCGCCCAGCTTGCCCAGATTTTCAACGTCTGCTCTAAGAATAACCTTCATCATGACATGCCTCCTACAGCGAGCTCTTCTTCAGCACATCACTGGAGTGCGTGGACGTGTAGAAAAGAAGAGCCATCTGACGGGCGCGCTTGATTTCAGTGGTCAGCAGGCGCTGGTGATGGGCACAGGTGCCGGTGATGCGACGTGCGATAATCTTGCCGCGTTCGGTAACGAAGTCGCGCAGGATATCGGGACGCTTGTAGTTGATGGGCAGGTCTTTATCTGCGCAGAAGCGGCAGAATTTGCGCCGGGGAGTGAATCTTTTTTTGAAAGCCATGTTACGCTGCCTCCTCAGCTTCGTCCGCCAGCTTGACGGTGACAAACTTGTAAATGCCGTCGGTGATGCGGATGATGCGTTCCAGTTCGGCTACGGAAGGACCGGCAACGGCATATTCCAGACGGACATAGTAGCCGCGCATGTGCTTGCGCACAGGGTAGGCGAGGTCGCGCATGCCCCAGTGGTCAACGGCCAGAACAGAACCCTGTTCGCGCTCGATGACACCGGTGAGAACTGCGAGCAGATCCTCACGGGGCTGGCTGCCGAGCTCGGGAGAGAGCAGCAGCAACGTTTCAAACTTTCTCATGTTGAATCTCCTTATGGTCTTAAGGCCCGTCCCGCAGGGACGAGCAAGGGCGAAACAGGTCTATTAGCCGCCATCGCGGCCTGTGTCAACGGCTTTATGGCGCAGCGCCATTGTGCACGTTGCATATGGCCTGATTATTGTAGTAATATTTTCCGGCGGCTGTAACGAGCTTTTCCTGCGGGGAAAGCTGTGGTACATCCGCCTGAGCGCCGCGTGGCCGATGTACCCTTTTTTCGGGGCATCTTTTTGTAATATCAAAGAAATCAATCTGCCCGGATTGCTGCGGGACTACCACGAGAACGCTGTTGATGCGAAAAGACTGTCGAAATTTATTTTTCTGCTGCGTTGTTTTTCTGACGTGCTTTCTGCTGACCGGGCATGGCGCGGCGCTGGCCGGCACCATTTCGGTGACGGATAGCGAGCAGGAAACCGTTCACTGGAATCTGACCGCGGACAGGGTTGTCACCCATAGTGACAGCAATATGATCGAAGCGTTCGGCAATGTGGCGCTCCGCGAAGGCGACGATTTTCTGAAAGCTGATTTTATCAGATATTTCGGCGATACGGACTGGGTGCTGCTGAAGGGCAATGTAAGCGTAAAAATGGGGCGCGACGTGGTGGACGCCTCTGAAGCCGAATTTGACCTGAAAAACAGAGTAGGATGGCTGCGCGACGGCTCGGTGTTTGTTGACGGACCGCATATCTATTTTTCCGGTGAGAGAGTGCAGAAGGACTTCGGCGATTCATACCGGTTCCGCAATGCCAAGATAACCGCGTGTGACGGCGAGGTGCCCGCATGGTCCATAACCGCGCGTGAAGCCACCATCGAGCTTGAAGGGTATTCACAGCTCTGGCATACCAGCATGCAGGTGAAGGACCACAGCGTGCTGTACGCTCCGTACGCCATTCTGCCTGCCAAAAAGAAACGGCAGACAGGCTTTCTGCTGCCCGAGGTGGGGCAGAGCTCAAAGCGCGGTTTGTATTATAACCAGCCATTTTTCTGGGCCATCAGCGACACGGCAGACCTGACGTACAATGCATACTGGATGGAGTTGCGCGGGCTGATGCAGGGGCTTGAGTTTCGTCACCACACCACTGAAGACAATAAAAGCTGGCTGCGTGTCGACTACCTGAAGGATGCCCGTACAGACAGCACCGAAGAAGACGAGCCGGGCGGACTGGACGATGATGGTCTGGTGCGGAACAACGATGACAGATTCTGGGTGCGCGGTATGTTCGACGGCACGCTGCACGATACGCAGTGGAAGCTGAAAGCCACGGTGGACTATGTTTCCGACCAGAATTACCTGCGTGAATTTTCGTCCGGTATGAGCGGTTTCAACCGCAGTCAGGACGATATGGAAGATCTGTTCGGCCGCAGCCTGGCCGGAGAGGCGCAGAACAGAACCAGTGAAGTGCTTCTTTCCCGTGACTGGCAGCGGGTGGGGCTTGGCATCAGTTCCAGCTTTACCCAGAACGTCAACGTGGGGAACGGCAACCTTACCTCTTCTGCCGATAATACCGTGCAGACCCTGCCCAAGATCGACCTGTATCTTTTTAAAAGTAACCTTGTGGACGGCGCCGCCCTGCCGGTGGAGATTCAGGCCACGGCACAGGCTGCCAACTTCTGGCGGCACAACGGTACCACCGGCGCACGCTTTGAAGTGGCTCCGCAGATCAGCATTCCCCTTTCCGGCCGGTACGGCTCCGTCATTTCCACCGTGGGATTGCGCCATACGCAGTATTCCACCAGTCACAAAGAACCGGACGGTATACAGGAGCAAAGTGCCACCGGTACGTCGCGTACCATTCCCAGCCTGAATATTGCGGCTTTTACCGAAATGGCGCGCACTTTCAGTCTGGCAGGGCAGGACCCTGCCGCAGGAATGAAAGCCGGAGATTCTCGCTGGACAATGCTGCGGCACAGTATTCAGCCACGTGTGAGTTACGACAATACCCCCAATGTCAATCAGGACGACAACCCGTTCTACGATGTGGACGACCGTATTCTGGCGCGTAACGAGCTGACCTATTCGGTGACCAACCTGTTCACGCGCAAGCGGCTGAGTGTGAGCGCGGGGGCTGATGAGGAAAATCCCGAACTGGTGCAGCGCTACGATTATTCCGATTTTCTGCGGTTGCGGCTGCAGCAGAGCTACGACTTCCGCGAAGCCGACCGCACCGAGCAGCTTGAAAAATACAGCCGGCGTCCTTTTTCCGATGTGGAGCTGGAAGCGCGCCTCAGCTACGACAACATAGCATCGCTCACCAGCCGCACCTATTGGTCTCCGTATATCGGCATGGTGACCCGCCATGAGCATACGCTGGATTTCACGTATTACGAGCGGGCTACGTTCCGCACCACGTTTGACTTCCGCCAGCAGGTGGACGAGTACAAGCGTAAAGAAACAGAAACGGATGACAAGCTGAGCTCCATGAATTCAGAACTGGAGCTGAAGCTGTGGGGGCCGTGGACGCTGGGACTTAACTACGAAGTGGATCTGGAAAAAGGCAAAGATATAGAGAAAGGCGTGGATCTGCTGTATTCGCATCAGTGTTTCGATCTGCAGTTCAGCTACGCCAAAGACGGCGTGGAAGACGAGTTCTCGTTGTGGCTGGCTTTGCCCGGCCTTAGCTTCTGATTATCCTGCCTGTCTGCAAACGTGTACTCGCAGCGCTGCGGAGCTTTTCTCCGCAGCGCTTTTTTTTTTTGCGGAACAGGCGCGTGGGGCGCAATCAATATACGGCACCGGAGGCGTGCCGCGGTATGGCGCAGGGCAGAAGCGCTGCGGGGCGCGTTTTCCGGTGCAGGTGTGTCCCTGTGGTGCTTGCAGGGCGGATATGCATTGCACGGTCACCGGCTGCGCGGGCGCGGGTGAAAGGAGTTTTTTTTATTCTCAGCGCCGCCGCCTATGCGTGTCCATAACCATAAGGCAGGGGGCCCGATATCTTTCGCATGCGGCCTTACCTGCGTCTGGCAGCGGCTGTGCGTGCCTGTGCCGTTCCAGTGCAGGCATCCGGTCTCGTCAGCACATAAGGGCTATGGTTTTTTCCCGGTTTTGCATCGGTCTGCAGTCAGGTCAGGGAGGCTAGTTGCCGGCATGGAGCGGGCACGGCCCTACGGAGTGTGCAGGTTCTTTTGTCTGCCGGATAGCCGGCCTCAATGGCTGCTGGGAAGGCAGGATGGATATGGGTATGCCGGTGCGGAACAGGGGCGGTGAGGCTTCTGCCGCGCGGTGCGCTAAGTCTGCTGAAAGGTGTTTATTCAGGTGGCCGTCTGCATCCGGTAGTCATCTCCGGCAGTGCAGCTTTGCACATAAAAAAAGGGCCTGCAACTGCAGGCCCTTCGAAAAAGTACCGGATCAGGAGTTCTGTTCGGCGGTTTCCTGTTTGTAGATGGCCGGATCGAGACCGACTGTTTCTATCAGTTTGCCGCCAAGCGCCACCAGCCTGTATTCGGCCACGATTTCGTTTACCGTGGCTGTGACCAGCTGGATGGAAGAGCTGTAGAGCTCATTTTCGGCATCCAGCACGTCCAGCAGGCTGCGCTGTCCCACGCTGAACTGCTCGATATACATGTCGCGGGTCTGGGTGTTGTATTCAACTGCTTCGTTGAAAAGCCGCTTCTGCTCACGGGCGTTTTCCAGAGCATTCCATGTGTCGCTGGTTTCCTGCATCAGGGCTTCATTGATATTCTGCAGGTCCATCATGGAACGGCGCTTGCGGGCACCTTCTGCTTTTTCTGCGGCCAGATCGGATCCGCCGCGGAAAATATTCCATGAAACGCGCAGTTGCAGGGCGTTGTCCACTTCCCATGTGGTGCTGCTTTCCACCTGATCCTTGTAGGTGTTGGAAGCCTGAGCGGTAAAGGTGGGGTAGTATTCGGAACGTGCAAGCTGAATGCGCTGTTCATTTTCCTGAATTTCAGCCTGCTGGGCTGCCAGCTTGGGGTTGCTGGTCAGCGCGAGCTGCAGTGCGGAATCAAACGTGCCGGGCACACCGGCCGGTTTATCGGCCCAGTCCACCTCCGGAGCATCTGTACCGGCAATGCGTCTGTAGTTGGCTTCCGCCACCAGCAGTTCCTGCCGGGCATTGCTGAGCGATGCCTGTGCACGGGCAAGACGTCCTTTGGTCTGCGACACGTCAGCCAGACTTGTGGCACCCATTCTCTGACGCTCTTCCTGCGATTTCAGAATGTCTTCATGATTTTTAACATTCTGTTCGGCCAGCAGAACAAGATTGCGCTGGCGGTACAGCTCAAGGTGCGCTCTGATGGCTTCCAGCGCGAGTACTTCCGCGTTGTCTGTCAGTCTGCTGTCTGCATTTGCCAGCCGCGCTTCCTGAATGCCTATCTGGCTGTTCACCTTGCCGCCGTCCCACAGCAGCTGTGAAAGCGTGGTGGTTATGTCGCTGCGTTCTTCCCAGTGGTTCTTGCGGCCGTCAGTGCGGGTCAGCGCATCGTTCACCTGTTCCACGCCGTACCCTGCATTGAAGTCGAGCCGGGGAAACCAGCCGCCTTCGGCATCGCGCACATCATGCTTTGCGGCACTCACGCCTTCTTTGAATGATTTGATTACAGGGTTGTTTTTCAGGGTGGCTTCCACACTTTGCTGTAAAGAAGTTCCTGCAAAGGCTTGACCGGAAAGCATAAACACTCCGGCTGCGGAAAGCAGCACCGCATTTTTGCAGGCGCTTAAGAATGGTGAACAAGTGTGTGACATGACAGAACCCTTGGTAATAATATTCCAACGTATAGGGAAAACGGATAGCGTATAACCCATTTCGTCTTATTCTCCTGCAACAGCTAGCATACACGGCGCATTTTGCCAAGCACGCAGCTGTTCTTACGCGTCAATTATCTTGTGTTGATTGATCAGTGCCTGCAGTATGGCTTCCGGGCTGTCGTGCCCTGTGCTGCCGCCCAGTGAGTCCAGACTTACACCGTCCAGCACTATGCGCTGGCTGCCGTCGCCCTGTGCCGGGGTGATAGTAAGCATACTGCTGTTTTCATTGTGCGGATCAGCCCCCAGACTGACAGTGGCTCCACCGTGGCCGTATCCGTCCAGCAGGTCGCTGATGTCCAGCACATCCCCTTCATTCACGTTAAAGTCGGTGATGTGATCGATGGCCGACTGGCCGTCGTGCAGCCCCTGTGCAGTAAACACAAAGGTATCTGCTCCCTGCCCGCCGGTCAGGATATCATTGCCTGCACCGCCGCTCAGCACGTCATGTCCTTCGTTACCGAAAAGAATGTCGTTACCTGCGCCGCCCACAAGATTATCCGGCAGGGTGCCGCCGATAAGCATGTCTGCATGGTCGGAACCGTGAGCGCCGGACTGGTTGGTGGTATGCTGGACAAAAATATCATCGTTGCCGAAGTTGTTGATCCAATGGCGCGAATCTTCCCAGCTTATGGTGCCGTCGGTATGTAGCGTGGCATGCTGATTTCCGCCGTTGAGCTGCGCATCGCTGAAGTAGATGTTTTCATGCTGCAGAGGATCGCCGAGTGTCAGTTTCTCTCCAGCTTCCGTATGGGCTGACCATCTGGGGGCGTCCGCACTTCCGCTATTCTGGAAGAATACCTTCATTCCGTCGGTGATGTCAGAGTGGAATTCAAAGCCGTGCTGCCAGCTGAAGCTTGTCTCTCCGTTGGAGTCGTAAGCATCGGGGGCGATGAAGTAGCCGAACTTTTCAGCACCTGCGGGAATGTCCTGCGCGGCGATGGTGATTGTACCGGCGTCGCCGGTCTGGGCATGGGCGTCCACAATTATGCCGGAAATGGGTGTGCCGTCGGCCGTGGCAAAGTAAATGCCCAGAGAGCTTTCATAGCTGCCGGACTCCGCATTGATGTGCGTTGATACCACTAAATCACTGCCGGGAGTCAGCTCCCCGGTGAGTCCCTGCGATACCGCAGCATGAACAGTGTTGGTGGAGTCGGTGAAGCTGATGTCCACCTGCGCAGTGTCGGAGTCATAGCCGTCATGCACGGTGAGAGAGAGCGAGCTGTCGCTGCCGTGTGTGCGGTAGTAGTGTGCGCCCGCTTCGGTAAGGTATATGTCACCCGCGTGGTGTGTTCCGTCTGCCGCATCGCTGGTGTGCACGGCAAAAAGCGGGTTGCCGGCGCCATCTTCGGGCGAGGCTATACTGTAACGCAGCGTATCGCCGTCGGCATCTGCCGCACGGGTATGCGCCACAATGCTGAACGCTGCAAGCTCTGCCTGATCAAGAGTGACGGTCTGCGGTGCATCCGTGATGACCGGCGCGGTATTGGTCAGCTGGTCTGCGGAATAGCCGCCGTCTGCAAAGGTGAATGATTCAAAGCTGGTGGCATCCAGAGAGTTGCCGTACGTGTCAGTTATCAGCAGGCTGTCGCCGTGTTTTTCAAAGGAGTAGTCGGCTCTGCTGCCTGCAAGGCTGAGCGTGTCGTATCCGGAACCGCCGTCGAGCACGGCCGCACCGGCAAACCCGTTTATGGTGACATGGTCTTTACCGGCGCCGGTGCTGACGGATACATCTGTGTGGCTGCCGCTCAGTGTGACGGTATCGCTGCCGCCGCCTGTGTTAATGTCCAGTCTGGTGCTGGTACCGCTTACCGATACGGTGTCGGCATTGGTGCCTGTGTCTATCTGCGTGTTACCGTGTGCCCCGCTGACAGTCACATGGTTGGCCCCGTCTCCTGCTGATACGTCAAGATTGCCGGTGGAGCCGCTTATGGTGATATGATCGGCACCTGAACCTGCCTGCACAGTGGTTGCCGTATGGCTGCCGGACACGGTTATGTGGTCGGCTCCCTGACCGGTGGCAATGTGCATGTTCTGGCTGGTGCCTTGCGCAGTAACGTGGTCGGCACCTTCGCCGGTTGCAACGTCGACTTGCCCGAACCTGCCCGACAGGGTGACGGTATCGTTGCCCGTGCCGGTTTCCGCAGTGACGGATTTCGCATCAATGTTGACGGTTACGGTGTCGTCACCGGAGCCGCTGTCCACGGTGAGGAGGGTGGCCCTGTTCTGATGGCTGTGCTGGTCACCGGTGGTCAGCGTAATGGTGTCGGCACCTTCACCCGTGTTGAAGTCAAGATGGTTCCAGCGGTCGTTGCCGCCGGCGCTGCGGTCGTTGGTGGTCACGGAAGCATTGACTGTGTCGTTGCCGTCGCCGGTGGTAATGGTGCCCCGCTTGATGTTATCCAGCGTGACATGGCTGTCGTCACCGCTGCCCAGTGTTACATCGGCATGTACAAAACCGGAAAGGTGCAGTGTGGCTGCCTCCGCACTTTCGGCCTTTACGCTTTTGACACTGTTCCAGCCGGAATCAAGCGTGACATCTGTGCCCGTGTTGCCGGTTGATACTGTGACCATGCCGCGCCCGCCCAGTTCTGCCCCTGCGTTGTGGGTGCCGCTGTATGAGGCGTCCATGTTGGCTTCTGCAGAGTGCCAGTCCGGATCGGGAGTGTTCTGATTGTTCAGCGTGATGGAAAGAGGGGCTGCGACATCTTCGGGAGTGAATGTCCCGTCTTTGAATTGCAGCTGCTCCACATTGGTAACGGTGGTTATGCCGTCCCTTCCTTCCACATTGTCTTCAATGCGGTATCCGCCGTCTTGCGTGCGGGTGATGGTATACTGTCCGGAAGCTCCCCGGAAGACAGCTGTGTCATTTCCTGCGCCGCCGTCCAGCAGGTCGTTGCCGGAGCCGCCGGTGAGCGTGTCGTTACCTGCACCGCCGTGCAAAAGGTCATTGCCTGCGCCGCCGCTGAGAAAATCGTTATCAGCGCCGCCGTCAAGGGTGTCGTTGCCTTCACCGCCGAACAGTCTGTCATCACCTGCGTCGCCGTACAGGTCGTCGTTGCCCTGATTGCCGCGCAGCGTGTCGTTGCCGTCTTCACCGTACAGGGTGTCGTTGTCGGCTCCGCCCCGTATCAGGTCGTCACCGGTACCGCCGTACAAGGTATCGTCGCCGGAGCCGCCGTTCAGGGTGTCATTGCCTGCGCCGCCGTTCAGATAATCAACCCCGCTGCCGCCGTGAAGCACATCGTCGCCTTCACCGCCCTGCAGCAGATCGCTGCCTGCTCCGCCATACAGTGTGTCATCTCCTGCATCGCCGTACAGGTCGTCGTCACCGCCGCCGCCGCGAAGTTCGTCGTTACCTGCACCGCCGTGCAACAGGTCATTGCCTGCGCCGCCGCTGAGAAAATCGTTATCGGCACCGCCGTCAAGGGTGTCGTTGCCTTTACCGCCGAACAGTCTGTCATCACCGGCGCCGCCCAGCAGACTGTTATTTTCATCACTGCCCGTCAGAGTGTCGTTGAATGCGCTGCCGGTCAGATTTTCGATACCGTCAAGGGTGTCGTTGCCCGTGGTTGTCCCTGTGGCGGTGCCGGCGGATAAGTCGGCCTGAACGCCGGAGCCTGCGCCGGCATAGGATGCGGTGTCGATACCGCTTCCGCCGTCCAGCATGTCATCGCCGCTGCCGCCGATAAGCGTATCGTCACCCTCGTTGCCGAAAATTGTGTCGTTTCCGCCGGTTCCGGCCAGCAGATCATTTCCTCCCAGCCCGTGTATGCGGTCTGCCGACGGGGTGCCCGTAAGCGTGTCGTCGCCTTCGGTGCCGTAGATGTCGGCAGAAGCGTCTGCTGAAGTGCTCTGACGGCCACCGGCCGAGACAGCTGCAGGCGTGGCGGAGTCTGCTTGTGTTCCCGGATCATTCAAAGCCTGACTGCGTCCGCTGTCGACGGATCCCAGAGCTTCCAGACCTTCGGCAATGGTTCCTGCATTGTCGGCGTATTCACCGGTGCCCCCGCTGGGAGAAGCCGGTCCTGCGGCTGTTTCCAGTTCAGGAGTGGCGGCAAGCGCGTTCAGAATGGATTCGCCGGGAATAATGGAACCGTCTGCCAGCTGTACGTCAGGCAACTGCCCGTCTGCAGCGGCAAAATGCTGCAGTACCAGTGTGCCTCCGTCTGGAAAACGGATGACGAGATCTGCGCCGTTGCGAACTATGGTCACATCGGCAAGTGAAAAGAGGGGAAGCAGAAGCTCGGAGCCGGAAAGGTTGACGGTAACTGATGTGGCAGCCGGAGGGGCTGAAAGCGTAAGGGCTTCAGAATGCATGCTTTGGACGTCGGCCATGGCATAGTCTCCCGTTGGTGGGCGCTGGTAGAAAAACTGAAAAAGCAATCAGGCGGGATCCCCCCCACCATGTGCGGTATACAGAAGGTACAGCCTTCTGTATTTTTTGCCTTTTGGCTATCACAGCGCACTATATAGCGCAATATATTAATGACAGGAACAAGAATCTTTTCTATTTAGCAGCGTACACTGAAGAACAGGCGCCGTATGCTGCCGGATCGGGCCCTGTAGTTGACGCACCCTCACCGGCGGGCTATTCCCGTGCAGATAACAGGTGCACCGCCTGTGTAAGTCTGCGGGGTTGCATCCGGAACGTGTTGCAGGCCCGGCTGTCTGCCGCGCTTCTGCAGTAGTATCCGCGGGCGGCCCTGACGGCGATCTTTTTTATTCGGGGGGATAATGGCTGACATAAAAGAAAGCGAGGATAAAGGCATGCGGCAGGATTCCGCAGACCACGGCGGGGCGGGGGAGCGTCCTTCTGCGCCGGAGCATTTTGCGCCTTCTCCGAAAAATGTTGACTATGAACACGCGTTGCTGCGCAGCCTGTGCACAATGTTCCGGCTGCTGGGCAAGCCTGTTTCCATAAATGTCCTTAAATCATTTCTGCCTGTGCGGCAGGGCGAACTGAAGCCTGCTGCGTGCATCCGTTCGGCCAGCCATGCGGGTATGGATGCACGCATGGTGCTGCGTAAGTCCGTTGCCGACATTTCCGTGCTGACCCTGCCGTGCATTCTGTTGCTCAAAGGCGGACATTCCTGCGTGCTTACGGCTGTGGACGATGAAGAAGCCACGGTTATCTTTCCGGAGTCCGGCGAGCGCGAACAGCAGGTTCCGCTTGAACGGCTGGAAAATGAGTTTGCCGGATACGCCATGTACTGCAAGCTGCACAAGCGGCTGGACAAGCGCGCAAGCAGTATCAAACTGTTGAAAACCAAACGCTGGTTCTGGGGTACCATCTGGAATTTCATGCCCATATACAAGCATGTTATTGTCGCCAGTCTGGTCACCAACCTGCTTGTCATCGCTTCTCCGCTTTTTTTTATGAACGTGTACGACAGGGTGGTGCCCAACAACGCGCTGGAAACGCTGTGGGTGCTGGCTGTGGGAATTATCATAGCCTATACGTTTGATTTTCTGCTGCGCAATCTGCGCAGCTATTTTGTGGATGTTGCGGGCAGAAACGCAGATATCGTTCTGGCCAGCAGGTTGCTGCAGCACCTTATGGGGATGCGGCTGGACAACAAGCCGGACTCCACAGGCGCACTGGCAAACAATCTGCGCGAGTTTGAATCACTGCGTGAATTTTTCAGCTCCACAACGTTACTGGCGCTGGTGGACCTGCCTTTTCTGTTCATTTTCATACTGATCATTTATTTCATCGGCGGACCGCTGGCGTTTATTCCTGCCATCGCGGTGCCTGTGGTCACCATTGCCGGCATTCTTCTGCAGTATCCTTTTCAGCGCGTGGTTGAAGCCGGCTATAAAGAGGCGGCCCAGAAAAACGCGCTGCTTATCGAAATCATCAACGGGCTTGAAACAGTCAAAACATCGCAGGCAGAAGGGCGCATGCAGCACCTGTGGGAAAGGGTTGTCGGCATGAGTGCCGAATCCAACCAGCAGGCCAAACGCCTTGCCAATCTTTCGGTCACGTTTTCGTTTCTTTCCGCCCAGCTGGTGAGCGTCGGCATTATCGTCTGGGGGGTCTACCTCATCGCTGACGGCAGGCTTACCATGGGGGCGCTTATCGGCTGCAACATTCTGGCAGGCAGGGCCATGGCACCGTTAAGCCAGATAGCGGCCATGCTTTCGCGCCTGCAGCAGTCGCGTATGGCGCTCAAGTCGCTCGATATGCTTATGAAGGCGCCTCTGGAGCGTTCCGAAGACCAGACCTATTTTGACTATTCCGGCCTTTCTCACGACATCAGGCTTGAGCAGCTTACTTTTAAGTACCCCGGTGCAGAGCGGTATGCGCTGGAAAATGTCAATCTGCATATCCGCCCCGGAGAGCGTGTCGGTGTTATCGGCAAGATGGGATCGGGCAAAAGCACACTCGGGCGGTTGTGCGTGGGGTTGTATCAGCCGGTGGAAGGCGCGGTGAAAGTGGGCGGGGTTGATATCCGTCAGCTGGATGTGGCCGACCTGCGTGCCCGCACGGGCTATGTCTCGCAGGATAACTATCTGTTTTACGGATCGGTGAGAGACAACATAGCGTTGGGCCAGCCCGACCTTGATGACCGGATGATACTCCGTGCGGCCACGCTTGCCGGTGTGACCGAATTTGTGCGCACCCATCCCGCAGGCTTCGGCATGCCGGTGGGTGAGCGGGGCATGGCCCTTTCCGGCGGGCAGCGGCAGGCAGTGGTCATTGCCCGCGCCCTGCTGCATGATCCGGAAATTCTCATTATGGATGAACCTAGCAGCAACATGGACAATAGCGCGGAATATAATCTTAAAAAGCGTCTTGCATCCATAATAGCAGGCAAGACCCTTATACTGGTGACACACCGCATGAGTATGCTTGATCTTGTGGACAGACTTGTGGTGCTGGACCACGGCAAAGTGGTGGCCGACGGCCCCAAGGACAAGGTGCTTGAAGCGCTGGCCTCGGAACAGGTGCGCACGGCAGCCCCGGCAGGGATGGCACGCGGCGGGGCGGCGGCACGGGCATGAAGCGTACGGTCTGACTAAACGGAGCACAGCGGATGAACAGACGCGGAACTGACGGGTACCGTCTTGAAGATATCGAATATATGAGCGAGGTTGATGCCGCCCTGCGTCGCAGGGGGCACCCCTTTGCCTTTATGCTTTCAGCCAGCGTGGCCTTGTTGTTCGGCGTGCTGGTTATCTGGGCGCATTTTGCCGTGCTGGATGAAGTGACCAGAGGGCTGGGACAGGTCATCCCGTCGCAGCGCGTGCAGGAAATCCAGAACCTTGAAGGGGGCATTCTGCAGGAGATCGCCGTTTCGGAAGGGCAGATTGTGGAAAAAGGCGATATTCTTGTACGCATTGACAATGAAGCCGCGGCCAGTTTTTACCGCGACGCCTATTCAAAGTCACTGGAGCACAAAGCCGCCATAGCCAGACTGGAGGCTGAACTGGAAGGCTGGCGCGAGATTGTTTTTCCCGAAGATGTCATGCAGAGCGCCCCGCTGGTTATACAGGGGCAGGCTTCTATTGCTGCGGCAAAACGGCAGCAGCAGCAGGTGGAACTGCGCGTGCTGGAAAACCAGCGCGAACAGAAGATAAAAGAAGTGCAGGAAATGGTACAGCGCAGGCAGAATCTGGAAAGCAGCCTGCGTGTGGCCATGGAACAGCGTGACATTGCCCGTCCGCTGATGGAAAAAAAGGTATACCCGCGTGTGGATTACCTGACTCTTGAGCAGAAGGTCATTTCACTGCGCGGAGAAATAGATTCGCTGGCACTGAATATACCGCGTGCACGGTTTGCGGCTGAAGAAGCGCGGGAACGTATACGGCAGCGCGAAGCGGAATATCGCAGCGAGGCGCTGGAAGAGATGAACAGACGTCAGGTTGAACTGCGCTCGTTGCAGGAAACCCTGTCCGCAGGCGGCGACAGAGTCACCCGTACCGATGTGCGTTCTCCTGTGCGCGGTACCGTGAAAAAAATCAATATCAACACCATCGGCGGGGTGGTGAAGCCCGGTGAATCAATCATGCAGATTGTTCCTCTGGACGATACTCTGCTGATAGAAGCCCGCATCAGGCCGCAGGATATCGCCTTTCTGCACCCCGGGCAGAAAGCCACTGTAAAGATAACTGCATATGATTTTTCGGTGTATGGCGGTCTGGAAGGCAAGGTGGAGCAGATAAGCGCCGATACCATTCAGGATAATGATGGCAACAGTTTTTATCTGGTCAAGCTGCGTACCAGAGCAAGCGCCATACAGTACAGGGGCGAGCAGTTGCCCATTATTCCGGGCATGATGGCCACGGTGGATATTCTTACGGGCAAAAAGACCGTGCTCGATTACCTGCTTAAGCCCATTCTGAAGGCCAGACAGAACGCGCTCAGGGAGCGTTGATGGAAAACACGCGTGGCTGGGGCGTTACCGCCGCCTTTCTGCATACTGTCCGCCGCCTGACTGCGCGCGGACGGCAGAGTATGTGCAAACGCTGCATGCTGGCGGCCGGAGTCTGGCTGTGTGTTGTCATACCGCTGACATGTCTCGGAGGCGGTGCAAGACCCGCCGCTGCTCCTGAAAAGGCGGCGTCCGGAACTGCTCAGGATGTCAGGAGCAACGCCGCGGCGCAGGCGGCTGCAGACCGTGCAGACCGCGATGCCGGCACACAGTCTGCGCCCCGTGTTCAGACATTGGCCGATGCAGCGGATACAGTGCGCAACGGTGCGGCGGCGGATCCGGCCCCCGACGGAGTTCCGGGCAGGAAAAATGCAACAGCGGCCCGGAACAGTACAGCAACCGCGCCGGACGGAGTGCCGGACCGGAGGGCAGAAAGTGAAGACCGGGCAGGGAGCAGCAATCCTCCTGTCTTCAGCATCCGTCGTTCTGTTTCTGCTGACGGCGCGACGGCGCCGCAAGCGCGTGCAGCAGCGCGGAATAATGCATCCGGTAGTATAAAGGTAATCGGCGGGGCACAGAAAGAAGGCGTGCGGTTGTTCAATACCGTGGCGTTTCGCGGTCCGCTGAAGGCCTTGCCCAAATGGGAACGTGTGCTGCGCGAAAACCGTCGTAATCCGGTGCTGCAGAAGCAGACTGTGTCCGGTCCGGATGCACCGGCAGGCGGCAGAGGAGAAGGGTGGAAGTCCGTAGCGGACAGAGCTGCCGGAGCACCGCCCATGGAAAAGCTGCGTATGGTCAATACGTTTTTTAACCGCTGGCCCTACCGGCTGGATGTGGAAATTTACGGAGTATCTGATTTCTGGGCCACTCCTGCGGAGTTCATGCGTCACTCCGGCGACTGCGAGGACTACGCCATAAGCAAATATTTTGCGCTGCGGATGCTGGGCTTTCCGGCCGACGCGTTGCGTATTGTGGTGCTTCTTGATTCCATCCGCGGCATAGGGCATGCGGTGCTGGTGGTTTTTCTGGACGCAAAGGCTTACGTCCTTGATAATCTTTCTGATCTTGTGTTGACGCACGACCGGTATTCCCATTACCGGCCGCAATATTCGGTGAATGAAGAGTACCGCTGGGCGCACATTCCCGTGCGGCCTGCCGCAACAGGCAAAGCGGAAGGAAAACAATAGATTTTGGAGACTACCATGGCAGAAACTGCTTCCGACAGAACGCGTGAGCTGAGCCGCGGCAGCGGCAGAACCGGAGCCGGATCAAAGTTGTTGTGGTTTGGAATAGTCGCCGCCCTGTTCACAGTGGCGACCGCTGCAACGCTGGTGCTGGTCAGCATCCGCAACCTGAATGCGGACCTTGAGGAATCGGTGCGCAAACAGCAGAGCATCATGCTCAACGGGCAGGTCAACGTGGTGACCACATGGCTTGATGCCATGGTGGAACAGGGCAACAGGCTTATCAATGCCGACCTTTTCCGGCTGTATGCTTCAGAAGTGGACACGCTGGACGACGATCTTTCGGCGTTGCTGAGCGGAGAAAACACTGAACTGGCCGTGCAGCTGCCCATGATGCGCAATCTGCTGCGGGAGTTTGTGCAGTATTCCGACTTTGTTTCCGGAAGAATCATGAACCGGCAGGGCAGCAGCTACATCGCCACCGATGCATCCGTCCGGCCGCTTACTCCGGTTCAGCGGCAGTATGCGGACAGAACACAGCAGACGGGCCTGCCTGTTTTTTCCAATATCCGGCTCAGCTCTGCCGGACTGGTTGTCGATCTGTTTCTGCCCATTTATCCGCCGCGTTACGAATCGAAAGAACCGACGCCTGTTGCCGTGCTTATGCTGACTAAAAATGTCTCTGCCAAACTGGGAGATATCCTGCAGGGGGGGCATGGCAGAGGGCAGAGCATGAAGCTGCTGCAGCGCTCGGGTGAGCGGGCTGAGGAAGTCGCACCGTGGCTGGCGGAGGGCGTGCGCACCTCGGCCGGTCTGTCGCTGGGGGATGACGCCCTGCCTTTCGGCAGCCGTACATCGGTTTCGGGCAGCGGAGAAGTCTATTCCATGGGGCTGCGGGTGCCCGGGCTGGATTGGTGGCTGGTGCAGGAGGCCGATATTGACGTAGCCAGAGAGCCGCTGCAGCAGCGGGCGCGGGCTGTGGTCGGGTTCGGTGTGCTGAGCACGCTGGTCATTCTGTGCATGCTGGGCGGGTTCTGGTGGTGGCTGGTGGGCGTGGAAAGCCGCAAGGTTGCCCGTGAAATGAGCAAGCTGGCAGGTCAGGTGGAAGAGCAGAAACGCTTTCTGGACAGCATCAATGCCACCATTGCCGACTTTATCTGCCTGAAAGACGATAAAGGCGTTATCCGCTACGCCAACAGAGCGTTTGCCGAGGCTGTGGGGCGTTCTGAAAAAGAACTCGACGGTCTTGATTTTGCTGCTGTTTTCGGGTTCGACACGGCCCGCAGGCTTACTGCCACCGATGAACAGGTGCTCATGTCCAACGAGCCTCAGACCATCAGCGAAACAATCTATCTGCAGTCCAGAAAGTATTATTTCCAGATTTCCAAGACGCCTTTCCGTATCGCCCGCCGTGACTGGAGCGGCCTTGTGTATGTGTTCCGCGATATTACGGAACTGGCTGAAGCGCAGGAACGTTCACGCAAGCTGGTGCAGCAGACAGTGGATGCGCTGGTGCGCACCATTGAACATTCAGACCCTTATCTGGCCGGTCATTCCCGCACCATGAGCGGGCTGTCGGCGCAGGTGGCCAAAGCCATGGGGCTTTCCGCGCTGGAAGTGGCCACAGTGCAGGCGGCTGCCAACCTGTCGCAGGTGGGCAAGGTGTTTGTGCCCAAGGAGATACTGAATAAGCCCGGCGCGCTTGACGAGCGGGAAAAAAAAGAGATGGAGCGCCATGTGGAACATGCACGCATGGTTCTGGCGGACATCGAGTTTGACCTGCCTGTGCTGCAGGTCATCGAGCAGATGAATGAAAAGCTTGACGGTAGCGGTTATCCTGTCGGAATTTCAGGAGATGCCATCAGCAGTCCGGCGCGGATTCTGGCGGTGATAAATACCTTCTGCGCCATGGTGCGCCCCCGTGCGTATCGTCCGGCAGTACCGGTGGATGATACGCTGGACGCGCTGGAACGGATGCAGGACAAGTACGATGCCGAAGTGATCGCCCGCCTGCGTGAAGTGGTGGAATCGGCCACAGGCGAAAAACTGCTGCAGGGTCTGGAAAACGCCGGCAGGGCTTGACCCCTGCGGGACGGTGCAACTCTGCTGCGCAGGGGCGTCAGTGGATAAGAAAACCGGCGGAACGCATGACGTTCCGCCGGTTTTTTGCTGCGGAGCTAACGGTACTTTCAGCTGCGGGCTGATGCGGGAAGCAACGCGTACCACTGTGTAAAGTTTTCGCGTGCCCGTTCGGCGTACAGGGCCTTGCGGTCTTTTTTGCGTGCCCGCTGATTCAGCTCCGGAGTCAGACCGAAGTTGATGTTGGAAGGCTGAAACTTTTTTACCGGAGTGCGCAGGTGGGCCGCCAGCGCACCCAGAGCGCACTCAACAGGCGGCTGGGGGATGTTTTCTCCGTGCTTGCGGGCCGCAAGCATCATGCCCAGCCACATGCCGTTGGCGGCGGACTCCACATAGCCTTCCACTCCGGTGATTTGTCCGGCCAGAAATACGTCGGGGCGGTTTTTCAGCGACTGGTCGCCGTTGAGCACCTGCGGCGCATTGACGTAGGTGTTGCGGTGCACCGAGCCGTAGCGCACGAATTCCGCGTCTTCCAGACCCGGAATCATGCGGAAAATCCTGTCCTGTTCACCGTACTTGAGCTTTGTCTGACAGCCCACAAGGTTGAACATGGTTTTGTTCAGGTTTTCGGTACGCAGCTGCACCACGGCAAAGGGGCGTCTGCCGGTGCGCGGATCGTCCAGTCCCACGGGTTTGAACGGGCCGAACGCCAACGTCATTTCTCCCCGCTCGGCCAGCGCCTCGATGGGCATGCAGCCTTCAAAGTGCAGTTCTTTTTCAAAATCTTTGGTAGCGGCCTTTTCGCCTTCCACCAGCGCCTCGCGAAAGGCGAAATATTCTTCGCGGTTCATGGGGCAGTTCAGATAGTCGGTGTCTTCCGGGCGATAGCGTGAACCCCAGAAGGCTTTTTCCATATTTACGGAGTCTGCGCTGATGATGGGGGCTATGGCGTCGTAGAAATACAGGTGTGTCGCCCCCACTGCATCGGCAAGGCTGCGGCTCAGGCTTTCGCTGGCCACAGGACCGGCGGCGATGACCACCGCGTCGAACCCCTGCAGGGCGGGGTCGTCCAGCGAAGTGATTTCCCGACGTATCAGCGTGATGCCCGGTTCAGCCTCCATGGCTGCCGTCATGGAGGCTGCGAAAAGACCTCTGTCGACTGCCAGTGCTTTACCGGCCGGAACACGCGTGGCTTCAGCCACTTCCATCACCAGACTGCCCAGTGCGCGCATCTCCTGTTTCAAAACGCCGACGCCCGCTTCGGGCTCGTCGGAGCGCAACGAGTTGGAACATACCAGCTCGCCCAGTTCGGGCGAGGAATGGGCGGGTGAAAAGCTGTGGGGCTTCATTTCAAAAAGAGTCACGGCGATACCGGCGCGTGCCAGCTTGCGGGCGCATTCGCATCCGGCAAGGCCGCCGCCGACAATTGCCGCAGAGGTAAGAGCGGTCAAGGCGTTCTCCGATTGTTTGGTGTGTTTTTGTGCCATGCACCTATGCCATTGCGGGGCGCAAGGCAAGAGGCAGCGGCCCGTGCCGTCACATGCCCGGCATATATGCGTCGTACAGCCTGCTGTGCAGCGCTTTCAGGGTGCCGTTGTGCCGCATCTGCTCCAGCCCCCTGTTAAAAGCGCTTATATAGTCGCCTGCAGCCGGATACCGCGGGTTGAAGCAGACATGCAGCGATTTGTTATCCAGCGGAGGTTCAAGAGGCTCTATGGTGCCCGCGGGCAGACCAAGCTCGCGGGTGAGCAGAAAGCGCAGGGTCAGAGCGTCGCCGACAATGACATCCACCCTGCCTGCAAGCAGTTTGCGCAGGTTTGATACATCATCCACCGCGGGATCTTTGAGCAGAAACTCTGCGCTGTCGAAGGCGTCTGTGTTTACATAGCCTGAGACAGTTCCTATGCGCAGTCCGCGCAGGTCGTCGAGACTGGTGTAGTGCAGGTTCCTGCCCCGCAGCTGAAAAAGAAACAGCGGGCCGGCGGGAAACGGGGCGGAAAAAAGACAGTCACGCCGGGTTTCGGAGTAATATTCCGGCGTATATCCGGCATATCCATGGTGTTTCATGCTGCGGATGGCCCGTTCCCAGGGGAAAAAATGCAGGCGGGTGTCCATGCCCGATGCGGCGAAAGCCTGACGTACGACTTCGCTGGCATAGCCTTGTCTGTCCAGATAGCTGCCGGAGTACGGAGGCCATTCCAGTGTTGCCAGTTCCGCCACGGGCCGCGATGCGGCCGGTGAAGAGATCAGGCAGACGCCTGCTGCAAGCAGGCAGCAGATGAACAGCAATCGGTGCAGCATGCTCAGGGCCTTTGTGAGCTGTGGCGCACCCCGCCCCTGTGTGCGGGGTGCGCCGTTGGTGTTATGAAGCCCAGCGTATGAGCCCGAGCGAATGGGGGTCAAGCAGCAGCGGATGAGACGGCACGGCCCGCACGGTAAAGCCGAACCTGCCTGCTTCGAGCGGGGTTGCCTTTCCTCTGTACATTCTCATACCGTCCTGTGTTTCTTCGGCCGGTTCCATGGGATAGATGGTCCTGCCGGCAAAACTGCCGTCCAGCCCCACCGGCCCTGCGTATACTTCTACAAGAATGCTTTCGGGGGCTATGCCGTTCAGCGCTACGGCGGCTTCCACCGTCACTGTCTGTCCCACATGTATGGATTCGTGTTCGTAGGCACGCACGTTGTGTATGGACACCTGCCCCCAGCGGGTCATCATGTCCATGCGCCATGATGCCAGTTCGCGGGCACGGGCGAAACTGTCGCTGGTAAGCCGCAGGTAGTTTTCATATGCGGGCAGATAGGCCGTGGCCTTATAGTCTTCCACCATGCGGTGCGAGTTGAATCTGGGGCCCAGCTGCCTGATGGCATTTTTCATGCGGCCCACCCATGCGCGCGGCATGCCGCCGTGTCCGCGGTCGTAAAACTCCGGAACAATATCTTTTTCAAGAATATTGTAGAGAGTCTGTATTTCCACGAAATCCTGATATTCAAGGTCTTCGTATTCTTCACCTTTGCCTATGGCCCATCCCAGGCTGTTGTCGGGCAGGTAGGCTTCGTCCCACCATCCGTCCAGAGTGCTGAACTGCAGCACGCCGTTGAGCATGGCTTTCATGCCGCTGGTGCCGCAGGCTTCCAGCGGTCTGCGGGGATTGTTGAGCCATATGTCGCAGCCGGAAACAAGATGCGCCGCCACGTCCATGTCGTAGTCTTCCAGAAAGACCATGCTGTAGCGGCATTCTTCCGTGCGGCACAGGGATATTATTTCCTTGATTATCTGTTTGCCCGCCTGATCCTGCGGGTGGGCTTTGCCGGCAAAGATGAACTGCACGGGACGTTCCTTGTCCGTGACCAGCCTGATAAGGCGTTCTTTGTTCTGCAGCAGCAGGTTGGCCCGCTTGTATGTGGCAAAACGGCGTGAAAAGCCTATGGTCAGGGCTTCGGGATTGAGCACCTCCTGCGCCACCTGCAGGTCTGCTTTGCGGGCGCCCTGCGCTGTAAGCTGACGGATAAGTCTGCCGCGGACATAGTCCACGAGCCGTGCGCGCAGCCTTTCGTGCGTGCGCCACAGCTCCGCGTCGGATATGCTGTCCGCCTGCCCCCATACGCGTTGGCAGTCCGGATCTTCGCGCCAGTTGGGGCCCAGATATCTGTCGAACAGCGACTGTATGTCGGGGGCTACCCACGAAGGAGCGTGAACTCCGTTGGTCAGAGCGCCTATGGGAATGTCTTCCACCGGATACTGGTTCCAGACCTGTTTCCACATGTTGCGTGAGACTTTGCCGTGCAATATGGACACGCCGTTGTTGAACCGCGAAAGTCTGAGCGCAAGCACGGTCATGCAGAAAGGTTCGCCGTCGTCGTGCGGGTTTTCTCTGCCGAGGGCCAGAAAAACCTTGAAGGCAAGCCCCATATCGCGGGAATACGGTTCGAAATAGCGCTGCATGAGGTCCGGCGGAAAACGGTCGTTGCCGGCGGGCACGGGGGTGTGCGTGGTAAATACGGAACTTGAGGCCGCCAGCTCCAGCGCCGCCTCGAAAGACAGTCCGCAGTTTTTCATGAACAGGCGCACGCGTTCCAGCCCGGCAAAGGCGGAATGTCCCTCGTTCATGTGTATGACTTTGGGGTTCAGCCCCAGCGCTTCCAATGCCTTTATGCCGCCTATGCCTATAAGTATCTCCTGCCACAGACGCATTTCCAGTCCGCCGCCGTACAGGCGCGCAGTTACTTCACGGAAATCCGGCGGGTTTTCTGGAATATTGGTGTCCAGCAGGTACAGGGCCACTCTGCCCACCTGTGCTTTCCATATGCGTGCGGCAAGGGGGCGGTCGCCTATGTTCAGCCGCACCATGGCTGCGGTGCCGTCCGGTGCCGTGGCCGCTGTCAGGGGCATCTGTTCAAAATCATAGTCGGGGTAGCGCTCCTGCTGCCAGCCGTCGGGGGTCATGTACTGGCGGAAGTACCCCTGCCGGTATGCCAGCCCGATACCGATAAGCGGCAGATTCAGGTCGCTGGCAGATTTCAGATGATCGCCGGCAAGAATGCCCAGCCCGCCGGAATAAATGGGCAGACAGGTGGAAACGCCGAATTCGAGACTGAAATAGGCGACCACCGGCTGGCGTTCGTCTTCAATATGAAAGTCTTTGTCCACCGGAGCGCCCAGATAACGTTGCAGCTGCTGGTGAGCTTCTGCAAGACGTTCCTTGTAGATGGCGTCCGCGGCCAGTTCCCGCAGCGTTGCCTGAGGGACATTGTTCAGAAATTCAACGGGGTTTTTGGCGCAGCGCTGCCACAACCTGTAGTCTATCTGGGCAAAAAGCTCTTCTATGCCTGCGTTCCACGCAAACCAGAAATTGTACGCCAGATCCCACAGCGGTTCCAGCCCTTCCGGAAGCCGGGGAGTGACATTGAATACCTTTACGGGGTGCATGTGCGACCTCCTGCGTATCGCGTTCAGGTGCACGGATGTGCCTTTGGGTACCGGTTACGGTACGGTGTTTCCGGTGAAGATACCTTGTTCCGCGGGTATGCATCAACACAAATTGACGAAAAGCATCTGCAGATTTTGACTTGCCTTGCCGAGTGTCATAACACTTTCTTTTCCGTGCTGCCTTTCGGGCTGCACGGTAGTGTGCAATTACCCTTCATCAGGAGCATTCTGTGAGCAAAACAGACGATCAGGGCTGTGTCCAGCCCCGTATAGCCGTCCGCTTCAGGTATATGGGCAACGCGCAGGAGTTGTATGAAAACGGTGAAGCCGGGGATGCGCCGCAGTACGCCACCCCCTGTTCCGCCGGGCTTGACCTGCGGGCCTGTATGGAAAGCGACGAGGCTGTCATTCCTGCCGGAGGGCGGCTGGCGATACCCGCGGGCATCGCCGTGGAACCCATGGTGCAGGGCGTGGCCGGATTTGTGTATTCGCGCAGCGGGCTGGGAACCAAAAAAGGGCTTACTGTCAGTCAGGGCGTGGGGGTCATCGATCCGGACTACCGCGGCGAAATCATTGTGTCATTGCTGAATACCTCGGGCGGGGAACAGCGGCTGCGACGAGGCGAGCGTATCGCGCAGCTTGTGTTTCAGCCTTTTTTTCAGGCCGAACTGCAGCAGGTTGCAGAGCTGGGCGATACGCAGCGCGGAACCGGCGGCTTCGGTCATACGGGACGTATCTGATCCCGTCTTTTTCTCAGCTTTTTTCCGGCACAGGAGTGCATTGCAATGACTACGTTCGATGAATTGAAACAGCGTGAAGAATCTCTGCTCTGCAGAACATACGGCAGATATCCGCTGGCTGTTGCGTCCGCCCGGGGCAGTGTTCTGACAGATTTTTCCGGCAGGGAATACATTGACCTGCTTTCAGGCATAGCCGTTACCAATCTGGGACATTGCCATCCCGCTCTTGCAGAGGTCATGCACGCGCAGGCCGGCAGGCTGGTGCATCTTTCCAATCTGTTTTACCAGCAGGAACAGCTGGAGTTGGCGGAAAAACTGCTCGGCACCACCCATCTGGGCAAGGCGTTTTTCTGCAATTCCGGCGCAGAAGCCAACGAAGCGGCCATAAAGCTGGCCCGCCGCTATGCGCAGCGGGTCAAGGAACGCGATGCCGGTACGGTGATAACGCTTACAGGCGCTTTTCACGGCAGAACGCTTGCCACTGTGGCAGCCACGGGGCAGGCAAAGTTTCAGGACGGCTTTGCGCCCATCCCGCAGGGTTTCCGGCAGGTGGAGTGGGGCAGCCTGGATGCGCTGGAAGCGGCCATGGACGACGATGTGGTGGCCGTGCTGGCCGAAATTGTGCAAGGCGAAGGCGGTATCCGCCCCATGACCCCGGAATATGCTCAGGGTGTGCAGGATATCTGCCGCCGTCACGGGGTGCTTTTCATGGTGGACGAAGTGCAGTCGGGCATGTGCCGTACCGGAAGGTTCTGGGCTTTTCAGCATTACGGACTGACGCCCGATGTGGTCACCAGCGCCAAGGCGCTGGCCAACGGGCTGCCCATGGGAGCCATGCTGGCCACCGACGAAGCCGCTAAAGGGTTTGAACCCGGCAGCCACGCCACCACCTTTGGCGCCGGAGCTCTTGTTTCGGCTGTGGCGGCCCGTGTTGTGGATATCATGCAGCAGGAAAAGCTTGCCGAACGCGCCGAGCGGGTGGGCGGGGCTTTCATGGCTGATGTGCGCAGTCTGGCCGCCCGTCTGCCCGGTACCATACAGGAGGTACGCGGGCTGGGGCTTATGATAGGCATTGTGCTGACATTTCCCGGCAGGGAAGTGTGGGAAGAGCTGCTCCGGCGCGGTTTTGTGCTTAATCTGACGCAGGAACGGGTATTGCGCCTGTTGCCTGCGCTGACAGTGCCGGAAACGTACCTGCAGGACTTTCTGACTGCGCTGGAAGAAATACTGAGCGAGCGCACTGTATAGCTTTTCACCGGTACTTTTTGATCCGGTGATGAAATTGTCAACGGTGCAGCCTGATGCGGGCTGCACCGTTTTTTTGTGCCTTTCCGCCAGCAGGGCGGAAAAATAATGTGTGCCTGATGCGCAGTCTGCTATATTGGTATGGCGTACAGTGCGTATTGACGAAAAAGACAAAAATGACGGAGGCAGCATGAACATAACATCCGCTCAGGCAGGCTGGCCGAAAGTGTATGACAGACAGACAGCAGGGGCTGCGGTGGTCACCAAAACCCTTGACTATATGAACGGTGTCATGCCGTCTTCCGCTCAGGCTGTGCCTGCCGACAGGCAGACATTTGGTGCGGCTGTCGTTTCCAAGACGCTGGATTATATGAACGGGCCAGTGTTCGGCAAAGGCGATCCCGTGGCGCAGTCCTACCAGTTCGGCAAGGATGTGCTGGGTCCTGCCTATTCCGGTGTCGGCAGCATAATCGATATGTACTCATGACGGTTTCCGGTTTTTATGTGCTCCTGCAAAAGGGTTGCGGCAAGGTGTCGCGCCCTTTTTTTGTGGTGTCACATGTCGCATAACATGTCTGTTTTTATTTGTTTTACAATTATGTAACAAGCTGGGCTTGACAATATGTTTTTTCATTGCGTAGGAAAAAGCTGGACACGGAGAAAATGAAAAGCGTGACGCATCCGCGTGATAAAAGCATCTTTTTTGATGTCGTCGGATGACTCTGCCGTGCGGTGCTGTCCTGCTGTCCGGTGTTGAAATCCGGAAACCACCCCATTCGGCGTTTGACAATTTTGAGCAGCTGTATGCCCTGCGGGGCTGCGGGAAGAGAGCGGCCTAACTTATGGCAATGATCGAATTCAACGATATTCATAAATGGTACGGCGAGTTTCATGTCCTCAAGGGCATCAGCGAATCAGTGGAAAAAGGCGAAGTTCTTGTTATCTGCGGCCCTTCCGGCTCGGGAAAATCCACATTTATCCGCTGCCTCAACCGGCTGGAGGATATCCAGAAGGGCAGCATCATGCTTGAAGGGCGCTCCATCCATGACAAGGCGGTGGATGTGAACGAACTGCGCACGGAAGTGGGCATAGTGTTTCAGCAGTTCAACCTCTATCCGCATCTCACCGTTCTGCAGAACGTGACACTGGCCCCTCTGAAGGTGCGCAGGGTTGAGCGTATCAAGGCGGAAACTGTGGCCATGGAGTTGCTGGAGCGTGTGGGTATCCATGATCAGGCCGGTAAATACCCTGTGGAGCTTTCGGGCGGGCAGCAGCAGCGTGTGGCCATTGCCCGTGCACTTGCCATGCGGCCCAAAGTGATGCTGTTTGACGAACCCACATCGGCTCTTGATCCGGAAATGATCAATGAGGTTCTGAACTGCATGAAGGACCTTGCCCGCGAAGGCATGACCATGCTGTGCGTGACGCATGAAATGGGCTTTGCCCGTGAAGTGGCGGACAGGGTTGTTTTCATGGACGCAGGCCGCGTTCTTGAAGAAGCCTCTCCGGCGGAGTTCTTTACCAACCCCAAACATGAAAGGACGAAAGCGTTCCTTAAAGAAATATTGTAAAAATGCTGGATATGTCGGCATGCCAGAGGGCCGGCCGGAAAACGACTAACAATGGAGATTGTTACATGAAAAGACTTCTGTTGATTGCCGTTGCATTGGGCATGATCTTTTCGGCGGCTACCGCTTCTGCCGGAAAAATCGAAGAGATCAAGGATCGCGGCGTGCTGGTGGCAGGGGTGAAGGACTCGGTCGTTCCTTTCGGTTTTGTGGATGAAAACTCGAAGCAGCTTGTGGGCTTTGATGTGGATATCTGCCGTTACATTGCCGGACAGCTCGGGGTCGAGCTTGAGCTGAAGACAGTCACCTCGGCCACACGGATTCCCATGGTCACGCAGGGTTCCGTCGATATCGCGGCGGCAACCATGACACACAAGCATGAACGCGATAACGTGATCGATTTTTCCATTACGTACTTCATGGACGGGCAGAAAATACTGGTTGCCAAAGACAGCGGTATCAACTCTGTGGCCGACCTGAAAGGTAAAAAGGTCGCCACGGTGAAAGGCTCGACGTCTGAAAAGAACATCAAAGCCGCCCAGCCCGACTGCCGTGTGCTTTCTTTTGACGAATACCCGCAGGCCATGCTTGCACTCAAGCAGGGCAAGGCATCTGCCGTCACCACGGACTCCACCATTCTGCTCGGGCTTAAAAATTCCGACCCCGAACCGGAAAAATGGGTTATTGCCGGCGACTATATTTCAGCCGAACCCTACGGGCTGGGATTGCCTGAAAATGATTCTGACTTCCGCGACTTTGTAAACAAGGCGCTGAACGACATGTGGCGTTCCGGCGAATATGAAAAGGTGTACAACAAATGGTTCGGTCCCGATTCCAGATATTATCTGCCGCTTACGTGGACCATGGAACTGTGGCCCAACTAGTGCTGCGGCCGTAAGGCTGGTTTACCGCGGGGGCGCGGCGTATCCGTCGCGCCCTTTTTCCCTGTTTTCAATGGAAGAGCACCTTGAATTATACGTTTGATTGGCAAGTCGTACTGACCGGTGAATACCGTGAGTGGATTATTGACGGAGTACTGCTCACGCTGAAAATTTCAGCTGTGTCATTGTTTCTGGCTCTGGTGCTGGGTACAGTCATCGCGGTCATGCGTCTTTCACGCATCCGTCCTTTTGTGTGGTTCAGTGCCGGGTTTACAGAATTTTTCCGTAACACGCCGCTGCTGGTACAGATATTTTTCTGGTATTTCGGGTCGGACGGTTTGCTGCCCCGGCCTGTGCTCGAATGGCTTTATGCACGCGATTTCGAGTTTGCCGCGGGAGTCATAGCACTTACGGTGTATACCGCCGCGTTCATAGCAGAAGAAATCCGCTCGGGTATCAATGCCATTCCCAAAACGCAGCTGGAATCTTCCCGCGCGTGCGGACTCAGTTTTCTGCAGTCCATGCGGTATGTCATTCTGCCGCAGGCGTTCCGCATCATTGTACCGCCGCTCATATCGCAGGCGCTTAACCTCATTAAAAACTCCTCGCTGTGTATGACCATAGGCGTGGCGGAACTGACGTACATGACCCGTCAGGTGGAGTCGTATACTTTCCGCGGATTTGAGGCGTTCACAGTGGCCACGCTGGTATATCTGTGCATTTCGCTGGCTGTTTCCTTTACGGTGACCCAGTACAACAGGTACTTTTTGCGTACCGTCAGGTATTAGGGGGCAGCCATGCAGTGGAATGTTGTCTGGGACAATCTTGATTATCTGCTTATCGGTTCATACCCCGAAGGGCCTCTCGGCGGTATTGCGCTCAGTATCGTTCTGTCACTGGGCGGCATACTGGGTGCGTTCTGGCTGGGGCTTGCCCTGGGGCTGATGCGTCTTTCAAAACGCTGGCCGGTGCGGTTGCCGGCGGTGCTGTTTATTGAAATTATCCGCGGAACGCCGCTGTTGCTTCTGCTGTTCTGGTTTTATTTTCTTGCACCTGTGGTGTTGGGGCAGACGCTGCCCGAAGTGGAATGTGCATTGATAACCTTTGTGGTCTTTACCAGTGCATATATAGCGGAAATAGTGCGTGCAGGTGTGCTTGCACTGCCGCAAGGGCAGATGGAAGCGGCCCGCGGTACGGGCCTGACCAAACTGCAGGCCATGCGTTTTGTCATTCTGCCGCAGGCGCTGCGCAACATGATACCTTCATTTGTGAACCAGTTTGTCAGCCTGACCAAAGATACCTCGCTGGCATACGTGATAGGTGTGGCGGAGCTGACCCGCGCCGCGGTGCAGGTGAACAACCGCACCCTTTCCGCACCCATGGAGATATACTTTACCATCCTTGTCATGTACTTTCTTATCTGTTACGCGCTCACTTCCGCCAGCCGCCGGCTGGAAAAGCAGATGAAGCGCTATCAGGCAAGAGGATAATATGGCTGATCTGATTCGTATTGACATTGTCGTGCCCGAGGAGTTCGAGGACATCACCACCGGTGTGCTGACCCTCAGAGTGGCACAGGGGTGGGAAGAAGACTATCTGCCCACCGGAGAATCGCTGTTTCGCGTGTATACAGATAATCCCCAGTTCTGCGAAGAGCTGGTGGGTGAAGTGGAATCGAGAGTGCCCGAAGCCCGCGTGGAGCGCGAAAGCGTGCCGCAGCAGGACTGGGTGGCTGCATGGCGTGACTACTTTACGCCTGTGGAAGCCGGCAGCCGCTTTATGGTTATCGCACCGTGGATGCATGGCGAGGTTGACCTGAAGGACCGCATGCCCATAGTCATTGAACCCAAAACGGCATTCGGCACGGGGCATCATCCCACAACGGCTTTGTGTCTGGGCGCTGTTTCCGCGCTGGCCGACAAAGGCCGCATAAGCGCCGGCATGCGCTTTCTTGATCTGGGAACAGGCTCCGGCATTCTGGGGATAGGCTGTGCCATGCTGGGACTCAGTGGTGTGGGGTCTGATATTGACCTGCTTGCTGTGGAAAACACCACGGAAAATAAAGAGATAAACAACGTCTCTGATAAATTCGAGGTGCGTCTGGGCAGCGTGGAAGCGGTGCAGGGCGAACAGTATGATCTGGTGCTGGCCAATATTCTTGCGCAGCCTCTCAAGGAGCTTGCGCAGGATATCGTTGCACTGATGCGGCCGGGCGGGTGTCTTGTGCTTTCCGGTCTGCTGGAACTGCAGGCAGACGGCGTTGAAGCGGTGTACACCGCTCTGGGGCTGCCGCAGGCCCGCAGGGAAGTGCAGGGCGACTGGGCCGCGCTGATCTGGGAATAGCGGCCGCAGCCTGCGGACATGCTGTGAAAAGATGTAAAAAAGCGGAGCAGTGCTCCGCTTTTTTTGTGCCGGACGATACGGTTTTTTCAGACTGCCGCTGTTTTCTGGCGATGCCTCAGGGCGGCGGGATGCCCTCCGGTCTTTTCCAGATGATCCAGCACGCGTTGTGTCACCACCTGCGGTGCCAGCTGCTCCAGACATGCCATGTCGTTGCGGCGGCAGGTGTCCTGATTGCAGTGCTGACAGTCCAGCCCCAGAATAATGTGGTCATGTTCGGGGGAAGGAAAGGTCCATGACGAGGTGGTGGACCCCAGTACGGTCATGCTGGGCGTATCCACGGCCACGGCGATGTGGCGCGGTGCGGAGCAGTTGCCCAGATGCATGCGTGCATGCGCCATGCACGCGGCCATCTGCCGCAGGGTGAGGATGTGCTGCGGAATGATGAAAGCCCCGTCGCACCCGGCCTGCCGGACAACCTCCATGGCTTCCTGTTCTTCACCGGGGCCGAACAGCAGCAGAAAACGTATGTCGGGGTTGCGGCGGTACAGGTCGGCAACCACACGCCCGTAGTGTCGTGCCGGATAGCGGCGGGTGGCGCGGCGGTGGGTCGGGTCCAGTGTAATCAGCTGATGACGGGGGGCCACGCCTGCCTGTTCCAGCAGGTGCGCGGCATTGTCCATTTCTTCGTCGGTCAGGTATATGCGCGGTTTTTCGCCCTGCCAGGCGATTCCCAGCGGCTTGAGCACATTGGCTTTTGTCCGGGCGGAATACCCCGGCTCCAGCGGATGCCAGTGGGTGAAAAGCCAGCGGCTGTGCCATGCCGGCGGGTAGCTCAGCCTGACAGGTGCGCGGGAAAAAGCCAGAACCCAGCGGCAGCGGGGCAGCTGTTGAAAGGCAACCACAATATCGAATTTTTCGGCTGCCACCTTGCGGTAAAAGGCTATTTCACGGATGAGGTCGGGCAGTTCCTTTTTGTCGATGCTCCACACGGTGGTGACAAAAGGATTGTTTTCCAGCATGGCGGCGCAGCGTTTTTCCGTCAGCACATGTATTTCGGCATAGGGAAAACGTCTGGCAAGCAGCTCTATGGCGGGTGTGGCCAGTACCACATCACCTATCTGACGCAGCTGGCACACAAGAATTTTACGGACAGTGCTGTCATTTATGGCGATTTCTGTTATCTGCTCTTGATGATGCATATTCATTATGGCGGTTGTGCTCCGTATACGGGTAGGCAGCGGCGCAGGGGCACCGGCGCCTGCAAGGCGCGGAATGTATCTTGAAGCTGTCGCAAAGTACAGTCTGGCTCATTGCGCTTCGACCGGCAACTCTATAGGATGACAACGCTATGAACCGAGAGACACTCCTGATGCAGATGTTCGGCGCCATGCTGGCCCGTCTGGGCCCCAGCGGCTGGTGGCCTGCCGGTTCCCCTTTTGAGGTGGCGGCGGGAGCGGTGCTGACCCAGAATGCCAGCTGGACCAATGCCGGGCAGGCTCTGCAGCGGATGCGGTCTGCGGACATGCTTTCCGAATCGGGCGTGGCCGCAGCGGCACCTGACACGCTGGAAGAGCTGGTGCGGCCTGCGGGTTTTTACCGGCAGAAGGCCGCCACCCTGCGGCGGCTTGTACAGTTTTTGTACGAAGAAGCGGACGGTGACATCCGCAACCTTGCGGGAACTTCCATGGACAGTCTGCGCGCGCGGCTGCTGGACATAAAAGGCATAGGGCCTGAAACGGCAGATTCCATTCTGCTGTACGCGCTTGATATGCCCAGCTTTGTGGTGGATGCGTATACGCGGCGTATCTGCGTGCGGCACGGCCTGTTGCCCGAAGATGTGCAATATGCCGAAATGCGCGAATTTTTCATGGACGTTCTGCCTGCGGATGTATCAGTATACAATGAATATCATGCCCTGCTTGTACGTGTGGCCAAAGAATGGTGCCGCAAAACGCACCCGCGCTGCGACTCCTGCCCGTTACGGCAGTTTCTTGAATACGAGGTGGTCTGCTGATGCGTGGATTTGTGGTGCGGGCTGTTCTGGTGGCCCTGCTGTGCTGCTGCACGGCTGTTACTGCCGTTCAGGCGCAGGACCTGACGCGTTCCATCAGGGAGCAGCAGCAGAAAGCTAAAGAACGTGAAGCCAGACTGAAAAAACTGTCAAAACAGGAAGCGCGTCTGAGCAGAGACATGCAGACCACAGAAGCGCGTATCCGCAGTCTGGAAAAAAGCATTGCCGAAAGTGAGAAAAAGCTGGCAAAGGTGGAAGCCTCACTGCAGGAGACCGGAGAGCGCCTGAAGCGGCTTTCGGCTGATACACGTGCCGTGCAGGATGATCTGGGCCGTCTGCTGGCCACGCTGTGGCCTTTGGATATACAGCGGCGCAGTGCCGGTGTTATTCCGCCGGAAGGCTGGGATGCGGCAAGCCGCAGATATGTGTGGACCAGATCGCTGTACGAAAAGGTGGATGCCCGTCAGAAGGAACTGGCCCGCCGTCAGGCCGAGGTGGAAAGCGTGCTGGCCGAACGCCAGACGCTGGCTGACGAAGCACGGAGCAGGCTGGAGGCGGTGAACGCGGTCAAGAAAGACCTGCTGCAGAATAAGCTGAGCTACCGGCGCAAGCTGCAGACAGTGCAGAAAAGCAAGGCAAGCGCCGAGGCGGAACTGCACAATGTGCTTGATGTCATCCGCAGTCTGAACTTCCGGCTGGAAAAGCAGCGCGGCGGCAGAGATATAGCACTGCTGAAGGGCATTTTGCCATGGCCTGCCGACGGGGACGTGGCAGTGCGGTATAACCTGAAGGCTTCACCGCCTGTACGCGGTGTGGGACTGCGTGTGCACAAAAATGCTCCGGTAAAGGCTGTGGCCTGGGGCAAGGTGATGCATAATGATGTGCTGCGGGGGTTCGGCAGGGTTGTCATCCTGATGCACGGCACGGATTATTACAGCCTGTATGCATATCTTTCGGACAGTTTTGCAGAGGTGGGGGAGAATGTGAAACAGGGCGCGGTCATCGGTACAGCGGGATACTATCCCGATGTGAACGGAGACGGATTGTATTTCGAATTGCGTTTTCATCAAAAAGCAATTAACCCTGAAACGTGGTTAACAGCCGTAAAGTGAGTGCTTTCAGGGTGATCGGAGGTTTTATTATGCGTTTGTCCCTGTGGACAGCCACGTTTATTGTTTTTCTGACGCTGACCGTGTCCATCGGGCCGGGCAATGCCACGGACGGTCCCGGCCGGTTTGAGTCGCTCAAGCGTTTCAGTCAGGTGCTTGACCTTGTCGAACGCTTTTATGTGAGCGATGTTTCACGCGACGAACTGATGGAAGGTGCCATCAGGGGCATGTTGCAGAACCTCGATCCCCATTCTGCGTTTCTGGATGCCGCGGAATACCGTGAAATGCAGGAGAGCACTTCCGGCGAGTTTTTCGGTATCGGTATCGAGATAACCCAGCAGAACGACAGGCTTGTTGTTGTGGCACCCATTGCCGATACTCCCGCAGCCCGTGCCGGACTGCGGGCCGGTGATATCATTCTGGCCGTGGACGGCAAGCTGACGCAGGAAATGACTCTGCGCGAATCTGTCAGCAGGATTCGCGGCCCCAGAGGCAGCACCGTCAAACTGACCATTCTGCACGAAGGCGAAAATTCGCCCGAGACTGTCAGCATAGAGCGTGATTCCATTCCGCTTATCAGTGTGAAGTCTCATGAACTTGAGCCGGGCTACCTGTGGGTGCGTCTCAGCCGCTTCAGCGAGCGGACCACCAACGAACTGCATGACGCCATACGCGAAGAACGTAAGCGCGGTCCCATAAAAGGCCTTATCCTTGACCTGCGCAACAATCCGGGCGGGCTTCTTGATCAGGCCGTGCATGTGGCCGATACATTCCTTTCCGAAGGTACCATCGTCTCCATAAAAGGCCGTATCGAATCCAACAACAGGGATTTTAAAGCCACTGCGCAGGCCACTGACGTAAAAGCTCCGCTGGTTGTGCTGGTGAACGCCGGATCCGCTTCTGCTTCTGAAATCGTTGCCGGTGCACTGCGCGACCACAAGCGCGGGCTGCTGCTGGGCGAGAGGACGTTCGGCAAGGGCTCGGTGCAGAACGTCATTCCCCTTGCAGACGGTTCCGGTCTTAAACTGACCATTGCCCTGTACCATACGCCTGACGGCACTTCCATTCAGGCGGAAGGGGTCGAACCCGATATCAAGCTGCCTTTTGTCCAGCCTGCCAGAGAAGAAGAAAGCAAGGCAAAGCATCCTTTCGGCATCATGCGTGAAAAGGACCTTGCACGACATCTTGAAAACGGCGAGGACAAAAAGAGCCCCGAAACCGAGCGGGACAAGGAATCCGTAGCAAGCCTTGAGCGCGACAACCAGCTGCGCATGGCTTTGCAGCTGGTCAAACAGCTGCCGCGCCTGCAGGCTATCCACTAGGATTATCTGCGGCGGCAGGCCTTGATGTATACACCAGAAAAGACAAGGGCGCGGGAGACCGCGCCCTTTGACCGTTAAATAAAGGGACTTGTTTGTATGACGACGCCGTCAGGCTCCGGTGGCAATTTTATATCACGCATCAGGCGTGTTCTGGACAGATTCAGGTCTTCCACGGCACAGCGGTCCGGCGGAGCAGATTCCGCGGGCGGCCTGCTGGCCAACCGTTTTGTGCTGGCAGCGGTGGCGTTTGCCTGCGGCGTGCTGCTGACCGGCGTGCTGCTTCTTGCGTATTTCAGTCTTTCCGGTACGGCTAGTGCCCCTGCCGATGCTGAACAGGCACAGTCGGGCGAGGCTCTGCCGTCTGTCCGCGATCTGCTCGATCCTTCGAGCCTTCCCTATGAAGAATCGCTGGGCAGCTCGCTGGATCAGACCGTCAAGCAGGTGGACTATGCTTTGCTGCGCACGCTGGAACGGCTGGACCTGCCCCGCAGGGCACTGGGGCTGCAGCGGGTCGAAGTACGGTCGCACAACGGAGAGGAGTATCATTTCCAGCAGCTGGAGATAAGACTCGGCAACGGTCATGATGACTTTATTGCCGGGTTGCGTACGGCTCTGGCCACATGGGTTCCGGCCGCGACTTTGCAGCAGGCCGCCGGTGGCGCATGGCGCATTTCGCTTGACGGTGTGGTGACGCATGCACTGGCTTTTGCCGTGCTGCAGGAGCAGGAGCCGCAGCCTCCGGTCGACGGACAGCACAGAGGCACATCAGAGGCCGTCACACCCTTGCCGGAGGCGCAGGATGATGCCGGCAGCCCCGATGCCGTTGTCACGGACCGGTCCGAAAGCGGAGCCGCTGCAACGCAGATTCAGGAGCGGGAAAACGACCTGCCCCGTCTTGCCATAGTCATAGATGACATAGGTGAAAGCATGCGGGCTGTGGAGCGTCTTGTGGCGCTGGAATATCCGGTGACGCTTTCCATATGGCCGCGTGCAACCTATGCCCGCCGCGCCGCTGATTACGGCTGGCAGCACGGGTGCGAGATAATGATCCACCAGCCCATGGAGCCGGTGGGCTACCCCCGTGTGAATCCGGGACCGGGAGCCTTGTTTGTCTCCATGACACCGGATCAGATACATACTGTGCTAGGCGAAAATCTGGGTATGGTGCCCCATGCCGTAGGCATAAACAACCATATGGGGTCGCGTTTTACGCAGGACGATGCGGGAGTGCAGGCCGTGGTGGATGAACTGCGCGGCAGAAAGCTGTTTGTGCTGGACAGTGTGACGCATGGCGGTTCTGTGCTGTACCGTAAGGCGGCGGCAGCCGGATTGCATGCATTCCGGCGCTCGGTGTTTCTTGATGTGGTGCGTGACAAAAAAAGCATTATGCACCAGCTGGACAAAGCTGCCGGCGTGGCACTGCGTCAGGGCACGGCCATTGCCATAGGGCATCCCACGCCTGAAACGCTGGCCGCGCTGGAAGAGTGGCAGCGGGTGCGCAGCCGCAAGATTCAGATTGTCAGTGTGGCGGGGCTTGATAAAGTGCGGCATCGCAGGCAATAAACACTGTCGGCGCGCGGATGCGTACCGCGTGCCTAATGCACACACATCACACAAACACACTGCATCGGAGGAACGAACACATGGCAGAAAGAACCTTTGCCATCATCAAGCCTGACGCCACAAGACGCAATCTTGAAGGCCCCATTCTGTCCGTCATTCAGCAGAACGGACTGCGCGTGGTCGCCATGAAAAAAATGCGGCTGACAAGAGAGCAGGCCGAAGGCTTTTATCATGTTCATAAAGAGCGCCCCTTTTTCGCCAGCCTGACGGATTTCATGACATCAGGCCCCATTGTGGCCATGGTGCTGGAAGGGGATAATGCCGTGGCCCGCTGGCGTGAGCTGATGGGGGCCACCAATCCTGAAAATGCGGCAGAAGGCACCATTCGCAGACAGTTTGCAGAAGGACTTGAGGCAAACTCGGTACACGGTTCCGACGCTGCCGAAACTGCTGCATTTGAAATGGGCTACTTCTTTAACGCCATGGAGATAACCGGCTGATGAAAAATACGGTTCTGGGGTGTATCGGTTGCGGCAACATGGGCGGCGCCATCATGCGCGGTCTTGCCGGGGTGGAAGGATTGCAGCTGGCCGGCTTTAACCGCAGTGCCCCGAAAGTGGAAGCCCTGCGGGATGAAATAGGCCTTGAGCCTGCTCCTGATGCCGTGGCGCTGGCGCGGCGTGCCGACATTATTCTGCTGGGCGTCAAGCCTGATCAGATTTGCGATGTTATAGGGCAGGTGCGTCCTGTTCTGGATGCCGGCAAGGTGCTGGTTTCCATTGCCGCCGGTGTTTCGCTGGAAGCCATGCGCAGCGCTGCTCAGGGGGCGGCCCCGGTGGTGCGGGTGATGCCCAATACGCCGGCCATGGTCGGCAGGGGCATTTACGGCATGTGTCTGGACGATCCCGCCCTGTCTGCAGAAGCCGCAACCGCTGTCCGGAACCTGTTTGCAGCCATCGGCAAGGTGATTGTACTGCCCGAACAGAAGTTCGAGGCATTTACCGCTGTGGCCGGATGCGGTCCCGCCTATGTCTTTCATATGATGGAAGCTGTCATCGAAGCCGCGGTAACCGTAGGGTTTACGCGGCAGCAGGCCACAGAAATGGTGACGGAGCTGTTTTCCGGCTCGTGCGCTCTGGCCGAACAGACGGGAATGCATCCTTCGCTGCTGCGCGAGATGGTCACTTCTCCGGCCGGAACAACCATAGCCGGAACCAACCACCTTGACCGCACCGCTGTGCGGGGACACATCATTGATGCCGTGCTGGCAGCCTATGAAAAAGGTCTGGCCATGCGCAGATAGCCCTGCCGGCAACAGAGAATACAACGGGATGCCCGCAAAGGGCATCCCGTTTTTTTTTGGGATGCGCAGAATAATCCGGCAGACCGGACAGACAGAATGAGGCAGGCTGCATGCAAGGCGCCTTTGCGGCGTGCAGCAGGCAGAAAAACGCAGGGTGTTACAGAAACAGGTCCGCATCGCTGGGGGTGCGGTTCCAGTGTATTTTCCCCGAGCTTTTTTTGAATTTGCGCAGCAGCACATACAGGGCACCGGCACCGCCGTCTTTGGGCTGGGCGGTGCAGAAAGCCAGTACCACCCGTTTGAACGGATCCCGTGTAAGCCATGTCTGCACTTTGTCCCGCAGAACGCCGTAACCTTCGGGGCTGTTCTTTCCGCGTCCGGGTATAAGCAGCACACAGCGCTTGCCTTTGGTGTAGCTTGTCTGGATGAACTGCACCATGGCGGAATACGACTGGATGATGTTCTGGCCGTGCAGATCAAGATGACCTTCGGGACTGTAGTGTCCCGCACGCATTTTACCCATAACGACGGGATCAAGCCCCTGCACATGCGCCTGAATGAATTCGTCGGTGTATTCGATCTGGAACTGCACCTTGCCTTCCATAAATTCCTGCAGGCTTGCGCGCGGGTCGGACGACAGCGTGGTTTTGGCATTCAGGGCGGCTTCCGGGTTTACTTCGCGCCCGCGGGAAGTAAGCGGAGCAACCCCCGTCATTGCCTGTCCGAACAGGGCATCGTCGTCCGGAGTCGAAACCGGCTGAGCGGCGCGTCTGGTCACTGCCGCGCGTGATTTCTGCTGCACCTTGTCCTTGCGCTCCTGCGTGCCGGAGCGGGGCGTTCTGTTCTGCACGCGTCTGAAAGCCTCATGTTCTCCCAGCAGCATACCGCCGGATGACTGTTCTGCGGTTCTGCGGCCCTGCTGCGGAGCCTGATTTCTGTCCTTTGCGGGACGCTCGAGTCCCTGCAACGCCTGTGCGAAAAGTCCGGCGTCGTCCAGCTCTTCATCAGGAGCAGTACCTGCAGTCTGGTCTTCCCTTTCTGCTTCGGGGAATTCGTTGTTGTCAATTTCTGCAAAGGGATTGTTAAATGTGTCGGTCATGCTATTCTCCACAGCAGATATTTGACGCCGATGAACGGGGTGTCAAGGTTAAATCGGCATCACTGCAACTCTCATCTTCCGTTCTTACAGGAGTTTTATATGCGTTATATGGCTGTTTTTATGATTCTTGTGTCATTGCTTGCCACAGGATGCGCATCGGGGGTCAAGCTTTTCGGCGGCCCCGAAGCTTTAAAAGAATACCAGCTGCAGGGCAGCGGCGATGCAAAGATTGTTGTGCTGCCCGTTGCCGGTGTTATCGATAACAAACCGGAACGCGGAATTTTTGCCGACAAGCCCGGTCTGGTGCAGAGTGTCGTAGCCCGCCTGCGTATGGCGGAAATGGACCCCGCTGTCCGCGCAGTGATACTTACGGTTGACTCCCCCGGAGGCAGCGTCACCTCAAGCGATGTGCTGTATAATGAGATAATGCGCTTCAAACAGCGTACCGGCACCCGTGTGGTGGCCCTGCAAATGGATATGGCCACTTCCGGCGGGTACTATGTGTCCATTGCCGCAGACCGTATCATTGCGCATCCGTCGACCATCACCGGCAGCATCGGGACCATTTTCATGCGGCCCAACGTGACGGGGCTGATGGAAAAGATAGGCGTGCAGGCTGTGACTACAAAGTCCGGGGCGCACAAAGACATCGGTTCGCCGTTCAGGGAAAACACTCCCGAAGAGCAGGCCATTCTGCAGAATATGGTCACAACGCTCAACAGTCGCTTTATAAAGCTTGTCAGCGAACGCCGCGAACTGCAGGGCAGGGAATCCAGCTATTCCGACGCCCGCATAATGACAGCGCGGGAAGCCCTTGAACTCGGGCTTGTGGACAGCATAGGCTACTTTGACAACGCCGTTGCCGCCGCGCATGAACTGGCCGGTCTTGATGAGGCGTCTGTGGTTGTGTACCGCCGCGAACCGTTCCCCAACGATACGCCGTACAACACCATCACCGCGCAGGCAGGCAGTGCTCCGCTTGTGGAGATGCCGCTGGCCCGTCCGCTTAACGTGCCTTCCACAGGGTTTTATTATCTGTGGGCGCCGGAATACGCCCGTTAACAGATTGTACCGTTTATAAAAACAGGCCCGCAGAGCTTCTGCGGGCCTGTTTTTATTTAAGGCATATCCACCCGCTCGCGGGCGGCGGCATCAGAACAGCGCATCAAGCACAAGGTGCGTGCCGTAGCCGGTGACCGCAGCAAGGTAAAACGGCATGCTTGCCTCCCATGGGGTATGGTAAAACGCCATGGGCAGCAGAATAAGCGGAAGCGGAACAATGAGCATGGCCCACCAGCTGTGTGTCCAGCCCCGGTGTTTGCCCAGCGCGGGCAGCATGGCAAAAAGCCCCAGCAGCGCTGCCCATTCGTATTCTTTGTTCAGTATCAGAACAACGTCCACAGTGGCCATGATGGCATAAAAAAGGTTCTGTCCTTTGGATTCTGTATCGGTATCGGGAAACATGGTGGCCAGCAGTGCCACCGAAAACAACGCCGCCAGCGTGAGCGGAGAGGCCGATATGATGTCGCAATACAGCAGGCCGCCCAGTGCCCCGCCCGCTACGGCGGCACCCCCTGCCAGATGAGCTTTGTACCCCGGCATGATCAGGTCCTTGTAATGAATTGAAACGGCCGGAGGCGGGACAGAGCCGTTTCCGGTCTGCGCGACAATAGATAAATACCCGCAGGCGTGCAACCGGCGCCGCATAAGGAAAGCCCCGCGACATGCGCGGGGCCTTGCAAGCGGTGCTGCGATAACTGCGGGCGGTTACATGGCGTCGCCGGCATCCAGCTGATCTATCTGCTGGCGGATGGCGTCTTCCAGTTCGTGCGGCAGTCCCATGATGTCCACATTAAGAAAGCCGCGGACAATGGTGGAGGTGGCTTCGTCTTCGTCCATCCCGCGGGCCATCAGGTATTCAATTTCTTCCTGCGCAATTTTGCCCACGGCCGCCTCGTGAGACAGCTCCACACCGTCGATGGTGGCATCCAGTTCGGGAATGGCATGGATGCGTCCGCCACCCAGAATAAGGCCTTTGCATTCCAGATGCCCTTTGGCAGGCACATTGTAGCCGCCGATGAATCCGCGGTTGATGACGGTTCCGCCGGTGGTCAGCGTACGGGCGATGATTTCGGCGCGTGTGTCGGGGGCGTTAAGAATGATGCGGTTGCCTGCGTCCACATAGCTGCCGGGAGGGGTTACCATGACGGAGTTGAACCGCGCCACGGAACCGGAACCGTTCAGCGTGATGCTGGGGTACATCTGCAGGTCTCTGACGGGCTTGAGCAGCACGTAGTTGGACAGAAACACGCAGTCTTCTTCCATCACGCCGCCGGAGCGCGGGCGGACGGCGGTATCGTCGCCCCAGTTATGAATCATGGTGAACGTCAGCTTGCCGCCTTTTTTCACATAAAATTCAGATATGCCCATATGGGCGGTGTCTTTGGCTCCGTGAGCGGTGGCACAGCCGGAAAGCACATGCAGTTCGGCGCCTTCTTCCACAACGACTATGTTATGCACGTTCTGGGCAAGGCCGCTGTCTTTGATAAACAGGCACGACTGCACGGGGTCCTGTACCTTAACGCCCTTGCGGGCACGGATAAAGTAGCCGCCATGCAGGTGTTCGTGTGCAGCTCTGGTAAATTCGTCCTTGTCGGGATCGACCATTTTCCACCAGTATTCGGGCAGCCCGTCGTACTTGTTGTACGCGTCCTTGATATCCATGATTTCAAGGCCTTCCTGCCGGCTCTGGCAGTGAACACCCGAGTGGTTCATGTGCATGAAGCTGCCGCCCAGCTTGTTCTGGTTCACGTCGATACCGGCGTACAGAAGGCGCTGTTTGTCTTCGCTGGAAAGGGTGGTCAGGTCGGCAATGGAATCGGCGGTGCCGCCGTCAAAGGCGTAGCGCGAAAGATCTATCTTGCTCATGATTTACATGGTCTCCCTGATTGTGCCCTCTGTAGGGGTGAGACAGCGCAGGCATTCTTCGTAGCCGTGCTTGGAAATATGGTCCAGAATGTCACGGGGGCGGGCTTCGCAGCACAGCTGGCCATTGTACATGACCTGTCCGCGGTCGGCGTTGACATATTCCAGAATATAGCCGGTATGCGTGATGATGAGTCCGGCGGTTTTACAGCGGGCGCGGTGTTCTTTCATGCTGCAGCTTGCGGGGGGCACACCGTCAAGCAGCTGGCGGGCTGTTTTGCCTATCAGAGCCATGTTCTCAAGGTCGACACCGGATTCCGGTTCGTCAAAAAGAACAAGGTCGGGCTGCTGGGCCATAAGCTGGAGCAGCTCGGACCGTTTGATCTCGCCGCCGGAAAAACCGGCGTTGATGTCGCGCTCAAGAAAATTTTCAAAATTGACCTTGCGGGCCAGCCCGTCCACATCCACTTCACGTCCCTGTCCGCACATGCGGACCATGTGGCGGGTTTTCAGCCCGTGGATGGTGGGAGGACGCTGGAACGACATGCCGATGCCGAGGCGGGCGCGTTCGTACATGGGCATATGCGTGATGTCATGCCCTTTGAAAAGTATCTGCCCGCCGGTGACGGTATAATTGCCGAAGCCCATCAGCGTCATCAGCAGCGTGGTTTTGCCGGAGCCGTTGGGACCGAACAGAATGAAGGTTTCGCCGTCGTTGATGTGCAGGTTGATGCCTTTAAGCACTTCAACATCGCCGATCTTCACACGAAGATTTTTTATTTCAAGCATGTGTGAACCCCACTTGCGAATTTACCGCGGCGCAGAAACAGTTTCCGGCAAAGCCGTAGGCACATGATCCCGTGCGGAGATCATGTGCGTGCTGCGGAGACCGGCAGGAGCCGGTTTTCTGCCGCTCCGCTGCCACAGGCGCCGGACCGGACCGGTGCAGGGCGGAATATGGACAGCAGCGCCGTCGGCGGAACGTAGTTATGCTGCATACGGGGGGGCAAGTCAACGAAAGCGGTCGCTGACCGGAGCGTGTATTTACGCGCAGTGCGGGGCAGGCAGACATCAGCCGCGGCGGGGCGGTTCTACCACCGCGGTACGCCGCGCGGGATCCGGCCGGTAGCAGAAGTAACAGCGGTCATTGCGGCGGAAGTAGGGCAGCAGCACAATACCGGCTGCAAACCCGCCCAGATGCGCCCACCATGCTATACCGCCCCCTTGCTGAGGGGCCACTATGCTGGTGACCCCCGAAAAAAACTGCGTCAGAAACCATATGCCCAGATAGATGGCGGCCGGAAGCTCGAAAAACAGCGGAAAAAACAGCACGGGGATCAGCGTGAACACCTTTGCATGGGGGTAAAGCAGCAGATAGGCCCCCATTACTCCGGCAATGGCGCCCGAAGCGCCGACCACCGGTATGGTGGAATCGGCGTTGAACAGAATATGCACGACAGTGGCTGACAGCCCGCATGCCAGATAAAAGAGCACAAACCGCACCGGTCCCATCACGTCTTCAATGTTGTCGGCAAAAATCCACAGCGTCCACATGTTTGCAATAATGTGCAGCCAGCCGCCGTGAATGAACATGTGGGTGAGAAATGCGATATACCCCCCACGCGGATAGCCGGCAAAAAGTGCCCATTCCGGTGAGGTAAAGCGGGCGGGCACCACGCCGTACAGGTGCAGAAAGCTCACAAGCATCTGTTCCGTCATGCCCTGCTGCAGCATGAATACGGCGATGTTGAGCAGCAGTATGCTCCATACGGCCCATGGTTTGTGGACGCGCGGAATGGAATCGCGGATGGGAAACATGGCAGCTCCGTTATGCCGTGTGTGCGGGCAGCGTATGCATGTTGCGCAAAGAGTATCCTATCACTTCCGCCCGCCGGGTGGAACACTCCAGAGTGTTCTGGCGCGGGCTTCCAGTCTGTCCAGTCTGTGCATGCGCAGCACTGCCAGTTGTGCGGCAAGCGCCGCCGTCTTGCGGGGTAGTTCTGTCTCCGGACCGGAATTGTCCAGAATCATGCCGCAGGCGCGCATTTTGTCCGCTTCCGGCCATTGCCATGCATCCATGGACGCTATGGTTGCGTCGGTCCATCCGCGTTTTTCCCGCAGACGCTGCTGCCGCATGTGCATCGGGGTGAATATGCCCACCAGCACGTCGGCTTCTTTTTTCCAGCCTGTTTCAAGAAAAAGAGGTATTTCTGCCACGGCCAGCGCGGCACCGGTGTGCGCCAGCCAGAATTGTTCCAGATTATGGCGTACAGCCGGATGAACTATGTCTTCCACTTCGCGCCGTATGGCCGCATCGGTCTGCATGGCTTTTAGCAGGGCCTGTTTGTCCACGGGAGAAGATTCGTCCGGTACAAAGCGGTCTCCGAACCTGCCCCTCAGGCCGTGCCACGCGTCGCCGCCTGCGGCGTAGAGCGACGCGACACAGGCGTCGGCACTCCATACGGGTATGCCGCGGTCACGCAGCAGCCCCAGCACGGCAGACTTGCCGCAGCCGGGCATGCCGGTGATGACCACACGCTGGCAGCGCGAGCCCAGATCGCGGATAAGTGTGCCGAAGTCGGCAGGGGGCGGCAGGGTGAACTGCATGGAGGCTCCGGTGACCGGATGGTCGAAGGATATTTTCCATGCGTGCAGCATCTGGCGGGTTGCCGTCTGCGCCAGAGCCGGTGTGGTCTGAAGTTCTTCTCTGCCGGGCATACCGCCGTAAAGTGCATCGCCCCATAACGGGTGTCCTGTATGCTGCATGTGGACGCGTATCTGATGAGTCCGGCCGGTATGAATACGCACCGCCACAAGCGTCCAGCCTGTTCCGCCACCGCCATGGGGGTCGGCGAGCAGCACCCGCCATGTGGAAAGGGCTTCGCGACCGCCGCGTACGACGGCCATGCGGGTTTTATGTGTGGGATGCCGGCCTACGGGTGCGTCAATTTCACCGCTGTCGCCTTCCGGAATGCCTTTTACAAGTGCCAGATATTCTTTGTGTATCCGGCGTCCGGCAAAAGCGTCGGAAAGTGCCAGCCGTGCCTGTTCCGTCAGGGCGATCAACAGCAGGCCGCTGGTATCCTTGTCTATTCTGTGCACGATTCCCGGACGAAATCCTTCCTGTGCCTCCAGTTCGGGAAAGTGGTGCAGTAATCTGTGTACCAGTGTGCCTTCGGGGCAACTCGGGGCGGGGTGTACCGTCAATCCGGCAGGCTTGTTGATTACCAGCATGTGTGCATCGCGGTAGAGTACCTCCAGCTCGCCTTCTTCGGGCGAGACACAGGCGGCAGGGGCTTCCATGCTGAAAACAATGTGCTGTCCGCTTTTAAGTTTTGTCTTCGGGCTGGTGCAGACAGTATTGTCAATCAGAAGCTGTCCGTCGCTTATGGCGCGCTGGATTTTTCCGCGCGATATGGCGTCTCCGGCCAGCGCTGCGGCAATAAACCTGTCGGCACGTTCACCCGCGGCCTGCGGGGAGACCATGCAGTCAAGCAGGGGTTTTCCGGAAGAAGTGCTTTTATTTTCAGTGTGTTGTGTCAATTTTTCATGTTGTCCTTGACGAAAATCTTTCACCATACTACACATATCCGGATAAAGTTTAAATGCGAACATCTGAACCAACGCAATCTCTTTAAGGAGACCGAGAGTGGCTGTTTACGCGGTGGACCACCCGCTGGTCAAACATAAACTGGGCAGGCTGCGCCAGAGCGATGTGCCGGTGGCCGAGTTTCGCGCACTTTCCAACGAAGTGTGCCGGTTGCTTACATATGAAGCAACCAAGGACCTTGAAACGGAAAAGACACAGGTTGAAGGCTGGGCCGGCCCTGTGGAAGTCGAGCAGATCAAGGGTAAAAAAATTACCGTTGTTCCCATCCTGCGTGCCGGACTGGGTATGCTGGACGGGCTGCTTGATATGATTCCCGGCGCAAAGGTCAGCGTTGTGGGCATGTTCCGCAACGAAGAAACCCTTGAACCGGTGACGTACTATACCAAGCTCGCCAATAATATCGAAGAGCGTCAGGCTATCATCATCGATCCCATGCTTGCTACCGGCGGTACGCTGGTGGCAACCATCGACCTGCTGAAAAAAGCAGGCTGCAAACAGATCCGCGGGCTTTTTCTGGTGGCTGCACCGGAAGGCATCAAGCGTGTGCAGGATGCTCACCCCGACGTGGACATCTATGTGGCCGCAGTGGATGACTGCCTGAATGAGAACGGTTATATCCTGCCTGGTCTCGGAGATGCCGGTGACAAGATTTTCGGTACCAAATAGGTATCTGCGCGTCTGAACGCGACAGAGCATTTTTGCAGCGGCGGTGAAAGCCCACCCGTTGCAGAAATGCTCTTTTTTTGGGCCAAGGGCTGGAATATGAGGGTGGCGCTTTGCGAAAAAGGGCCGCCCTTGCTGTGAGTAACGGATTATCTGGGTTTACACGGAGGGAGTGTGGTGAGCGAATCGACCGAATATTCTTTCAGGCTTAAAGACAGTCTGATAGGTGCGCAGATGCTGTTTGTGGCCTTCGGCGCGCTGGTGCTTGTGCCCTTGCTTACGGGGCTTGACCCTAACGTGGCGCTGTTCACCGCCGGAGCGGGCACGCTGGTCTTTCAGCTGATTACCAAACGGCAGGTGCCTATTTTCCTTGCATCTTCGTTTGCATTCATCGCCCCCATCATTCACGGGGTAGCCACCTGGGGTATACCTGCAACCATGGGCGGACTTGTTGCGGCGGGGCTGCTGTATGTGCTGCTGGGCACGATGATTAAAATTCAGGGTACGCAGATTCTGGACAAAGTGCTGCCCACCATTGTCACCGGTCCCGTCATCATGGTTATCGGGCTGGTGCTGGCACCTGCAGCGGTGTTCATGGCGCTGGGAAAAACAGGTGACGGTTCGGCGGAGCTTTTTGCGCGCAATGATGCGCTGGTTGTTTCCATGATTTCGCTTGTTGCCACCATCGGCGCTTCCATGTTCGGCCGCGGTGTCATCCGTCTTATTCCTATCATCTGTGGTATTGCTGCCGGATACACGGCGGCGCTGGCTTACGGTATGGTGGACTTTACCCGGGTCATAGAAGCCCCGTGGCTGGCCGTGCCCAGCTTTGTGGCACCCGAGTTTAATATCGAGGCCATCATCTTCATCGTGCCCGTGGCCATTGCCCCCGCCATCGAGCATGTGGGAGACGTGCTGGCCATCAGTTCGGTGACCGGTAAAAACTACATAGATAAACCCGGCGTGCACCGCACCATGATTGGTGACGGCATTGCCACCATGTTTGCCTCTCTGCTGGGCGGTCCTCCCAACACCACCTATTCCGAAGTGACCGGAGCTGTGGCGCTGACCCGCTCGTTCAACCCCGGTATCATGACATGGGCTGCCATAACCGCCATTCTGCTGGCCTTTGTGGGCAAGCTCGGCGCGCTGCTGCAGACCATACCCACGCCGGTCATGGGCGGTATCATGATTCTGCTTTTCGGCGCCATTGTTGTTGTGGGGGTCAATTCGCTGGTGCGTGCTCAGCAGGATCTCATGGAGCCGCGCAACCTTGCCATTATTTCTGTCATACTGGTTTTCGGCATAGGCGGCATGGCCTTTCATGCCGGTGAGTTTTCCATAAAAGGTATAGGACTGGCCGGTATCACCGGTGTAGTGCTTAATATGATATTGCCCAAGCCTGCCCGCAGGAAACGCTAGAAAGCAGATTAACAATGAGGCCCGCTGCAAAGCGGGCTTTGTTGTGTCCGGTAAAAATGCAGGCCGGTCCCGCTGGGGCGGGACCGGCCGTACGAGGAGCGTGCTGCCCTGTGAAGGGAGGGAGAGGGCAGTATGTCAAACGGCTGGAGTCTGGGGGACGCCGTTATGACCTGAATTTGCGTCCGATGCGCTGGGTGCAGCGCACGGGGCACAGCGCCGGAGCGGCGGGATGCCAGCCGTATGGCTTGTGGTCCGCATTCAGCATGTTTTGTATGGCGGCCGATGCACGGGCAGCGGCCGGGCGCAATCCCTTGTGACAGGGTTTGCACATCATGATGAGAAAGGCCGCCACGCCGGATACGGCGAGCAGCAAAGGTGCCGTGCCATACAGCACGGCAGCCGTTACGCCGATGATGGCGGCGGGCATGATGAAGGAAAATATCGCAAAACCCCGCGGAACAGGCGGTGTGCTTTCTGCGGGGCAACGGCGCGCGGTTTCGTTGATCTGCCTGCAGGTATCAGTAAGCAGCTGGTCAAGGTTATCCGCTGCAAGGATGACAGGCTGTCTTGCGGCCATGGTGAGTGCCTCCGGTAGTTATACATTCTTAATTGTATGTTTATCCGGAGTGCAATATCCTGTCAACAGATAACCGGTATTAACATAGGCTGAAAGCAAAAACGCCTGCTGATGCAGGCGTTTCGGCATACAGAAAATGTGCGTCCGGTTATTTGAGTTTGCTCATTATGGCTGCAAAAACTCCCTGCACATCCAGTTCGGTTGTATCAATAATTATGGCGTCGTCTGCGGGGCGCAGCGGTGCGACCACCCGGCTGCGGTCCTGATGGTCGCGTTTGCGTATCTGATCCGTCAGGGCCTTCAGGTCCGGTGTCTCACCGGCAGCCGTGAGCTGCTCGTACCGGCGGCGTGCCCGTTCTTCGGGCGTGGCATCCAGAAAAAATTTGTATCTGGCTGCGGGAAAGATGACGGTTCCCATGTCGCGTCCTTCCGCCACCAGAGAAACTTCACTGCCGAGTTTCTGCTGGGTTTTTTTCAGAAAGGTGCGGACCACTGGCAGCGTTGCCACGGCAGAGGCCAGCAGGGCAACTTCTTCGGTGCGGATTTCATCCCCCACGGGTGTGCCGTTGAGCGAAAGCTGCGTGGCAGCCCCGGCTCCGGATAATGAAAAGCGGAATCCGGCAAGTTTCTTTTCTATTTCGGCAGGTGGCACTGATTCCACCATATTGCCCAGTTTCCAGCCTATACTGCGGAACATGGCTCCGGTATCCATATACGCTATGCCCAGCTCTTCGGCTATATTGCGGGCCAGCGTGGTTTTACCCACTCCGGCGGGGCCGTCCAGTGTGACAATGATGTGTTCAGCCACGGAGAAGCTCCTTGAACTGAGCTATGAACAGCTCGTTTTCGTGCCTGTTGCCTATGCTGACCCGCAGACACTGCGGCAGGTTGTAGCTGCTTAGCGGACGTATGATGATACCGCGGCGCAGCAGTGCCTCGAATACCGCGCGCGCATCATGCGGGCAGTTTTCCGGCAGCGCGAACATGATGAAGTTGGCTGCGGAAGGGTACACCGTGCATCCGGCCCCGGTCAGCGCGCCGGTCAGATAGGTTCTGCCTTCGCGGGTTACACGCAGGGTCTGCGCGTGGAATGTGGTGTCCTGCAGTGCCGCTATGCCTGCGTACTCTGCCAGTATGTTGATGCTGAAAGGCAGCCGCACCCTTTTTACATAGTCAGCAAGGGCGGGATGCATAACGCCGAAACCCAGACGCAGACCGGCCAGCCCGTAACTTTTTGAAAAAGTACGCAGCACTGCCACATTGGGAAATTCTGTCAGGTGCGGCAGAACAGAGTGGGCGGCAGGGTCATCGGCAAAATCCATGTAGGCTTCGTCCACTACCAGCAGACATGATGAAGGAAGACGCCGCGCAAGATCGATTATTTCTTCGACCGGGGGGCAGTAGCCGGACGGGTTGTCGGGCGTGGTGATGAATGCGACGGCCGTGTCGGCATCAGCGGCGCCGACAAAAGCGTCGTAGTCGAAACTGAAGTCGGCACGCAGCGGTACCTGCCGGAACTCTACACCGCAGAAGCGCGTCTGCAGCTCGTACATGCTGAAGCAGGGATTGAATGCGACAATGTTGTGCTTTCCGGGGCGGGCCTTGACCCGAATGATAAGGTCTATCACCTCGTCAGAGCCGTTGCCGGTGACCACGCTTTCGGCAGCAACGCCGAAAGACCGGGCAATGGCGCTGACCAGCCGGGGATTGCCGGACTGGACATACCGGAAGGCAAGGTCTGCATGGGTACGCAGTGTCTGCTGAACCAGCGGCGAGGTGCCCAGCGGATTTTCGTTGCTGGCCATTTTCACGACCTGGGAAAGTCCGTAGCGTTCCTTGATTTCATCAATGGAAAGGCCGGGCGCGTATGGTTTGAATGCCGCCACCTCTGGCCGTATGGCTGTAACGGCCTCAGGCAGCCCGGAATCTTCCCGCTTTGCGGGTTCAGTCATGGGGGTGCTCCTTTGCAGGTATGGAACTGTAGCAAAAAAAGGGACGGTTCGTGAGAACCGCCCCTCTGGATAATCCACCTTTTGCGTCAGGGCAAGGCGTCCGCTGCTGCTAGTCTTCGATTTCGGGCCGGATGGTGAGCACAGGCATGCTGGCGCTCTTTACCACCTTTTCAGCCACAGAACCGAACAGAATGCGGTCGATGCCCTTGCGTCCGTGGGTGCCCATGATGATCATGTCCACCTTTTCGGCTTCGGCCACGTCCAGTATTTCTTCTGCCGCATAACCGGTGACAACGCGTCCCGATGCATTGATATCGGCAAAGTTTTCAGACACAAAAGCTTCCATGGTTTTTTCCGCGCCGGTTACAATTTCACCGACCAGTGTTTCAATGGAAGCCGTGGGCACATGAAAGCCCACATACTGGCTGAGGGAAGGAGCGGCATAGACAACAATGACTTCTGCTCCCAGAGACTTGGCAAACAGGCGTGCATGTTCGGCCACATCCTTGCTGTGGCTGGAAAAGTCAACTGCGCAGAGTATCTTGTTGATGGCGGGCATAGGGGCCTCCTTGGTACTTGTTTAAACCGCGAGCTTTAACGCGCGGATATTATTCTTTCTTATAATATAACGGGTTCGTGGCGCGGGTGCAATAGACATGACGTAAATTCTGCCGTAACAATTTCCGCAGAAGCAGGCAGTGCTGGTATTTTTTTCCCGTTGTTGTTATAAAATTATCATAATAACAAGTGCTTATATTTGTACTGCCTGTTGGCAGACTTATTGCTACATTCCGGTCAAAACCCTAACAGCAGGGGCAGGCTATGAAAATAACAAATGAACAACTGCAGGCATTGCAGCAGCAGGAAGAAGCCAGAAAGAAGCCGCGCGGCGCGGCTGCCGGTTTTGATTCGCTGCTTGCGGGCCAGTTGCAGGGCGGGGCACAGGGCGCTGCAGCGCAATCTGTTCTGCCGCCCCCCGGAGCGGGATCGGTCAATCCGTTGCTTATGGTGCAGCAGACCGGTCAGACAGAGGGGGCTGTACCGCTTTCCGGCGTGGCGGACACGCTGGGCGGGGTGCTGGACGACTGGGAAAATTATTCCCGCATGATCGCAGGAGAAGGCGGAAACGCCGATCTGCGCTCTGCTTACAGCACACTGGAGGGTATCGGCGAAGAGGTTGCCCGCATCCGTGATGCCGTACCCGATCTGGCAGAACGCCATCCCGGTATGGGCCGCATAGTGGACGAACTGGAAGTGATGACCGTCACGGAACGCTTTAAAATCAATCGCGGAGATTATTCCGCCTGATTGAAAGCTGAGCTTCTGTGATGCCGGAATGGCCCGCGGCGTAAGGTTTGTGGCAGCTTGCCGCCGTCTGCGGGCCGGTTTCCGGTCATGCGGCATGTACACAGTTCCGGTCGCCCTGCCGCCGGACAGCTGAAGTGAAAGGGCCAAGCGCAATGAACAGCAGAAATGTAGATTGGAGTGAGAGGACGGCCGGTTATACCGAAGAAATGACCAACCCCTACCATCAGCACAGGATGAAGGTGCTGGTTTCCTTGCTGCCTGAGTTGCGGCAGGGCATGCGGATTCTTGATTTCGGGTGTGGTGAAGGCGCGTTTTTGCCGTTATTGATAGAGGCGGGCGCCGAAGTACTGGCATGTGACAAAGAAGAAAAAATGATTGATCAGGTGCGCAGACGCCTGATTGAGAGCGCCATGCCGCTGCCCGGGCAGAATCTGAAGGCTGCCGGAGTTGAGTATCTGGCAGAAATTCCTTCAGATTCTCTGGACGGAGTGCTGGCGTTCAACGTCATTGCTTATTTTACGCCGGAAGAAGAGCATGAATTTTATTCGCAGCTCCGGCGGATTGTAAAGCGTGGCGGCTTTCTGGCTGTTTCCCATTCCAATATGCTGTTCGATTTTTTTTCGCTGAACAGGTACACCCTTCAGTTTTTTCAGAATCATCTGGTGCTGGGCGGGCAGTACGCTGCAGCGGTGGAAAGTCTTCTTGCCCGTACTGATCTGCCTGCTGGTGATAAAGCTTTGCCTTTGCCGGTGCGGGAAAATCCGCTGACCTATGCCTTAAAGCTGAAAGGTTACGGTTTTGCTGAAACACGGCAGGAGTTTATCAACAGACATGAGGCTCCGCCGCCTGTCCTGCAGCAGCAGACCTTTCCCGACACGCTGGCCGTGCCGGAACACGAACGCTGGAAGCTGCTGTTCACATGCAGTCAGTTCGCGTCTCTTGCTTTGCGCCAATGAGCGGCGCTCCGGTGCGGCAGGCGGAGCCGCATCGCATGAGCCACGGCTGAAGAACGGTTTACGGTGTCCGGTTGTGTAAAGATACAGCCGGACATTTTTCTGTTATTTCCGGTGCGGTCATTTCAGCATTTCCATAAGCCCCAGAAGGCCTTGTTCCACTGTCTGCAGCCTTACCGCGTCGCGGTTGCCGGAAAACAGAAATACGCGGCTTGTTGTTTTTTGCTGACAGTGCCAGCCTATCCATACTGTGCCCACCGGTTTCTGCGGGGTGCCCCCGTCAGGGCCGGCAATGCCGGAAACGGCGATGCCTGCAGTACATTGCAGCAGGCGGCACGCACCCGCGGCCATGGATTCCACAACCTGTGCGCTGACGGCCCCGTGCTGCTGCAGCACTGCCGCGTCTACTCCCAGAATATGCTGTTTCACGTCGTTGGCATACGCTATGACACCGCCTCTGAACCAGCGCGAACTGCCCGCCACGGCGGTAAGGACGGCTCCTGCAAGCCCTCCGGTGCAGGATTCCGCGGTGCACAGCGTCATGCGGCGTTCCGTCAGGGTGTTGCCCAGCGATACCGCAATGTCTTTCAGATGTTCAGAAAACATACCGGCTCCTTGTAATGCCGCAGTAGCATATGGCCGGTATGCCGGCAACGGCTGCTGCAGCGGTTGCCACCGCCGGCCCGGGCGGGTAGCATACAGAGCGGTGTGCAATGTTTCAGCACTAAACTCCCTGCCGTATCTGCCGAATAGAACAGGTGAACCGGTGCACACTGCCGGTGGCCGGATTATTGCTATAGTGCTGTCTACTCAACTACGGGGTTTGTTCATGCCGAAATCTGTTATTGCCGCCATACCGCGTCCGTCGCACATGGTGCGTTTCTGTGCGCTGTTCTGCACTGTGTGGCTGTTCTGCTGGCTGTTTGCTTTTCCGTTGCAGGCGGCACCGCTTAAAGTGATATACGGTTTTGACAGAGAGTTTCCGCCGTTTTCCTTTGAAGAAGCGCAGGGCATTCCCACGGGGTTTGATGTGGACCTGCTTAAAGCTGTCCTGCGGGATAAGCCGGTGAAGCTGATCATGCGTCCGCTTTCGTGGGATCAGGTGCTGGTGGAACTTTCCGCCGGAAATATCACGGTGACATCCGGCATGGCCAAGACAGCTCAGCGTGAGTTGTTGTACCGCTTCACAGAACGTCCCACCCTGCCTGCGCGGGTTATGCTGTTTACCAAAAATCATAACCGCGTGGGCAATGTGCGCCTGTTGCGCGGGCAGACTGTTTCTGTGGAAAAAGGGTCGTTTCAGCAGCGTGTGCTGGAAGGCTTCGGCGGGCTTAACGTCAAGCTGTTCAATACCAAGGTGGATGCCCTGCGGGCCCTGTACAGGGACGAAGTTGTGGCATACGGCGGGCCGGAGCGCACGGCGTACTATTATATAGAAAAGCTGAAGCTGGGCGGGATAACCACCGTCGGCACTCCGCTGCGTGTCACCGACGTTTTTTATGCGGTGAACCGCGAAGAGCCTGAACTGCTCAAGTTAATCAACGACGGCATGCTGGAAGTTATGCGCAACGGTGAGTATGACCGCATTTACCGAAAATGGTTTGTGCCGGAACTGTTGCCCGAAGAGCGTGCCGAACTGATAAAACAGGCCACGGCAGCGGCTATCAATGCCTATGCGCCGTATTCCAGAGTGCCGGTGGGCGCTGCTGTGCTTACCCGCTCCGGAAAAATCTTCACAGGCTGCAATGTGGAGAATCCCATGCTCAACCTTACGGGTACGGCACTGCGTACGGCCACGCTTAAAGCCGTGTCG